>DATHQG010000185.1:0-3935 GCA_035483075.1 Edaphobacter sp. | reverse complement strand
ACGGCTGCGGTCGAGGAAGTGATCAAGAAACTCGAAGGCGACGAGAAGATCGGTGCAACGATCATTCGGCGCGCGATCGAGGAGCCGTTGCGCATGATCGTCTCGAACGCAGGCGAAGAGGGCGCGGTCGTTATCGGCAAGATCCACGAATCGAAGGAGGCCAACTACGGCTACAACGCCGCTACCGGCGTCTACGAGGACCTGGTGAAGGCCGGTGTTATCGATCCGACGAAGGTGACGCGCACTGCACTGCAGAACGCGGCCTCTATCGCTGGCTTGATGCTGACGACCGAAGCGATGATCTCCGACATTCCCGAGAAGAAGGAAGCGGGCGGCGGCGGACATCAGCATGGCGGCGGCGGTATGGACGGCATGTACTAAGCCGGAAAACCGTAGAAGTGTCAGACCCCGGAGCGAATCGTTTGCTCCGGGGTCTTTCTTTGGGCGGTATCTCCCCGTCACGAAATGTTTATGTTTTCCACAGAAAAATTCAAAAAGTGGCAAAGTTTCGAGCTTGAAAAACGGTCAGTTTAGAACCACAATTCACCACACTTCTCACCACAAACTCACCACGAAAAACCATCGACTTTCACTCACTTTTCCCGAAAACTCCTTGAAAAACCACAAAACTCCAGTCGGAGATAATTTTTGCGTGCCGCGCTACAAATTCGGTCGGGTAGGATGGCTGGAAAGTGGAGGTCGGACATATGGGGTTATCTCGGCGGGAGTTTTCGAGGCTTGGGGCGATGGGGCTGGCGGCACAGATGCTGCCCTCGGTCGGCGTTGCGGCGCAGGGCGGTGAGCGAAAGATCGGTTATGCCGTAATTGGGCTAGGCACGATTGCGGACCATTTTATGCGTGGGGTGCTGCAGAGTTCGAACTCGCAGATTACGGGCCTGGTGAGCGGGCATCGCGACAAGGCCGAGCGGATCGCAGCGCAGTATGGGGTGCCGAAGAGTTCGATCTACAGCTACGAGGACATGGACAAGTTTCGCGACAACAAGGCAATCGATGCCGTATATGTTGCGCTGCCGAACAGCATGCATGCGGAGTACACGATCCGGTCGGCGAAGGCGGGCAAGCATGTATTTTGCGAGAAGCCGATGTCGACGACCGTGAGCGAAGCTGAGGCGATGATCGCCGCGTGCAAGGATGCGCATGTGCAGTTGATGATCGCGTACCGGTTGCACTATGAGCCGCTGAACCTGAAGGCGGTGAAGCTGATCAAGGATGGGGCGCTGGGGCAGGTGCAGACGATCAATGGGGCGTTCGGCTTCAATGCCGCTTCGGGGGCATGGAGGCTGAATAAGACTCTGGCGGGAGGTGGGTCGCTGTTCGATGTCGGGATCTATGTTTTGAATGCGTCGCGCTATCTGACGGGAGAGGAGCCGGTGGGTTTTACCGCTGTGGCCTCGACGATCGATCAGGATGGGCGGTTCGCTACGGTGGAGGAGAACGTTTCATGGACGACGAAGTTTCCTTCGGGCATCGTTGCGACGGGCAGTTGTACGTATGGCGCGCAGATGCCGGGGTACTTCAAGGTATTTGCTTCGAAGGGCTGGTTAGAGATGGCGCCGGCGTTTAACTACGACGGGCTGAAGCTGCGTGCCAGCTTTTCCGGCGGCGGCAAAGGTTCGCCGAACATCGAGATCGATGACGTCAGCACGGAGAAGGACCCGACGCAGTTCACTCGGGAGGCGGATTATTTTTCGCAGTGTATTCTGCGGAACCAGGCGCCTAGAAGCTCGGGCGAAGAGGGGTTGCTGGACATGAAGTACATCCGGGAGATCTATCGGGCGGCTGGGTGAGTTTTTGAGCCCAGCAGAGAACCTCCAGGAATGGGGAGAACCCATGTCCCAGAAGCGGGACATGGGGCACCCGGTTTTTGGGCGCCCCGCCTTCTAGATCGCTATTGGTTGGAGAGGACGACGGTCCCGGGGCGGACCTGGTTGGGTGCGTTGACCTTGGTCTTGGGAAGCGTGGTGGAGAGCTTCAGGCTGACCATTTTTTTGTTGGCATCGACCGGGAATGTCGCGACGTAGGTCTCGGCGAGCGCGGTCTGGAACTGTTTGAGGAACGGCTGGAGCGAGACGGGATTGCCGGTCCCTAGATAGTAGGTGCTGCCGCCTGTGCCTTGTGCGACCTGCTGGAGATAGCTTTGGCCACTAAAGCTGCCGCGGCGGGGGCCAAAGCCGGCGTCGGTGTAGTAGATGGAGTAGACAGGGACGCCGGCGCGCTGGGCATCGGTGATGGCGGCATTGACGTAGGGGCTGTCCTGATTGGTGATTCTGGTGCTGCCGTTGTAGGGGTCGACCCCGTTGGTAATCATGAGGACGATGCGGGCCTTGTGCACGAAATGCCGCGACTGCGGGCCGGGCTGGCCTTCAGCACTGGGGGGCCAGTTCTTGACGAAGTCTGAGAGGCAGAAGTAGGGGCTGGCGCTTGCGCCTCGTATGCCCATGGACATGCGCAGGCCCTCGGCCGCGGCGGCACGGTCTGTCGTAAAGCCTGGGGCGTTGGTAGCTGGGGCCACAGCGCCGTTCTGCATGTAGCCGACGAAGACCTCGGTCCCTGCGGGCAGGCTGGTGATGAAGGCTTTGAGATTATTCAACTCGCCGCCGATGCTGGTGCGGAGGCCGTCGTCGATGAGCAAGGCCACCTGGGTCCCGTTGGGAGGGACCGCGGCAAGGTTCACGAGAGGCGTAATGCGGTTGTCCACCTTGATGGTGACGTCCTTTGCGGTCGCGGCGGCAGGGGTCTTGGAGTCGAAGGACACGAGGGCCTGGGTGGCGGTGCCGCTTTCCTGGGCGTTGGCAGGGGTGTGAGCGACTGGGAGGGTGAGTGCGAGGAGAGCAAGTGTAAGAACAGGTTTCGTCATTCGGGTGTTCCCTTCTTTCCCTTCATTAGACGCAATCGAACTATACGTCGGACCACTCACGTTACAGTAAAAAGGCAATATTTTCTTGGATTTACGGGAGAACATCTTCGTTAAACCCGTAATTTTGACGTTTGATGCGGGGAGCGTGTCCGTGTCGATGTCAGTTGCGGCCGATCCTGATCTTCATGCCGGCGCGGACGGTGAAGGGCAGGCCGGGATAGCCGATGGGGCCGATGTGTTGCTGGCCGAGAAGATTGTCGAGCTGGGTGAAGATGGTGACGAAACGGGTGGCGGTGAAGACAGCGTTGAAGTCGAGTTTGGCGTAGCCATGGTCGAGATTGAGGTTAGGTAGCAACAAGGTGTTGCCGCCGTTGCGGTCGTTGTTGAGCTCGAAGGTGGAGTCGTCGCTGCGACTGCTGAAGGCGCCCTTAATGGCGGTGGAGAAGCGGTTAGAGATGAATTCGGCGGCGAAGAAACCCGTGTTGGGCGGCCGATTGAAGGGACGGCTGCCGACCAGGGGGGAGAGTGCTCCTATCGGAACGCCGGGAATGTTGGGGTTGATGGCCGGGGTGACGGCGTCGCTCGAGAAGGACTGTTCGACAAGAGAGGCGAGGTAGGTGTAGCCGCCATGGAGGAGGAGATGATTGAGAGGCTGGTACTGGACTTCCATCTCGAGGCCCTGGGCGCGGTAGGCAAGTGAGTTGAGCGAGGCCGGAGGGAGTTGCGTCGCTATGTCTGCCGGGATGCCGAAGTAGCGCTCAAGGCCGTTGGCTCCGATGAATTCGAGTTGGTGGTTGAACTGGTTGTGGAAGTAGCCGGCCTTGAGGACGAGCTTCTGGTTGATGATGTTCTGGTCGATGCCGTAGTCGTAGGTGCGGGAGCGCTCTGCGGTGATGGGGGAGACGTTGTACGTGGCGATGTCTGCTGCGTCGCCGGTTTGCTGGAGGCGGGTGTAGAGGCTGGTGAGCTGTGCTATCTGGGACGGCTCCTGTATGCCGGTGGCGACGTTGAAGCGGAGGAGGGTGCCGTGAAAGGGTCGGTGGCCGGGGCGGACGGC
>DATHQG010000184.1:0-13228 GCA_035483075.1 Edaphobacter sp. | reverse complement strand
GGCCCCCACTCATACCCATCGACGCCGTCTTCGAGCTTCGTCACCTGCCGCGCCTCGCCCCCCATCGGGTCGATCACATAAATCTGCCGCGAGTCCGCCTTCGTCTCCGCAATCTGCCCCGGTCTGTCGGACGCAAAAGCGATCCAGCGCCCGTCCGGCGACCATCGCGCCCCCGAACTCGACTTCACCTGCGCCGACAGCAGATGGCTGTTCCCCACACGGTCCGCGATCCAGAGATCGCGCTCAAACGCGTCCGTCTTCCAGTTCGTCCGCGAGACCTCGTACACCACATGCTGCCCGTCCGGAGACAGCGCAGGCCCCGAAGCCGTCTGCATCTCCAGCGCCTGATCAATGCTCGGTACTCGCGGTATGGCCTGACCGAAAGCGGGCCTCGCCGCCAACAAAACCATTGCAAGACCGCAAGCACAAGACACACCAACAACAGAAACCTTTGTTCTAGCCAAATCGTGAAGAATCATACGCGACAGTGTCGCACAACTCCCCGCCGAAGCGTCCGGGTACCCCATGATCCCCGAAGGACGAAGTCCAAAGGGTATCGTGGGGCCAGTCACCCAGCCAGCCATAACGCCACTGCTTCAACCCAACCAAAGGACCGTCATTTCGACCGAAGCTGCTCACGCCTTTCTGAGCAGCGCAGTGGAGAAACCCGCTTCTCTACCCTGCATTTCCTCCGCCATCAAGCCTCTGAATTTTTCTTTTGCCATTTTCCGCCCAAAAATCGCATGTCAAGCCCCAAAACCACCTAACCCATTGATCCACATCAACTTACAGTTGGCACGTTAGTTCCACTCAAACCGCTATACTTAAAACAGTGGAAAGAAAACATGGTTCCGGCTCCAAGCCGGGGCTAACTCTTTTATCTGCAATATTTTGGACACAAGTCCTTTAGTTGTAATATTTTACAGACAGAGACCACGCATAAATCACTGAAAGGAGATAGTTTACGCGCGGGCAATAGGGGGTACCCCCGGGGGGTCTAGGCCGCCGGCTCCGCCTCGAAGTAGAGATACTTCCGCCAGGCAGCGTCCGCGCTCCCGATCATCCGCATGATGTGCCGCGAGGTGTGGAGAGAAAATGGCCGCGGCTCTCGCTGCAGCTTCATCTCCGTCAACTCATGCAGCATCTGGTTGCCCTTCCGCCGATTGCAGTTGTGGCAACAGGCGACCAGGTTCTCCCACGTCGAAAGCCCCCCGCGCGAACGCGGAACGACATGGTCCAGCGTCAGCTCACCTGCAGTCAGCACTACGCTGCAGTACTGGCATGAATTCCGGTCGCGCAACAGAATGTTCTTCCGGCTCAGCGCGCGTGTCTGGTGAGGGATCCTGCGATACTCCAGCAGCCGAATCACGCTCGGCATCGCGATCCGCATCCTGGCAGCGTGCAGCACTGCACCCTGCTCCTCTTCGGTCCGCGCCACTCCTTTCAGTACGAGCACCAGCGCGCGCCTTGCCCCGCAGATATTGATCGGCTCATACGACGCATTCAACACCAGCACTGGAGTCTGCATAGCCGGCTGCCGGAAGACACCGACCCGAACGTCCACCTCGCCAACAACGCGCCCGTGCCCAGCCCCATGTCCGGTCCCGTGCCCCATGTGACGCTTCCCGCTTAGCCCCTGCTTCCGCATCTTCCCCGATTGCATCTCAAAACCCTCCGCTTCCAGCTACTGTTCGCACTGCGCGCTACGCCGCTCCATTCAATTCAATCGATCGCTAACCCGCGTCCCAAACCGCCGTGTTCGACGAAGCGTCCCACGAAGCCACCATCTCCGGCTGCGCCCGCGACACCGTCGCGACCCAAACCTTACTCGCCCCAGCCCGCCGCAACACCTGCGAACAAGCTCGCGCCGTCGCGCCAGTCGTATAAATGTCATCGACCAACAAGACCTCGCGCCCAACAAACTTGTCTCGGTCCGCAACCGCGAACGCCCCTTGCAGGTTCCGCCGCCGTCCCTTCGGAGTCAGCTCAAACTGGCTGCGCGTGTCCTTCACTCGACGAATGACGTTATGCGCCGCCAGTAACTTCCACTCAGGCCTGCTCCTCTTCAACTCCACGAGAGCGGCATCAGACAACAGCACGGCCTGGTTGTAGCCTCGCTCCCGCTCCTTCGCAGGAAACAGCGGCACAGCGACCACCAACAAGTCGCGGCCAGCCTGGTCCTCCAGCGTCTCGATCGTCCGGGCCAGCAACTTACCCAGCGGCTTCGCCACTGCCCGCATCCGCTCATACTTCAGCAGATGCACCATCTCGCGCACCTCGTCCTCATACACCGCGTACGCCACGGCCCGCTCAAACTCCGGCGGCGCCATCCTGCAAGGCGAGCACAATAGACCCTCCACAGGAAACTGCCCAGCAAACCGGACTCCTTCCATGTCGAGCACCTCGCCGCAGCGCCCACACAGCGTCATCGACTGCCTTCGCACACCATCAACACATTGATCACAAACAGGAGAGAGATCAGCTCGCAGCAGCGGCCCACCACAAGCCCTGCAGTCAGTCGGATAAAACGTGGTAACTAAATCATCCAACGCAGCCCGAACCACCCGTCCCGGCCTCTGCAACAAACGAGATATCGCGCGCTTCCCCACCACCCCACCAGGCGGTGCACCGGGTGGACCCCCGGCAGCAAAACCGAGCGCATTGTCATTCAAGCATTCGCTGAAGACTCACCTCACTCGCCGGCGCTCCAGGTCGGTCGGACCGCGCCATGCCCGCAGTATAAGCCTTCAGTCAGCCCTGCCGTCAACAATTCTGCACCACGGGTGATGCGTATGTGCTACACCTAGGCCATGCTGAAAGCTGTCACCTGGTGTGTAAAGTGCTTGTTTCTCTACTTCCTCGTCGTAGTTGCGGCGATCCGTTACTCCTGGGTCTTCACCACGCCCGTATGGGGGCTGGCGAACAAGATGCACTGGACGCAGTTGAACCGCGTTGCCTTCGTACTCAGCTACTTCCTACCCATCTTCGCCGTTGCCGGGTTCCTCCTCGGACTCGTTCCCTTCGGCAAGCTCGGCAAGGCCCTTGAAGATCTGTTCCGTTCCTTCTTCCCCTCGGCGTCTTCCAAGCTCCCAACCGATCCCGATGCCATCCCACCCATCCTCTGGGCATGGCTTCCGGTCACACTCGCCTTCCTCACGCGATTCATAACCTGGCAATCCCGCAACTCAAGCGTCTTCGACGCACACCGCTCGCCCGGCCGCGTCGAACGCTTCTTCGGCCCGCTCTACGCACAGAGCTCCGGCCTTCTGGACGACAAATGGATTACCGACCGTTTCCTCTTTACCGGCCCGATGCTGTTCCTCATGGCCTGTGCGATCGCTGCTCTCGTTCGCTACCGCCTCACCGCTCTGCGCTCGACTCAAGGAGATATCGAACCAGATAAAGGGTCGGTTTGATAGATGCAGATACGTCAAGATTCAATCTGACCGATGCCGGAGACCGACAGATCGGTCAATAGCCCCACACCACATTCCCACTGATACACTCCCATCCAAGCCGAAACCAAGCTCGAGCGAGCGGGAGACGTACCACCATGGCAACATCCACACCAACCAGACCCACCTTCAAGCCCTTCGTCCCCACCACTGAGACCCGCCCGGAGCTCTCGGCCCGCGCTCTTATTCTCGGCGCCCTCTTCGGCGTACTCTTCGGAGCAGTCACCGTCTACGTCGGTCTCCGCGCAGGTCTTACCGTCGCTGCTTCCATCCCCATCTCGGTCTTGTCCATTTCTATTCTCCGCGCCTTCGGCAAAGCCAGCATCCTCGAAAACAACATCGTTCAGAGCACAGGCAACGCGGGCCAGTCCATTGCCTCTGGCGTCATCTTCACCCTGCCCGCCCTCATCTTTTTAGGATTTGACCTGGAGTCATCCAGAATCTTCGCCCTCGCCCTCTTCGGCGGATGGCTCGGCGTCCTCTTCATGATTCCGCTTCGCCGCCAGCTCATCGTCGAGGAACACGACAACCTCGTCTACCCCGAAGGTACCGCCTGCGCCGACGTCCTCATCGCCGGAGAGCGTGGCGGCAGCTTCGCATCGAGGGTCTTCCTGGGCCTCGGCCTCGGCGGCCTCTACACTCTCTTCCAGAACGACAACCTCTTCGCCCTCTGGCCCGCTACTCCGAACCGCGACTTCGACCTCGGCTCACAGCACCTCCTCAAGGGCGCCGCCATCCGCGCCGACTGCACTTCGGAGTACCTCGGTGTCGGCTACATCATCGGCATCCGCGTCGCCGCCATCATGCTCGCCGGCGGAGTCTTCTCCTGGCTCGTCCTCATGCCCGCGATCTACTTCTTCGGTTCACACCTCTCCACGCCGCTCTACCCCGGCACCGTCCTCATCACCCAGATGTCCCCCTCCGACCTCTGGCGCACTTACGTCCGTCCGATGGGCGCAGGCGGAGTGGCCGCCGCCGGTCTCATCACCCTGCTCCGCACCCTCCCCACCATCGTCGGCGCACTCACCCAGGGCTTCAAAAAGTCCGGTACCGGCAAGACAGCCGCAACCCAGCCCTCACGCATCGAACACGACCTTCCCCCCATCGTGGTCTTCGGTGGCTCGCTCCTCCTCATCGTCCTAATGGTCCTCTTCCTCGAGTTCAAGCCCATCCCCGGCGCTCAGGTCGGCCTTCTCGCCAACGTCGCCGCCGCTCTCCTCGTCGTCGTCTTCGGCTTTCTCTTCGTCACCGTCTCTGCACGCATCGTAGGCATCGTTGGCAGCTCCGCCTCGCCCGTCTCCGGAATGACCATTGCCACTCTCATGGCAACCGCCGCCATCTTCCTCGTCAAGGGTTGGACCGCCCCTGCCTTCGGCGCTCTGGCCATCACCATCGGCGGAGTCGTCTGCATCGCCGCCTCCAACGCCGGCGACACCTCGCAGGACCTCAAGACCGGCTACCTCATCGGAGCCACACCCTGGAAGCAGCAGATCGCCATCATGATAGGCGTCATCATCTCCATCTTCTCCATCGGCGCGACTCTCAACGCCATGAACAAGGGCCTCGAAACCTTCCAACGCCTCCCCAAGCCTATCCTCTTCTCCCTCGACCACCTCCCCGACGGCGTCCAGAACAGCGGCCACTTCACCTACGACAAGATCGCGCTCAGTTCACACAACGCCGACAACCACGCTAAGGAAGAAATTTCCAACGCGAAGCAATACATTCTGCTCAACTCCATCGGCTCCACCACACTCGACGACGGCAAGTACCTCTACAACCCCACGACCGGCGAGATCGAGGTCCAGTGGATTCAAGGTATCGGAAGCGAAAAAGCTGCCGCGCCGCAAGGTCGCCTGATGGCCACCGTCATCAACGGAATTCTCAGCAGGAAACTTCCGTGGGCGCTCGTTCTGCTCGGAGTCGCTATCGTCATCGTCGTCGAATTGCTTGGCGTACGCTCCCTCACCTTTGCGGTAGGGGCTTACCTGAGCATTGCGACAACACTCGCGATCTTCATAGGCGGAGTGGTGCGCTGGATGGTCGACGCCGCCATGCACCGCCACTCCGCACGGCAGGTGCAGCTCGACCACGATGCCTCTCTCGCGCTCTGGCACTCCGACCGCGAAACATGGCTCGCCCAGCATCCGGACTTCGATCCCGCGAATCCCACCCACGCCGACCCCAGCGGTCGTCCCCTCTTCAGCGCAATTACCGCCCGCGACGTCACCCTCGAATCAGAGGTCAGCCCCGGCAGTCTCTACGCCTCAGGACTCATCGCAGCGGGCGGAATCGTTGGCCTCCTTGGCGTCTGCATTCGTCTGTTGGAGGGCCTCTCTGAACAGCGTGGAGGACACTGGCAGTTCTGGCGCTTCGGCGATCACAACCCCCTTCACGATGATTGGGTCAGCGTGATCATGTTTGCTCTGCTGGCCTTCTCGCTCTACCACTTCGCGAGGAAACCGCTAAAGACAGAGGTCTGATTTTCGGATGAGCAATGTACTGGTTATGTTTCAAGCCGATTCGGAACAAACCGAGCAGCTCGCGCTCGCCGTGGCCGTAGGTGCGGTAGAGGCAGAAGCAAGTATCCGGTTGCGAAGGCTGGCGGCTCCCGGTGCCGTCGAGGTAGGCCACAAAGGCTATGGAAAGCTGCAAGGCAAAGACCTGCTCTGGGCCGACACCGTAGTAGTGGGGCTTGAATCGCCCACGCCAAGAGCAGAGGAGCTGGAAGGGTTGCTTTCGCTGCTGACTGAGCTTGATCCGGATCGACTGGAGGGCAAAAAGGCTTGGACATTTGGCCGTGCGGGCTTGACCACAGGCCGATCCGAGGCGCGGATTTTCGTCGAATCCGCCCTGCACGCCGCCGGGCTGGTTGTTCTACCGATGGCGATCCCGAGCACCGAAAATGGAGACGATCTGATTGACCGGATGAAAGCGGCCGGCCGACTTTCGACGGATTAGCAATTTATAATCAGCAACATGCAATGAAATCAACGGCTCGAAGGATCTTTCTTGAATCTTATTTCGATGTCGAGATATCTTATATCGTATAAGTCGGGAGACCGAGAAGATTATGACTGAAAAGACTATTTCTGCTCCCCGACTCTGGCTGGTTTTGGCCAGGGCGTACGGCTCGATGGTCAGCTATATCGAAGGGGCCATCACGGCGCAGGGTCTCGGGTTGAGCGACTTCATGGTGCTGGAGGTTCTGCTACACAAAGGGGCGCTCACGATATCGGCGATAGGACAAAAAGTATTGCTGGCCAGTGCGTCGATGACGTCCGCAATTGACCGGTTGGAGAAGCGCGGACTTGTACAGCGCAGAAGCTCCGACTCGGATCGGCGGATCCGCTTCGTGGAACTCACCGATTGCGGCAAGGCGTTTATCGAAGAGATCTTCGCCCGGCACGAGAAGGACCTGGAGGCGGTTGTTGGAGGGCTTTGCGAAGAAGAACGCAAGACGCTTTACGAAGGATTGAAGAAGATTGGACACGCGGCGAAGATCGCGGTCCCAACACAGAAGTGCGATACGGAGTCGAAGCAGGACCCTTCGGCCTGAGCACTCGGCCGGAGTAAGAAAGGAAAGGAAGCATCATGTTGACTGTTCGCAAGAGTAACGAAAGAGGCCACGCCGACCATGGCTGGCTGAATTCACACCACACGTTTTCGTTTGCCAACTATCACGACCCGAAACACATGGGCTATCGCTCGCTGCGCGTCATCAACGAGGACCGCGTGGCTGAGGGGCGCGGCTTCGGGGCGCACGCCCACCGCGATATGGAGATCCTGAGCTACGTGCTGAAGGGCAAGCTCGCCCACAAGGACAGCATGGGGCACATCGAATTGCTGGGGCCGAACGAAATCCAGAAGATGTCGGCCGGCAGCGGCGTCGTGCACAGCGAGTTCAATGGTTCGGAGACGGAGCCGGTACACTTCCTCCAGATATGGATCGAACCGAAGGGCCGCAACACAACACCCGGGTATGAACAGGTGAAGTTCGACGCGGCCGAGAAGCTGGACCGCTTCAAACTGCTGGCTTCACCGGAAAAGGTCGCCGGAGCAGCGACCATCAACCAGGACGCGAGCGTCTCGGTTGCCGAGCTGACGCCGGGCAAACAGCTGACGTATCCATTAGGGGCCAAACGCCATGCCTGGCTGCACGTGATTGACGGCAATGTAACGGTGAACGGCAAGAAGCTGCGAACCGGAGATGCGGTCGCCGCCGACCAGGAGGAAAAGCTCGAAGTGATTGCAGAGGGAACCGGCAACAGCGAGATCCTGTTGTTTGACCTCGCGTAAACGCGTCAGAAGTTTTGAATAATGCAACGATGACCGGAACATATTTTGTGGGCCGGTCATCACAACCAGGACATCCAACACCGGGACATTCAAATCAAGGAGACCACCCAATGAATCGTCGCATCTTTACCGCTGCTCTATCTGCCCTGCTCCTTACTGGAGTCAGTGCATTCGCCCAAAGTTCAACCTGGACCATCGATAAGAACCACGCCCAGACCAACTTCAAGATCCTCCATATGGGAGTCAGCACTGTGCGCGGTTCCATCAGTGGGGTCACCGGTACCATCGTCTGGGACGAGAAGGACCCAGGCAAGTCGAGCGTCGAGGCCACCATCGACACCAACACTGTGTCCACGAACAATTCAGCACGGGACAATGACCTGAAATCCGACAAGTACTTCAACGTCGCGAAGTATCCGACTATGACCTTCAAGTCCACTTCCGTGAGCCGCGTCAATGGCAAGTTGAAAGTCGTCGGCGATCTTACCCTGGCAGGTGTGACCAAGAGCGTCACCTTGGATGTGGACGGACCCACTCCCCCCCAGAAGGGAATGGGCGGCAAGATGGTCATCGGCCTCTCTGCCACTGGAATGGTGAAGCGGAGCGACTTCAACTTCGCTCCTAAGATGCCCACCATGGCTCTTGGCGACGAGGTTCAGATCACCATCGACGCCGAAGCCAACCAGTAAGCAGAAATGCAAAAAGTCCCACCCTCAGCAGACCATCGCTTAGGGTGGGGCTTTTTTTTGCGCCCGAAGAGCCGGTGCTTGACCCTTGAAAATCGAGGGCCAGGTGCCAAAAGAAGTCCTTTGGATCACTCGATATCGCCGAGGTCATCATCAGATGGCAGAGAATGTCTTACTCTATAAGGGAATCCCCCGAGTGTAAGAGGCCCTCATCCAATGTGGATCGTAAAAGTAGCCCTAAATCGGCCTTATACGTTTATTGTTCTGGCGATCCTGATTCTGATTGCGGCGCCCGTGGTGATCCTTCGCACACCGACAGACATTTTTCCGAACATTAATATTCCGGTCATCTCGATCGCGTGGCAATACACCGGCCTGAATCCCGAAGAGCTCGAAGGTCGATTGACCACGCCGTATGAGAAGGTATTGACGACCCTGGTCGATAATATTGAGCATACCGAATCGACCACGATCGCCGGACAGGTCGTCGTCAAGGTCTACCTGCAGCCGGGAGCGAGTCTCGACACCGCGAATGCGCAGGTCTCCTCAGCGTCTCAGTTCATTTTGAGGAGTCTGCCGCCGGGTATCCTGCCGCCACAGATCATCGACTTCAGCGCGTCAACCGTACCGATCCTTCAACTCGGCCTCTCAGGAAGAGGGTTGTCCGAGCAGCAGCTGAACGACCTCGGCCTCAACTTCATTCGGCCGCAGCTTGTCACCATTCCTGGCGCAGTGGTCCCCAACGTCTACGGCGGCAAACAACGTTCCATCATGTTGAACCTCGATCCGAAGCTCCTGCAGGCCAAAGGGCTCTCCCCGGCAGACGTTCTCGCCGCATTGGCGGCGCAGAACGTCGTGCTGCCCGGAGGCACGGCAAAGATCGGCCAGGACGAGTACGACATCCGCATCAATTCGTCTCCGATTACGCTTGCGGGAATCAGCGACCTGCCGTTGCGTCAGGTAAACGGCACAACCATTTATATGCACGATGTCGCCACAGTGAGCGACGGCAGCATTCCCCAGACGAACATCGTGCGGCAGGACGGCCGCCGCGGCGTTCTGGTCACTATTTTGAAGTCCGGCAACGCCTCGACGCTGTCGGTCGTTAGCGGCGTCCGCGCCCTCCTGCCCCGTATCGCCTCGACCGTGCCGCCCGAGCTCCAGATAAAGCCAATCGGCGACCAATCCATCTTCGTCCGAGCCTCCATCACCGGGGTCGTTCGTGAGGCCGTGATCGCAGCGGTGCTGACCGGCCTGATGATCTTGCTGTTTCTCGGCAGTTGGCGCAGCACCATCATCATCGCCATCTCCATTCCGCTGTCGATCCTTTCGTCGGTCATTGTGCTCGGGCTCATTGGAGAGACGATCAACATCATGACGCTCGGGGGGCTCGCACTCGCCGTTGGCATACTTGTCGACGACGCCACCGTGACGATTGAAAATATCGAGCGCTATCTCGAAGAAGGCCACACGCTGCACGATGGGATCCTCGAAGGCGCAGCGCAGATAGCGGTGCCGGCCCTGGTGTCGACACTCTGCATCTGCATCGTGTTTCTGCCGATGTTCTTCCTGAGCGGAGTCTCCCGCTACCTCTTCGTACCGTTAGCTGAGGCGGTGGTATTTGCCATGTTGGCGTCGTACGTGCTCTCGCGAACGCTGGTGCCAACGCTGGCGATGTATCTATTGAAGACACACGACCACCACGCAGTGCCCTCGACAAATGTTTTGGCCCGTTTCCAGCGTGGATTTGAGCGCCGGTTCGAGCAGGTGCGCAGCAGCTATGCGGGTCTGCTGAAACGGCTCGTGGCGGCCCGCGTCATCTTCGTTCCCGTCTTCCTGCTGCTCTGCCTCTGCGCGTTTCTGCTGCTTCCCTTCCTCGGCCAGAACTTCTTTCCCAGCAGCGACACCGGCTCGTTTATCCTTCATCTTCGCGCCGCGAGCGGCACCCGCATTGAAGAGACAGCAAAGCTCTGCGATCTTGTCGAACAAAATATCCGCAAGATCGTTCCCGCAAATGAGGTCGACAATATCCTCGACAACATCGGCCTGCCTTACAGCACATTGAATCTGCAGCATGCCACCTCCGGGTTGATTGGCCCAGGCGACGCCGATATTCTCGTCTCGCTGAAGCGTGACCACCACCCCACCGCGAACTACATCGAAGATCTGCGGAAGGCCCTCCCGCGCGACTTCCCTGGTGTCACCTTCTACTTTCTGCCATCGGACATCGTCACCCAGATTCTCAACTTCGGCCTGCCCGCGCCGATCGATGTACAGTTCGAGGGCTCCGACATCGCCGACACCCGCAAGGTCGCCAATACCGTGCTCAATCAGCTTAGGCAGGTGCCTGGTCTCGTCGACCTGCGCATTCAGCAGCCGGACGACTACCCTGTGCTCACCGTCGACGTAGATCGCACAAAGGCCGTGCAGGGCGGCTACTCCATGCGTGACGTCGGCAGCAGCCTGCAGAACCTGCTGAGCGGAAGCTCGCAGCTCACACCCTTCTTCTTCCTCAACTACAAGAACGGCGTCAACTACAACATGATCGCCCAGGCCCCGCAGTACGACATCCAGTCGCTGAACGACCTGCAAAATGTGCCTCTGTCGTCCCCGACTGCCAAACAGCCGGAGATCCTGGCGGATGTCGCCAATATCAGCCGGACCACCGAGATGCAGGTCGTCAATCACTACAACATCCGCCGCACGATCGATATCTACGGTGCGGTGCATGGGAGGGACCTGGGTTCAGTCAGCAAAGACGTCGACAGGATCGTAGCGGCCAACGAAAAATCGCTGCCCCGGGGCAGTTTCGTGCGCGTCCGCGGTCAGGTTGAGACGATGAAGACCTCGTACCTCGGTCTGCTCTTCGGTCTGGTCTTTGCCATTTTGCTGGTCTACCTGCTGATTGTGGTGAACTTCCAGTCGTGGCTTGATCCTTTCATCATCATTACCGCGCTACCTGCGGCGCTGGCGGGAATCGTGCTCTTTCTCTTCACGACGCAGACTACGTTGAGCGTGCCTGCGCTGATGGGCGCGATCATGTGTATGGGCGTCGCCACTGCAAACAGTATTCTTGTAGTGTCATTCGCGAAAGAACGTCTGCTGGACCACGGAGATGCCATCATGGCGGCTACCGAAGCTGGTGCAATACGCTTTCGGCCAGTCTGCATGACTGCGCTCGCGATGATCATCGGCATGGTTCCGATGGCGCTCGGTGCCGGCGAAGGCGGAGAGCAGAACGCTCCGCTCGGTCGCGCAGTGATCGGCGGCCTGCTGTTGGCGACCGTCGCGACGCTGATATTTGTCCCGGCGGTCTTCAGCCTCCTGCACGGACGGCGCGGGCAGAAGCAGACCGCGATGGAGCCAGCCGATCATCACATGACGGCAGGGGCTTAGGGGAATCTATGAGTATCGAAGGAGTTCGCATGGCAAGCACGACCGAGACGAAAGAAGCAGGGGCCCATCCGCCCAGCGAGCACACTCCCGAGCCAGAGATACCGGCGGAGGCGCCCAGGCTGACTCGTGGCACATGGATCGGCATGGCCGTAGTTGCCCTTATTGTGGCCACCGTTGTCGTCTTCGGCGTGACAGCTCGGCGAGGCGCAGAACGCACATTGGAGAAGGAGACGGCCGTCGCCTCCATTCCCTCGGTGAATGTCGTCTACCCAACTCCTTCCACGCTCTCGTCTGAGCTTGCGCTGCCGGGCAACACGCAGGCGTTCACCGATACGCCAATCTACTCGCGCACCAGCGGCTACCTCAAGAACTGGTTCTTCGACATCGGGGCCCACGTCCGTAAGGGACAGTTGATGGCGCAGATCGAGACGCCTGAGTTAGACCAACAGTTGCAGGTCGCGCAGGCAGATCTGAAAAGCGCGCAGGCGAACCTCGACCTCGCCAACACGACCTCAGCCAGATATCAAAACCTGTTGAAGACGAACTCCGTCTCGAAGCAGGAGACCGATGTTGCCGTGAGCGATGCGGCAGCCAAGAAGGCGGCGGTGGACGCTTCCATGGCGAACGTGCGCAGGCTCGAGCAGCTCCAGTCGTTCGAGAACGTGTATGCTCCCTTCGATGGAATCGTGACCGCACGCAATACAGACATCGGCAGATTGATCTCGGCCGGCCAGAATACGACGGCGCAGGAGCTGTTTCACCTGGCCGCCATTGCGAAGATCAGGGTCTACGTTTCAGTCCCGGAGGCCTACTCCCCATCCATTAAAACCGGCGACAAGGCGACCCTGACGCTCGACGAGTATCCGGGCAGGTCGTTTGAAGGCACCATCGCACGCAACTCCAGCGCCATCGATCAGTCGACCCGCACGCTGAACGTCGAGGTCGATATCGACAACCCGAAGGGCGAGCTGCTACCGGGCGCGTACGTCTTCGTCCACTTCAAGGTGCCGGAACACGCAACCAGCCTCATGGTTCCCTCGAACACGCTGCTCTTCCGAGCACAGGGCCTGCAGGTCGGCGTGGTCCGCAACGACCGTGTGCAATTAGTTCCTGTGAAGATAGGCAAGGACGCCGGCGCCACCGTAGAGATCTCGTCGGGTTTGACAACCAACGACCCTGTGATTCTTGACCCCTCCGACTCGCTGGCCAGCGGCCAGGAGGTCCAGATCGCAAACCGCGTCAACGCACCGGCTACCCAGACGCAACAGAAAGCGAGGACGCAGTGACGTTACGTCCCGCAGCTTGCACTAGCGCTGCCGTGCTCCTTCTGAGCGGATGCATGGTCGGGCCGAAGTATGTGAAGCCATCGGTGCCTACCGCGCCCGCATACAA
>DATHQG010000183.1:0-2811 GCA_035483075.1 Edaphobacter sp. | reverse complement strand
TGAGGTACTGGCGCTCGACCGAGTTGATGTTCTGCGAGGCGACGGGCAGGTGAAGGCTGTGGTTGCCAACGTAGAGAAGCTCGACGAGAGTGCTGCTGGTGACCTCCTGCTGCACGCCGAGGTTGTAGCGCTCTGAGTAGGGGTCATGCTGATTGGGGGCGAGGAAGCTGATGGTCTGTCCCAGGAAGGTGCTGGCTCCGAGCGAAGAGCCGACTGGTTGGGTGAAGCCGTTAGGGAAAGGATTGCTGAGCGAGCCGGCCGGGGTAAGACCGTTGTTGTTGGTGGCGACGTAGCTGGTGGATGCACTGAAGCCCTGCTGGTTGTTGATGGCGTTCGAGGAGAAGGTGCCGGTGGAGGCGAGGCTGGCAAGACTCTCGGGCTGGACGAAGATGCCGAACCCGCCACGTACGACGGTTTTGGTGTTGGGACTGTAAGAGAAGCCAAAGCGCGGGCTGAGGAAGCCGGAATTGGTGTTATAGGGCGCGCCGTTGGGAACGTTGGGGAAGGTCAGGCCGCCGAGAGCATTGATGCTTGCCACAGAGGCCGTAACGCCGTCGGCTGTGACGGTCTGGGGTTTGAAGGCAACTGCGGCGCCAGAGGCGGTGTTGGTTGCGGCCGGGTTGAAGCCGTTGACGGTGCGGCCGAGCTTATCGCGGAAGGGAGTGTCGATGTCGAAGCGCAGGCCGAGGTTGAGGGTTAGGTGATCGTTGACGCGATAGTCGTCCTGAACGAAGGAGCCGGTGTAGTACTGATGATAGTCGGCGCGAGCGGGGATGTCGTATTGACCCACAGTAGGAAGGCCGAGGTAGAAGTTGGCGAGGTCGCCGCCGAAGGTAACGGCCGAAGCGCCTGTGCCTGCGGTGACAAACTGGTTGCCTCCGAATCCGAGACTGCCAGCAGCGTTGCCGAAGTTCTCGATGCTAAGACGATACTGGCGACCATCGAAGCCGACCTTGAGGGTGTGGCGACCGACGACCTTGACCACATCAGCGAACAACTGGTAGCTGGTTGTGGGGTCCAGAGCCGAGGTGTTGTCGCCGAAGTTGGTGAACGTTGAGGTAGACGCACTGCAGGTGCCGACCGAGGAAGAGGTAGTGAAGTTGATACAGGGGAGCTGGACCCTGGCGCTATTGGTCTGAAGCATGGACGGCAGGCCGACGGTTGCGGGGCTATATTGCTGCGCCGGCGTCCCGTGGACTTCGTCGAAGTAAGTCCAGTTGGCGCGGGTGTCAAGGATCGTGCTGGAGTTGAGGGTGAAGACGTTGTCAAGACTAGCGCCGAAGTTTTCGCGTAGGAGCGTTGTGCCCGTAATCCCATTGCCGAAAAAGTCATTCTTGACCTGGGTGCGATTGTTGTGGCGGATGTCAAAGAAGACGTGATCACGAGCACTGGCGTTAAAGTCGAGTCGACCGAACTCGTTGCTATAAGTGTCGATGCTAGGTGCACCGCTAATGTAGTTGCCGAGACCGTCCGCGGCTGCGCCAGTGGTGTTATTGGGCAGGGGCATGAGATTGAAATATGCCTGCGTGACGGGATTAAGCGGACCAGCGGATTTCAGCTGGTTGTTCAGAATCGGCTGACGCACGATGTTATTGCCGGACATCGTAGCAGTGAACGGGTTATAGATCTGGTTGGGGTCGAGGTGAACCTTAGAGCTGCTGCTGTCCGGGTTGCACATTGCCGCGGCGGTGGCTGGGTTGTTGGCGAAGCCATTGGGACAGCCTGCGGCGAGGGTTTGAGAGAAGTCGCCGTTGCGCTCCGCCTGGGTCGGAACCGTAAGGGTGGTCGTGGCGGGGGTGGAATCCTTGAGGCCCTCGTAGGCGAAGAAGAAGAAGAGTTTGTCCTTGCCGTTGTAGAGCTTGGGGATGAAGACAGGACCACCGAAGGTTCCGCCATATTGGTTGAAGTGCGCGACGGGGGTCGGTACTGTCGGATTGGCGCGGTCATTGAAATAGAGGTCGGCGTCGATGGCTGAGATTTGACTGAACTCATAGAGGGTTCCGTGAAATTTGTTGGTTCCGCTCTTGGTGATCTGGTTGATGACTCCACCGATGGTGTGGCCGAAGCTGGCGTCGGTATCGAAGGGCCGGACGGAGACTTCCTGGACGGAGTCCTGGGTAGGAGCGTAAGCGAGTGCGCCGAGGAGGGTGAGGTCGGGCGAGCCGTCGAGCAGAACCTCGCTAACTTGGTTGGGTGTACCGCCGATGGACCAGGAGTTCCCGGCGTTGTTGTCGAAAGGATGAACGATCTGAGGGGCAGCGGTGGTGATGACGCCGGCGGCGAGCTCGGTAAGGGTTGTAGGTGTGCGGCCGTTCAGAGGCAGGTCGGCGACGGACTCGGTGGAGATCACCTGGCCTACGGATGCGTTGGCCTGATCGATGAGAGGCGGGGCGTTAGTAACAGTGATAGTCTGGGTGGCTTCGCCGACCTGAAGGGTCAGATTGATGATGGGGTGATCCTGCGACTGCAGCGTGATTCCCTTCTGTTGGACCTGCTGGAAGCCAGGGGCGGAGGCCGTGATGGAGTAGGTGCCGGGAAGCAGGAAGGGCACGACATATTGTCCGGCGGAGTCGGAGGTGGTCTTGTTGAGGGTGCCTGTATTGATCTCTGTGATGGTGACGGTGGCGTTAGGAACCACTGCTCCGCTGGGGTCGGCGACTGCACCGGAGATGGTTGCGCGAAACTCCTGGGCTCTCGAATACGAGGGCAACAGGAAAGCGGCGAACGCGGCAAGGAGGGTAAGGGCAAGACAACTCAGACGGCGGCAGAAGATGCAGGCTGCACCGTGGAATAGTTCCGACTGCTTAGCGT
>DATHQG010000182.1:0-2368 GCA_035483075.1 Edaphobacter sp. | reverse complement strand
CACCAGGTCGGTGGCGGTGGCGCCTTCGCGCAGGCGTCCGGTAAGCTTCACACCAACCACCAGCGGAATCAGCATGGAGACGGGCTGCCCGAGCATCGCAGCTTCGGCCTCGATGCCACCCACGCCCCAACCGAGAACGCCGAGGCCGTTGATCATGGTCGTGTGACTGTCGGTGCCGACTAACGTGTCGGGGTAAGCTACGCGCTTGCCGGGCCTTTCCTGGACAAAGATCACGCGGGCCAGGTATTCGAGGTTCACCTGATGCACGATGCCCGTGTCGGGAGGAACGATGGCGAGGTTGCGGAATCCGGTTTGGCCCCAGCGGAGGAATGAGTAGCGCTCTTTGTTGCGTTGGAATTCAAGCAGGGCGTTCATGTCGAAGGCGGAGGTGGTGCCGAACTCATCGACCTGGACAGAGTGGTCGATCACGAGTTCGACGGGCTGCAGAGGATTGATGAGGGCGGGATCGCCTCCGAGCTGTTGCATGGCGTCGCGCATGGCGGCAAGATCGACGACGCAGGGGACGCCGGTGAAATCCTGAAGGAGGACGCGGCTGGGAGTGAAGGCGATTTCTTTGTCGGGCTTGGAATTCTTATTCCAGGAAGCCATCGAACGGATGTCTTCTTTTTTTACGTTGCGGCCGTCTTCGGTGCGGAGGAGATTTTCGAGAAGGATGCGGAGGGCGTAGGGGAGATGTCTGGTGGAGATGCCTTGTTTGTCGAGGGCGTCGAGACGGTAGATTTCATATTCTTTCTTGCCGACTTTGAGGAGGGAGCGGGAGTTGAAACTGTCTAGGGACATGATGGCCTTCCTGGTATGGATGCCGCCAGGCGGGTGGGGCCGCCCGGCGGGCTGAAGCGAATATGGGAACCTTTAAGTTTAGTCGTTTTGGGACGGAATGCGTAGAGGAAGGGCCAGCACTGCTAGCACTGCGAGTGAGAAGAAGCGGTCGAGGGCGTGGAACGTGCGCGGGTGGGTTGGGGGCCGCTCGTTTCACAGCGCGTCTCCGCCGCCGCAGGACGACAAGGATGTTTAGATGGTTCGACCTGAGGGGCTAAGCTCGCATTTTTTATTATTTATTGAAGTCTAGCAGCACGACTGAAAGTCGCGCCCTTCCCCGCTCATTTCCGAAGCAAGGATTTAGTGTGTGGCGGTCCAGACCTGGTAGGCGACTACTGCCATCATGAACAGAAGATAGAGGCGCAGAGCCCAGAGGACGACCAGTTCGGGGCCATTGAAGTGCCGGCGTGGGATATGTTGCTTCTTGACGCCGACGAGTTGGTCGTGTTCGAGCGAGGACAAGACGAGGGTTTGGTCGGTGGTGGAGATATGGGGTGGGGCAGGTTGTGTTTTAGTCATAAGCCCGAGGCCTCGCGAGAATCGAATTTCATAGATAGGGATAAGAAGGCGCCGAGCTGCGCTCGACTGGACAGCGGAGGGCGGCTGTCCCCACCTGGATGTCTCTGCAAAATTGAGGAAGTGAGTCTCCCGCTCGCACTTGAGCGGTTGTCCTTACATTGAGATGTGCGGGGGTGGGAATTCATGTCTACTTGCCTCCTAATGCGGCGAAGATGTTGGGCGCGATGATGCTGATACCGAAGAGAACGCCAGCGGCGGTCAGGATAAAAACGACGGCGGTGGATAGGACGTTCGCCCAGGGCGGGCTGACCAGGTCTCCCATAATTTCTTTGTCATTTACCAGCATGAAAAGAAACACCAGTGCCGGGGGCATGGCGAGGACGGCGACTACGTTGACGATGAGAACTACGTAGACCAATGGCAGGCCTGGGATGAGGACGATAGCGGCGGCAGCGGCGGCGCAGAGAGTGAGCACGGCATAGAAGGATTTACCTTCGCCCATGGGAAGGTTGAGGCTGTGCGGTTTGTGGGTGACCTCTCCGAACGCGTAGGCGGAAGAGGTTGAGATGGTAATGGCAGCGACGATGCCAGCCTCGACCATGCCGAGAGCGAACAGAGATGCGCCGTAGCGGCCGATTATCGGCTGAAGAGCCTGAGCGAATTCGGCGGCCTGGAAATTGTCGGCGGTCATTTGATGAGCGAAGAGCGGGGCGGTTGCGAGAATGGTGGCGATGGCGGCGGCGGTTGCGAGTGCGGCGCCGAGGACGGTGTCGATGCGGCCGAAACGGATGTCTTTGATGGTCATGCCTTTGTCAACCGTGGCACTCTGTTGAAAGAAAAGCATCCAAGGCGTGACAGTGGCACCAATGTCGGCGAGGACGATAAGGAGTGTGTCTTTGCTAAAGCCGGGGAGCGGTTGCCAGGTGATGAATGCATGGCCTACGGAGTGCCAGCTGGGGTGGGCCATGAGCGCGACTGGAATGAAGATCAGGTTGAATATGGCGGCGGC
>DATHQG010000181.1:0-5330 GCA_035483075.1 Edaphobacter sp. | reverse complement strand
GATGGAAACTCCGGAACCTGAGGAAAGTTTGCCCGCGCCATCCCTACCATCTTGGTGTTCGATCGCCCTGCGCGAATCTGCACCCAGTGGTTATCCATCAGCTTGATCGAGATGTCGCCCTCGGGCAGCAGCTTGATGTAGTCGTACAGCTTCCGCGCCGGAATCGTGCACGCGCCGGGCTTCTTCACCTTCGCCGCACAGCTCGTCCGCAGGCTCTGGTCCAGGTCGGTCGCGGTGATTGTCAGCTTGTCGTCACTTGCCTCAAACAAAAAGTTCGACAGAATCGGAATCGTCGTCTTGCGTTCGACGACACTCTGCGCTGCGGTCAGCTCCCGCAGCAGCTCCGCGCGTGAAACGGTGATCTCGAGGTTACCGGTTAGGGCTGCTGCTGCGGTCGTCTCGGTCATCTGGGGCTCCTGGGTCGCACTCGTCACGGTAGTCTCTCCGGAAAATCAGTTCGTTGTCGCTGGCCAAACTGTACACCGAATCGAACCTTCAGTGCACATCCGCCAGTTCAGCGTCTGCTTGATTCTAGGGTCGAACACACCTCCAGCGCGACTGGTTTCTTTGTGGAAACCTCGGTCGCTTCTGTGCGACCACCGCATCTGACCCTTCCTGCCCGAATGCCAGGCACTACTGCTTCTAAGAAACTAGATAAAAGAGAAGAAATACTAGTAGTAGTAGCCGTTGTCCCTTGAAAAGTGGATAACGCTCCGATCTATTCTCATCATTCAACTTGGACCTCGGTCCTGTTTTAGAAAACCAGCCACCGCAAAGCGCACACTTTGGAAGACCGCACACCATTCGCTCCCCAAACATCCGGTTGTCCCACTTCTTCACAGCAGAGTCTCTTCCTGTTTGAGAAGACCCAGTACCAGGCGTGGGAATGTCCACCAAACAAAACAAGATAAAGCAGTTATCCCAACCATTTTTTTCACACACGACTCTTACCCCAGAGGATAATCAGTCCACAGCAGAAAAGGGGTCTCCATGAACATCGCGATCTTCGGAGCCAGCGGAGCCACGGGAACTCTCCTCACGGAACGCAGCCTCGCCGCAGGCCACAGTGTCACGGCGCTCCTTCGCGCACCAGAAAAATTCCCTCTACGCGATAAGGTGCATGCCGTCCAGGGCAACGCGTTCGACCCCGCAGCCGTTCGCCAGACCATCGAAGGTGCAGACGTAGTCCTCTCGGCGCTGGGTGCGAGGTCCCTGAAGAAAGAGGACGTCCTTGAGCGCGCAGTTCCCCTCATAATCGTCGCTATGCAACAGACCGCCTCTCAACCCAAACCCGTCCGGCGCATCATCGTCCTTGGCTCAGCCGGGGCCTTACCCACCTCACTCGACAAGCAACCCGCTTGGCGGCGCTGGATCGTCCAGAACATTGTCTACAAGACCTTCCTCAAGTGGCCGATAGCCTCGCAGATCTCCCAATGGAACGACCTGTCGCACAGCGGCCTCGACTGGACCATGGTCATGCCCCCGATGCTCACCCACGCCCCGGCCCAAGGCACCTACCGCATCGACGCCGCCGCCCTTCCACGCAACGGCGGCCGCATCTCCCGCGAAGACGTAGCGAACTTCATGATGCAGCAGATCGACGACCCGCAGTGGATTCGCAAAGGGGTCTACATCTCCTGGTAGTACCATCGGAGCATCGCAAAAGAGGTACTTCGATGAAGAGACTCAGCGGGTTCTACTGCGTCATTTTGGTCCTCCTGGGCACCTCCATCAGTGGCGCCATTACCCAGACCCCTCCGACCCAACCGGCGGCGGCACAGACGGTCGCCGGCCTGGGCACCGCGACCTTCCCAACTGCGACGCGTTCAGTCGAGGCGCAAACCGCTTTCATCCGCGGTCTGCTGCTCCTTCACCTCTTCGAGTACGACGACGCAGCGAAGGCCTTCCAGGCCGCCGAAAAGATCGACCCGACCTTCGTCATGGCGTATTGGGGCGAGGCCATGACTCACAATCATCCCGTCTGGAACGAACTTGACGTCCCAGCCGGAAAGGCAGCGCTCGACAAACTCGCACCCACACCAGAGGCACGGGCAGCGCTGATCGCTGATCCCCGTCAGCGGGCCTTCCTCGCCGCTGTCGAAATCTTGTACAACGACAAAGGCACCAAGCCCGAACGCGACGCCCTCTACGCCACGTCGATGCAGAAGCTCGCCCAGCTCTACCCTAAAGACGACGAAGCCCAGCTCTTCTACAGCCTCGCGCTTCTCGGTCGCAGCGAAGGTGTGCGTGACGTTCCCGTTTATCTGCAGGCTGCCGCCATTGCCAAGGCGGCCTACGAGCGAAACCCCAATCATCCCGGCGCCGCGCATTACTGGATCCACGGCATGGACGACCCCGACCACGCTGCCGAGGCCCTGATAGCTGCTCGTTCTCTCTCAAAGATCGCTCCCGACGCAGGCCACGCGCAGCACATGTGCTCTCACATCTTCATGGCCCTCGGCATGTGGGACGAGGTCGTCGACGCCAACCTCAATGCCATGCGAGTCGTAGACGACCAGAGACGCGCAGCAGGTCGGCCAATCCTGGACTGCGGCCACTACGTCATTTGGCTGCAATATGCCTATTACCAGCAGGGTCGATACCAGGAAGGGGACAAGGCGCTTGCGGCCTGCCAGAGCACCGCCAAAGACGCCCTGGCCTGGATGGATGCCCACCCTGACCAACCCTCCTCATCGCAGAATGCAAGGCAACGCCTTATCGAACACAGCAATAGCAGTCTCGTCACGATGCGCGGAACCACTGTGATCGACTCCCGGCAGTGGCAAGGTCCAGCCGTAGCAATGGTGATCGAGCCCGCCGGCCTTGGCACCAACGCCGGCTGGGACCTTTTCACCACAGGATACGCAGCCGCTCAACGCGGGGATGTCCCTGCCGCGCAGGAGTCGCAGAAGAACCTGGAAAAGATGATCAATGCCTATCACGCCCACCCCAATGGCGATCACGAGACTGGGCTCTACCTTGATATCCTTGCCGACGACCTGAGTGGTCTTATCAGCAGCAGGACTGGCAATATGGAAGCCGCCGCCATGCAGGTGCAAAGAGCGGCCGCTACCTACGACGGCATGGCCTTTGACTTCGGGCCCCCTCCGGTCCTCAAACCACCCCAGGAACTGCTCGGCGAACTATTGCTCAAGGACGGCAAACCCAAACGGGCACGCGAAGCCTTCGAGGCGTCTCTAAAACGGGCCCCCAAACGCACCCAGTCCTTACTAGGTCTCGCACGAGCAGAGGACGCGGCGGGAGACAAAGCCGGAGCCCTGGGTACTTACCAGCAACTCGTTGCAATATGGAAGAACGCAGACGCTGACAACCAGGATGTAACTGAGGCCCGGAACTACATCGCCGCTGGAAGCAAAAAACAAATGACCACCAATTAGCGACACCTGCGTCCTCCCCGCCCAAAACCTGCGTTTGGGCAGTAGAGTATCTCTGTCCCCATAAGGAGCTCCAATGAAGCAAGCGAACCATCTGGCCGTTCTGCTCTCCCTCGCCCTCTCCAACACCGCAGCAATCGCTCAGACCGCCGCAACTCCGGCCCCAACACCAGCTCCCGTACCACTTGTAGGCTCGATCGCCGGTCGTCCCGGCTGGCCTGTGGCCAAACCTGAAGACGTCCAGTCACCCGAGGCCATCCTTAACGCCGTCTACAGCGCCATCTCCGGAGGCAAAGGCCAGCCCCGCGACTGGGACCGCATGCGCTCTCTCTTCATCCCCGACGCCCGCCTCATCCCCTCCAGCACAGGTAAAAACGGGCACACCGACGCTATCATCCTTACCATTGACGACTACATCGCACGCAGCAACGGTCGCATGACCTCCGCCGGCTTCTTCGAGCACTCCATCCACAACGAGACCGAGCAGTTCGGCAACATCGTCCAGGTCTGGAGCACCTACGAGTCCCGCCACAGCCCGGACGACCCCACGCCATTCGCCCGCGGAATCAATAGCTTCCAGCTCCTCAAGGACGGCGACCGCTACTGGGTCGTCAATATCTTCTGGGACTCGGAGACCCCCACGAAGCCGATTCCGGCGAAGTATCTGCCGTAATTTTTTTTGGGATGGCAAAGGCCCGTTTTTGCAGGTGTTTTTTGAAAAAACGGGGTCCTGCTGGTGGTTTTTTGTGGTGAAGTTGTGGTGAATTGCGTGGTGAAACGTGGTGTCAGGACACCACGTTTCCCCGCTTCGAAAAACATGCCACATCTTCGAACTATTTTTTCCGAGGTTACGGCTTGGTCGCCAGGACCAACGGTGAAGGCCCAGGCGCCTCCAGCAACCGCGCATCGGTGAAACCCGCCTCCGTCAACCAATCCCGGATCTCTCCAAACGAAAACGTATCGCCTTCGTCTGTGTTCACCAGCATGTTCGCCGCAAAAAAGAGCGAGCCGGCCGGACCTGTTCGGTCTTCGTTTACCAGGAATTCGGCGATGGCAATGGTCCCGCCCGGCGCCAGCGCCTCGTAGACTTTACGCAGCAAGCTCCTGCTTCTGGTCTCTCCCTCGCTGTGCAGAATGTGGCCGAGCGTGGCGACATTGTGTCCGCT
This sequence comes from Edaphobacter sp., assembly GCA_035483075.1. Lineage (GTDB taxonomy): Bacteria > Acidobacteriota > Terriglobia > Terriglobales > Acidobacteriaceae > Edaphobacter. Next base: position 769 of record DATHQG010000181.1, on the reverse strand, counting down.
CCCAAAATCCGCCGAGGACAAATCTCCAGCGACAAACGCAAACCGGTCCGTCAGTCCAAAACGAGCTACCGTCTTCCGCGTCGCCGGCAACACGTCGATCCAATCCAGTGCCGTCACCTTGACCCGTTGCGAACTCTGAGCCAACGCAATTCCCCATACGCCCGATCCCGCTGCAACGTCCAGCACCCGCACCGGCGTCCCCGTTTTGTCCAGCGCCAGATGCTTCGCCAACACCTGCGCCGCCGGATAACTCATCGGAAATATATCCACGACGAAGTTCTGAAAGAACTCGGTCCCGGTCCCTTCCTGACTGACCGAAGCCGACGGCTTGCCGGCGCTGACGATTTCATTCAAGTGAAGCCACTTCGGAACCAACTGCTGACTCGTATGCTTCAAAACGCCACCCTGAAAGCCGGGCTTAGTGCTTACCAGAAATGCTGAACTCTCTGGCGCAAGGGAGTATTGCCCGTCCGTCTTGGCAAGAAAATTCAATCCGACCAACGCATTCATAATTGCTCGCAGCCCACGCTCCGACGCCCCCGTTGCCGCTGCAGTCTCCTTCAACGTCTTGGGTCCAGCGTCCAGCACATCGAAGACCCGATGTCGTATCGCCGCCTCAAGCACAAATGTTGGAATATAGCCCCAGGCAAACTGCATGATGCGCTCCGGCGTGACCGCCGCGTTCGTAGTCATTTGTCTTTGTCCTTTTGAAATGTGGAATTTAGTGATTGGGCCCAGAGCGGCAATTGTAGACCATCGCAACTCGCAT
>DATHQG010000180.1:0-5424 GCA_035483075.1 Edaphobacter sp. | reverse complement strand
GTTGGAATATAGCCCCAGGCAAACTGCATGATGCGCTCCGGCGTGACCGCCGCGTTCGTAGTCATTTGTCTTTGTCCTTTTGAAATGTGGAATTTAGTGATTGGGCCCAGAGCGGCAATTGTAGACCATCGCAACTCGCATTTGGTTCGGCCACATTAAAAGAGGAGAGGCCAGCATCAGCGCTGGCCTCCCGTCCAAATCTCACGAAATCGCCTAACTCAACGTCTCCATCAGCTTGTTGATCGTCCGATTCAAGTCCTTGTCGGCCCGCCGCTGCTCATCGATCTTCGCAATCGAATGCATCACCGTTGTATGGTGCTTGCCGCCGAACTGCCTCCCGATCTCAGGCAGCGAAGCCTCCGTCAACTGCTTGGCCAGATACATCGCAATCTGCCGCGGCACGACAATTTGCCTCGAGTTGTTCTTCTGCTTCAACTCTGCAACGCGCATGCCGAACTGTTCTGCCACCGATCGCTGGATCGTCTCGATCGTGATCTTGCGCACCTGCGTATCGATGAACTGCTTCAGGCACTGCTGCGTCACCGGAAGAGTAATCTCCACGCCATGCATGCTGCACCAGGCAATCAGCCGTACCAGCGCGCCCTCCAGTTCACGCACATTGGTCCGCACGTTCGAGGCGATAAACAACGCCACATCGGTGGGCAGCGAAGTCTGCTCGCTCTCCGCCTTCTTCTGCAGAATCGCGACCTTCGTCTCAAGGTCCGGCGGCTGAATGTCTGCGATCAATCCCCACTCGAACCGGGACCGCAGCCGGTCTTCAAAGTCGGCGAGCTCTTTCGGCGGCCGGTCACTCGCAATCACGATCTGCTTCATGCTCTCGTGCAGCGTGTTGAACGTGTGGAAGAACTCCTCCTGCGTCCGCTCCTTGCCCGCAAGAAACTGAATGTCGTCGATCAGCAGCACATCGACGTTGCGGAACTTGTCGCGGAACCCGGTCATCTTGTCGTACCGGACCGAGTTGATCATCTCGTTCGTAAACTTCTCACCGCTCACGTAGCTGATCGAAGCATGCGGCTGCCTGCGCTTTACGTCATGCCCAATCGCATGCATCAGGTGCGTCTTGCCCATGCCCACGCCGCCATACAGAAACAGCGGGTTGTAGGCCTTCGATGGCCGTTCCGCGACGGCCTGCGCGGCCGCCATCGCAAACTGATTGCCACTCCCGATCACAAACGCATCGAACTGATACCGCGGATTCAGCTGCGATGCCGCGCTCCAGTCAAACCGCGCCTGCTCCGGCGACGGCCCAGCCGGGGCCGCCATCGAATTGCCCATTCGCCCCTGCCGAGGCGCGCTCTGGCTATGGCTCGGCACCGGTGCAAACCCACCGTCTTCGCGCACCTTGGGCGTGCGCGGGTCCTGCTCCGGAGTCGTAAACGTTACCGTCTCCACATCCAGGCCGAGGTTATCGATCGCCTCCTGGATCAGATCGGCATAACGATCGCCGATATGTTGAAAGTCGGCCGAAGGGATACGCACAAAAAGTTTCTTGCCTTCAAGATGTGAGAAGCGGGTTGGCTTCAGCCACGTCTCGTACGACTGGCGATTGATCTTCTTCTCGAGCGCCGCAAGGATGCGGACCCAATAATTCAATACGGCTGTTGCCGTCGGAACGAATGACATTCTTTAGTTTCCTTGTCTCGTTTCCTGTTTCAACCCAGACAGTGCACTTCGTAAAATTGCGTTCTTCACGCGAGCTAATAGCAAATAGGAGTCTGTCCCTGCCCTTGCAGACAAGAGGTGATTTTCCCGAGTTGCCAGAAGTCCCTTCGTAGCTGCCTATCGACGATCAGGCAGCGAAGAGGAGTTGTTCAACCAAAAGCAGAGTGCGGAACGGCTGGACCTGCAGAAAAACGTCTTACTAAACGGGTTCGATAGTAGCACGGAAAAGACGGCCTTTTTCAAGCGCATCTTTCAAAAAAATTAAGTTGCACCATTAGCGGTGAAGAACAGAAATTATCGCCCTCTATCAAGAAGAAATTTGCGCATGTGGGAACATTTCCCTCTACACTTGCGCTCCATCTTGTGGTAGCGGAGGTGTGAAGCGGTAGGCCATGGCAATTCGGTTCCATGCGTTGATCGAAGCGACTGCCGAAGTAAGGAAGGCGAGCTCGTTCTCAGCAAACTCCTTGCTCACGTCCTCATACGCGTCGTCAGCCACGCCCGCCGGGGTCACATGCGTGAGCGACTCGGTCCACGCGAGGGCCGCCATCTCGCGTTTACTGAAGACACCTGCATCTCTCCACACCGCGACAAGATCCAGCTTGGTCTGCGCGAGCTCAGCTTTGCGTGCCGCGTTCAGATGGAACTGCAGACAAAACGCACAGCCGTTGATCTGCGACGCTCTGATCTTGATCAACTCCGTCAGCGTCTTCTCCAGTCCGGAGTCGTCCACTGCTTTACTGAGCGCCGATAAGGCAGTCCTCACTGCCGGGGCCAACGTGCTGAAACCTATGAACTCCATGCGTGCGTCCATCGCTGTGGTGTACTCCTCCGCTGCTGTCTAAGATTCCTGGCGTACTCAGATTCCTGGCATACCCAAAAGACGCAGACACTTCGTGCTGGGAAAATCCCGCTCAATCGGGTATACTCAGAGATTGCTGCTATTGCTAAAAGTTTGAGCAGGAGTCTTCTCCTGCCGCAGGAGTTTTTGTCATGCCGAAGCGTACCTTTCAACCTAACCGCCGCCACCGCGCCAAGACCCACGGCTTCCTCTCGCGCATGAAGACCAAGGCAGGCGCCGCCGTACTCAGCCGCCGCCGCGCCAAAGGCCGTCACAAGATCGCCGTCAGCGCAGGTTTCCGCGACTAGTCCGTCACCACCCAAAAAGCCAACAGGACCGATCTCTCTCGCGAAAGCTTGTTGGCACTACGCGGCATGAGCTTTTTGCTTTCTGTGTTGTGACAGAAACATAAAGGCGCGCCGAGTCGTTCAGTGTCCATAGAATCAACGGGCAACCCGTCAATCATTTGCTCACTCGAATGTTCCATCAGCACCGTAGCACGCGCAAGAAGATGCGCCTGCTGATACCAGGAGCAATACCATGGGACAGCAAAACCAGCCGAATCAACAACAACAAGGCAACAAGCCCGGCCAGCCCAACCAGATGCCGAACAAGCCCGGCCAATCCTCGCAACAGAGCAGCAGCGGACAAAACGACCAGTCCGCCAATAAGAAATAGCCGTCCGCAACCGACATCTTCAACAACAGGAAGGCCCGTCAGAGAAGACGGGCCTTCTTCACGTCTCACGCAACTCACGCGGCGACCACGAACATAAAAGTCTAAAATTGAGTCATGCGCGACTTGATTCACCTCAGATCGGGCCCAGCCGTCGTATGACTCGAGGGGCCATCATCTTCCGTCTGCGCAAACACGCCGATTATCAGCGCGTGTACAAGGCCGGCCGCAAACAATTCGCGAAGCAGATGACATACTTCTTCACTCTTCGCCCGCAGCTTGGTCCGGACGGCACACCCCTGCGTGATGCAAACGCCACAAGCCCGCGCGTCGGACTTACCGTTGGCAAAGTCATGGGCAAGGCCGTCGATCGTAACCGCATCAAGCGGCGCATGCGCGAGGCCGTCCGCAAAAATCTCTCCACCCTCAGCGCTCCCGTGGACATCGTCCTCCACCCCCGGCGCAGCGTGATCGACCTTGAGTTCACTGCCCTCGATCGCGAAGTGGCCAGCGTCTTCCGCGCCATCCAGAACGCCGCAGAAAAACAGCGGAGCTCCGCCCCCAAATCACCCCGTACCTCCTGAATCGATGCCAGACCCCCAGCCCAGCCTCGCCATCCGCACGACATACTGGCTCTACAAGTCGATTCTGTCTCCGGTCCTCCACGCTCTAAGTCCGACTCAGTGCCGCTATCTCCCCACCTGCTCCGAGTACGCCTACGTCGCCCTCGTCCGGTTCGGTGTCTTCAAGGGCTCGTGGCTGGCCCTCCGCCGCCTCGGCCGCTGCCATCCCTTCGCCAAGGGAGGCCTCGATCCCGTCCCGCTGCGAAACTCCTGATTCGACCGATCCGTCACCATTCCCGCAGACCATTTACCATAGAGCTTGCGCCTCAACACCGCGCGGCAACAGCCTGACCCTTCAGTAAAGAATAGGAAGTCCCTTTTGGCAGAGTTTAAAAACCCCAATCAACAAGGCGGCGGCGACAACAAGTCGCTCCTCGTCATGATGCTCGTCCTGGTCACAGTCTTCTTCGGCCTGCAGTACTTCCGCGCCAAAACGAACCCCCAGACAGCCTCGCCCAACGCCACCCAGAGCGCCCCGGCACCGTCCGGACCGCAGTCGGCCGCCCCGCCATCCACCCCAGTGCCGACGAACGCTCCGACTACGAGTCTGCCAGGCTCGACCTCGGCCTCGGCCTCCACCGTCCCGACGGTCCAGGCTTCTACCGAAGCCACGACGGTCGTCGAAAACGAGCTCTATCGCATCACCTTCACCAACCATGGCGGTCAGGTGACCAGCTGGATCCTGAAGCAGTACAAGGACTCGGACGGCAAGCCGCTTAACATCGTCCACACCCAGGCAGCCGAGCAGTTCGGCTATCCGCTGTCGCTCTACACCTACGACGCGGCCTTGACCGCCGGTCTCAACAAGGCCCTCTACGTCCCCTCGGCCACCGGCAAACTCGCCGCTCCCGCCACTCTTACCTTCAAGTACTCCGACGGCGCCACGCAGGTCACCAAGACCTTCTCCTTCGACGAGACCTACGTCCTCCACGCCGACATCGAGGTCACCCGTAACGGAGCACCCATCCGCGCTCTCCTCAACTGGCCCGGCGGATTCGGCGACCAGGACAACGCCCAATCCTACGGCGGCGCGCAGTTCGACAGCTACCGCAACGGCAAAGACGAGCATCTCGCCGCCAAGAAGGTCTCAGGTGGCGAAACCATCAATGGGCCCATCGACTGGGCCGGCGTCAGCGACCCCTTCTTCGCCGCCATCTTCCTGCCCAGCGACCCGGACACCGCAACCGTCGCGACCCTGCACAATCAGCTTGACGTGGCCAAGACCATCCGTCGCACCGGCATCGGCAGCGGCTCGCCCGCCAAGGGCTCTATCGAGGTGCCCATCCTCGGCGCCGCAATCGGCGACACCAGCGGTCATACCGACACTCGCATCTACGTCGGGCCCAAGGCCATCAGCGTTCTCAAAGCTATCCACGCCGCCAACCCCAAGGTCACACTCGAGCCGCTCCTCGAGTTTGGCTTCTGGGGCGCCATCGGCAAATACCTCTTCCTCGCCCTGCAGTTTATCCACGCCCACGTCGTCTCCAACTGGGGTTGGGCCATCGTCATCCTTACCGTTCTCATCAACATTCTCATGCTGCCCTTCCGCATCAAGACCATGCAGAACGGCCTGAAGATGCAGCGCATCCAGCCGCAGATGAA
>DATHQG010000179.1:0-4071 GCA_035483075.1 Edaphobacter sp. | reverse complement strand
CTTCGTAGAGGTTGTGGATGGCCTGGAGCTTCACGTCGAACGCATTGCCGACCTTGCGGTGCGAGTTGGCTGCGTTGCCGATGCCGTCGAACTGGAGGTAGGCGTAACGAAGACCGGCTTCGGCAGAGGCCTTGGCGAACTCCTTGGACTTGGCGAACTCGATGCCGTTGGTCGCGGCCTGGACCGAGGTGTAACCGACCTTGCGAGCGTAGGCGACGGCGTCGAGGAAGTATGGGGAGAGCGTGGGCTCGCCGCCGGAGAACTGGACCGACATCTGACGCTTGGGCTTGATGGTGACCGCGTTGTCGAGCATGGTCTTGATCTCGTCCCAGGTGAGTTCGTGGACGAAGCCGACCTGGTTGGCGTCCATGAAGCAGGGGTCGCACATCATGTTGCAGCGGTTGGTGAGGTCGATGGTGAGAACAGAACCGCGGCCGTGAGTGACGGTGGAGGTGCCGTGGTTGTGGAGCTTCTCGTCGTTGTGGGCGCGGATGTCCCGGCCGGGGAAGACCTCTTCGAGATGCTTGAAGAAGGCGGTGTCGATGGACATCAGGTCTTCGAAGTGGCCGTGGATGGGGCAGTCCTTGACCATGAGGATCTGGCCGTCGCGCTCGATGATCTGCGCTTTGATCTCGCCGACCTTCTCGTTGAGGAGGATCTCGTGGGGGAGCTTGCCGTCGACGATCTGCTGGCGGATAGCCGGGATGCACTTGGGACAGAGAGAGTCGGTGGTGCGTGGCCAGCCGAGGGGAGGCTTCTCTTTCTGGTAGCTCTTGAGCAGTGGCTTGTCGCTCCATTTCGGAGTGAAGCTTGCGTTGGGGCTGATTGAGTTCAGCTTGTTGAATACAACCCAACCTGCTTTGGCTGCGTAGGTGAGAGATTTCTCGAAAAGCTTAGCCTTCGGCATTGAAGTGTCTCCTGAAGTTTAGGTGCTGAATATCAGCGGAAGTGTCGGGGCCGATCCAAAGCTATGTATCGTCTTTGGAAGTAGATGCAGCGGCGTAACCCTTTGATTCACTCCTGTAAGACTACGCACATGAAAGGCCACACCGAAGCATCCGGTAGCGAATGGCGAGAATTTGCATTGAACGGTAACGGTGGGCGGTGGATGGGAGGAGGCTTTTCTTCGCCCGAACCTGCTAGGTCCCGGGGACAGCGTTGCCGGCGGCGACATTGTTAATGATGCGCTGCACGAAGATGATTTGGATGTGAACGTGGCTCGCGACGTCGGGGAGGAACTCGTTGACGAGATTGTTGACGGGGTCGAGGGCGTAGCCGGTGAAGATACGGGCCACGGTCGAGGCGCCGTCCGGGTGAATGCCGGGCACGTAGAAGTTGGCCAGCTCGGCGCCGATGGGGTAGTTCAGGAGCGTGGCGTAGTTGGGCATCGATTTGCCGCTGTCGCTGCGCGAGATGACGGTGCGAGAGATGGAATAGATGAGGCGCTTTTTGAAGGGGGCGTGAGGCATGCGGAAGTAGCGCGGGTCCTGATGGACCACGGCGGGAATCGCAAAGGCCCCGAAGAACTGGCCGGTCGCGTCCTGCAGCAGGCTGACGCCGACGCTTTTGCCGAAGCCCTTGAGGCCGGGACCATATGCGGTGTGCGCATTAGCACCGATGGTGATGGCGGAGATGCCGAGGATGGTGCCGAAGTTTGCGGGATCGGTGAGGTCGTGGAGCGCCAGATAGCCCTTTTGCTGCCAGGTCATGGGGATGACGACGTTGGTTGTGAGAAAGCGCTGATAGGGGTAGAAGAGCTCGGTGCAGGGCTTGGGCACCTGATCGTAACGGCTGGGGTCGAAGTAGACGACCTTCATGGCGCTGAAGAAGCCGCAGGAGTGGGCGCCGTCGCCTGTAACTTTGAAGGAGGCTTCGGCGACGGCGACGACGTCTTGCTGTTGGGCTTGTGCGGGAATGGGCGCATCGGGGAGTTCGGTCGATGCGGAGTCAGGGAGTTGAGGCGGCGTGACGGGGACGGTTGGCGGTGGTGTCTGCGCCAATGCAGTCATTGCGGACAGTAGCAGCCCCGTTGTCAGCAACCAACGCATTCGGAATGGTCCCCTCTGGCCTGGATTCCATAGTACGCGGAGGGACGCTACGGTTGCGGCGGCGGCTTCTTCTTCAAGTGAAGGTCTATCAAGGCATCGACGATGAACTCGTCCACGACGAACCCGAGGGCGGAACCGCCAATGGAGCCGCCAAAGGTCTGTGCTACTTCGCTGAAGGTGGTGTTCTTTGCAGGATAGTAGGGTATGGTCAGGGCGGAGCCTGCGGCATTGCCGGCCAGGAGCCAGAAGTTAGGTACCTTACGGCCGCCGTCGGTGCGGGTGATGATTGCGCGAGTGCCGGCGTAGACGAGGCGCTTGAAGAAGGGGTGACCCGCGCCCATGATGTAGTAGCGGGGGTCTTCATGAAAGATGGGGGCGAAGAAGGATTCGCTGAGGACGCCCTCGGAGATGCCGCGTATGGTAGCTGCGCCCAGCCGCTGGCCAAACGCGCCCGCGTCGGTCCCATAGTTAGGACTGTCGTTCCACAACTGCTCCCAGCCGGCGGCGGCAATCCATCCGGTTGCTGAGAAAAGCGAGACGGAGTCTATGAGGCCACCCACGACCTTCTCCTTTACGGTCATGGGGTCGGCGATTTCATCCGGAGCGATGGTCATCTTGAGGTGGGGCGCGTGCTTTTTGGGCGGTGCGGTCGAGGTTTGACCATCGGAGGCGTCGTCAGGGTCCGCGGGGCTGGTTGCGATATCCGTTGAGCTGCTTGAGGGGCTGAAGAGAACGCCGGGTGAATCGGGCAGATCAAGATGGACGTTCGCGGCGATGACGTCGGTGGCGGGTCTGTCGGGGAGGGCCGTCTGGGCCGCTGCGAATGGCGCCATTCCAACCAGCGTGGCAAATGTGACGGCGAGAATGCGATGTGTCGATTGTGTGGGAAAAGAGTATAGATTGCGTGCAGTGTTCAAACGATCACCTCGCTGAAGTACGATTGCGCACCTGCCGACAACGGCAGAGGCGAATTCCTCGACGCTACGCTTTCTTGTGGAACGCCCAGTATATGCGCATCTTTAACGTTTCGGACGCAAATCTGAAGCAGTAAGTTGTCTGATGTATTGATGTTGCAGGGATTATGTCTTGAGCGCTCGTATTTTATGTTGGGTGCGCTCGTAGTTTATGTAGGTGGCGATCAATCGTTACCACATAGGAACGCGGTTGGAATCGCCCGCGTTGGGCGTTGACCATGAGTTTTTCGCGACATCTAATTGATGGTGGAGAGGTGTGGGTATGGCAACCGAAGGACCGAAACGGCCGTGGGAGCAGCAACTGCGGGACGCTGCAGCGCATGTGGAGACGGACCTGAAGAACGTCGTGAAGTACATCAACGACGAGGTGGTGCCGGAGGTCCGGAAGAACGGGTCTGAGGCACTGCGCGCTGCCGCCGTTGAACTGCACAAGCTGGCGCAGCGGATCGATGACCATGCGAAGAGAACGGCGACGACGCCTCCACCACCACCAAAGGACGCGCCGAAGCCGTGATGAGCGTGCGAACCGGCTGCGCTGCTGCGCTTTCGGCGTTGGCGCTGATGGCGAGTGGCTGCCATCGAGAGACGACCCGGGCCTATCAGCCACCGCCGCCGCCGGCGACGAGTACGGCCGCGAACAATGGCGGAAGGAGTGCGCGGCCGGACTCCGGTGCGGATTCGACGACAGTGGCCCCCCTTCCTGCGCCGAATAGCCTTGGCAAGCCCGTTTCGACTGAGATTGGACTGGCGAGCTGGTATGGGCCTCCCTATGCCGGACGGAAGGGCGCCGATGGCACGGTGTACGACCAGAACGCGATGACCGCCGCGCACCTGACGCTGCCGATGGGGACGATGGTGAGGGTCACGAACCTGACGAACAATCAATCGGTCGTGGTGAAGATAACGGACCGGGGGCCATTTGTTCGGGGCAGGATCATCGACCTTTCGCTGGCTGCGGCCAAGGCCACGGGTGTCTATCGTGCAGGGGTGGCGAAGGTGAAGGTGGAGGCGTTTGCTGCGCCGGTCCGTGCGAACGCGGACCCCGGGGG
>DATHQG010000178.1:0-11038 GCA_035483075.1 Edaphobacter sp. | reverse complement strand
GTACCGAACCACGAGGCTCCGCGGCCTGCACAGATCCCATCCGATTGGACCGTCTTCGATGTCAACTTCGAAAGCTTTTCACACGCACTCTTCTTTGCGCTAGGTTTTGGGCCTAACACGTATGTTGTGGCGCCGTCGGAGCTACGCGAGCGCGTCCACACCGATGTGGAGAAGCACGTGAAACTCCTTTCGTAAACTCAGGAGGTTGAGAGAGCATAGTTACGACTGGATCATCGCTTCCATCAACGCAACGGCCATGGCGTTGGCAGGCGTAGCGATTCCATGCTTCCGTCCCAACCGGACGATCACACCGTTCCGCGCGTCGATCTCAACAGGCCTGCCTGCCTGGCGATCGGCAAGCATGGAGTTGATCGAATCCGCTGGAGCCGCGCGCTGGGCCGCCAGCACGAGGTCTGCAACATTCTCTTCCAGATGGGCCCCTTCGGCCCGCGCTACGGCGGCACACTCGCGAATGATCTGAAGTGCCACCTCTCCCATGGCCTCCCCACGCACAATGCCTGCTGGTTGCAGCACCAACGCTGACAGAACGCCCGCCGAGTTGAAACAGAGCTTTCGCCAGACGACGCTCAGAAAATCGGGAACGACCGAAGCGTCCGCCGTCGTTCCCGCAAACAACTCTACAAAGTCGCGGCCCAGAGCGTCGTCCGGCACCTTCAAGTGCATCACCCCACGCTGCCGGATTCTGTCGGGCGCCTGACGTTCGGCCGGACAATCCACCATGACCGGCAGGATCCTCTCCATTGCCACGTAGGGTGCGAAGCGCTCGCGATGTTCGACGCCATTTTGGAGCACCGCCACCGGCGCACCATTCAGGCAGAGCCGTTCCAGCCACTTGGCCGCTCCCGCTACGTCATAGGCCTTCGTGGCGACGATAACCCAATCCACCTCGAATGCCTCACTTGGGTCGGTCGCAAAGGTCGCATGGACCTTCACGACGCCTTCGGGTGCTTCGACACTAAGACCTGACATCGGACGCCTGGTGCACAGGAGCAGCTCATGCCCACCTGCCTGCTGCAATAACGCAGCTGTCACTCCTCCGATTGCTCCGACTCCAACGATTGCGATTCGCGCCATGCGTGACCCTTGGAAATCCTTCTAGCCCAAAACTTTGGCTGCGTCCTTCGCGAAGTACGTCACAATGAAATCCGCACCCGCCCGTCGGATCGATAGCAGCGACTCCATCATCGCGCGCTCCGGCTCCAGCCAACCACGCTGGAACGCGGCCTGCAGCATGGAGAACTCACCCGACACCTGGTACGCGCCCATCGGCAGATCATATCGTTCTCGTGCCGCGCGAATCACATCCAGATACGGCATGGCAGGCTTCATCAACAGCATGTCCGCGCCCTCGGCGATGTCCTGATCGATCTCGCGCATCGCTTCGCGAAGGTTCGCCCCGTCCATCTGATAACTTCGCCGGTCACCGAACTGCGGAGCAGAGTCTGCGGCCTCACGGAACGGTCCATAGAACGCCGACGCAAACTTCGACGCGTAACTCATCACCGGAACCTGCTCGTGCCCACCCGCATCCAGAGCATTGCGGATCGCCTCCACGCGGCCGTCCATCATGTCGGACGGCGCCACAATGTCCGCGCCGGCCTTGGCCAGCGACGCCGCCGTCTTCGCAATTAGCGCGACACTGGAGTCATTTTCAATCTCATAATGATCGCCGTCCCGCGCGACAACACCACAGTGCCCATGCGAGGTGTACTCACACAGACAAACATCCGCAATCATTACCAGAGGATCCAGCTTGCGACTTGCCTTCATCGCCCGAAGCGCAGTCTGCACAACTCCATCGTCGGCCCACGCACCCGTCGCCTGCTCATCTTTCTCCGCCGGCAAGCCAAACAGCAGGAGCCCGCCAATGCCCAAGGCGGCGCAAGCCTCCGCCTCCTTCATGGCCTCGTCGATCGAGAGATTGAAGACCCCGGGCATCGAGCCGATCTCTCTCCGTACCCCTTCACCGGGGCAGATAAAGAGTGGATAGATCAGTGCTCCTGGATGCAGATGGGTCTCGCGAACCAGCGACCGCATCGCCTCCGTTCGGCGCAAGCGGCGCAAACGCGTAGCAGGGAAGTTCATGCGTTTAGTTTACGGCCAGCCCTCAGCTTCGGTCTGCAATCGCGTCATACTCTAGCCCGGACGCGCCCGGCGCCAGCACCCAAAGCGTATAGATCCCGAGCGCTGTACCGAAGGGAAATTTGAGCAGCGCCAGAATCGCCGCGATGATTGCCACGATCCTGCCCCACGGCCTGCGGTTCAACAACCCGAATCCGGCTATCAGTGCAAGAGCGGCAGTAAAGACTGTCGCAACAGCCACCACCGGCCACAGACCACCCATCCACATCGGTGCGAATGGTCCATGCCAGCGTCCGCCAAACATCCATGCATCGTCACCGAAGTTGTGGGTCGTAAGGGCGCGCAGAAAGATCATGCCAATCAAGCCGCTGACCACGCGATACACCCCCAGCACGCACCACAAAATGCCCAGTGTCTGCAGGTTCCGCTGCACACGCGGGATATACATCGGCATGGGAGGAGGCGGGTAAGCCGCATACATCGGCTGGGTAGGAGTCACCTGCGCCCCGCACTTCGAACAAAAATGAACACTTTCAACGACTGGAGTTCCACATGCCTGACAGACCATCTCACACCTCCACGTACCTAAGGCGCCGGCCCTGCGCTCTTCTTGCTACGCACAGTTCCCGTATGCGGTTCCCTGCGAGGGTACGATAAAAGAAGTGAATTCACCAGCGCTATTGCCGGCCGTCCCCTCCCCCCTGCGCGAATCAAGCGCGGCGGCCCTGGACTGGCCCCGTCTCCGCGACCACATCGCCGGCCGCACCGTCTCACCACTGGGCCGGACCTGGGTCCTCGCACTAGAGCCGAGCGCCGATCTCTCCTGGATCGACCAGCAGCAGCAACGCACTGCCGAACTGCGCACCATGCTCACCCGCGGCGGCAGCTTCGAGTTCCACGGCCTCTTCGACCCCACCGTCCTCCTCGATAAGGCCCGCATCGTCGGCGCTGCTCTTGAATCCATCGAGGTCCGCGATCTCCTCGCCGTCGTCGAACGCGTTGCCGCGTGGCGCAACCTCATCAATCCACCCCCTAATAGCACGCGCTACGAATGGCCCGGCATCGTCGCACTTTCGTCGCTACTCCTCGACCATGACCTCGCCCCGCTCCTTCGTCAATTGCGCGGGAAGATCGAACCCGACGGCAGCCTCAACGACGACGCGTCCCCCGAACTCCGCCGCATTCGCCGCGCGATGGAACGCCAGCACCGCGCCATCGAAGAGAGCCTTCGCAAGTCCCTGCGCGGCTTGAGCGAAGGCGGCAGCACCCAGGACGACCTCATCACCATTCGCGGCGACCGCTTCGTCATACCAGTCAAAGCTGAGTTCAAGCGCAAGGTCCCCGGCGTCATCCACGGGTCGTCCTCCTCCGGCCAAACCGTATTCGTCGAACCCCTCGAGACCATCGAGCAAAACAATGAACTCGTGCGGCTCCTTGACGAAGAGCAGTCCGAGATCCACCGCATCCTTGTAGCCATGACCCACGCGCTAGGAGAGAACGCGACGGCTATTCACCTTGGCACCTGCATCCTCGCCGAAGTAGAGTCCCACTTCGCCCGTGCTCGTTTCGCCATTGCCCTTAACTGCGTCCGCCCAACCTTCACGCAGGAGCTGTCCCTCACCGCCGCCCGTCATCCGCTACTTGAGCTCCGCATGCGCGCCACGGCGCTGGAAGCAGACGAAGCGCCCAAAACCCCAGTCCCGTTGACCGTCGTCCTTCCGCTCAAAACAAAGCAGCTCATCATCAGCGGCCCCAACACAGGCGGCAAGACTGTCTCGCTCAAGACCCTCGGGCTACTCTCCCTCATGGCGCAATCCGGCATTCCTGTCCCTGCCGAAGAAGCAAAGCTTCCCCTCTTCACCAGCATCTACGCCGACATCGGCGACGCCCAATCGATCGAACGCGACCTCTCCAGCTTCTCCGCGCACGTAGTGAATCTCGACCGCATCTCCCGCGAAGCCACCGCTGACTCCCTCGTCCTGCTCGACGAGCTAGGTTCCGCCACCGACCCCGAAGAAGGAGCGGCCCTCGCCGTAGCCGTCGCGTCGCATTTCCTCGCCATCGGCGCCTGGTGCTGCATTACGACTCACCTCACCTCGCTCAAGGTCTACGCCGCCAACCACCCTGGCGTCCTCAACGCCGCCGTCGGCTTCGACCAGCTGACCCTCACCCCGACATACGAGCTGCGCCTTGGCGTTCCGGGCGCCTCCGCCGGCCTCAACATCGCCCAGCGTCTAGGCTTACGGAAGGAGATCATCACCGCAGCACGCGCACAGATGACCACGCAGACCGCAGACATCGGCGCATTCATCGACCAGCTCCACGACCAGCTCACCGCCGCCACCGTCGAACGCGAAACCCTGCAACAGCGCGAGCGCGAGCTTTCTCGCGAAAAGGCCCGTCTCGAGGTCGAAGGCCGCGTCGAACAAAAGGCCCGCACCAAGGAGCTCGAAGCCAAACTCAACTCCCTCATCGAAGACTTCGCCTACCAGCTCCGCGAGACGGTCAAAGCAATCGACGACAAGGCGCTCGCACAAAAGATCGCCCGCGATTCTGACCGCCGCATGGCCACCCTGCGCCGCGAATTTTCTGAACAGTTCAACTCCACCGTCGTCGCCCACACCACACGCGCCGACAAGAACGACCCCGCCGCCCAACCCCACATTCCCAAAGGCATCAAGGTTGGGGACCTCGTCAAACTCAAGTCTCTCGGCCGCCAGGCGCGCGTCGACCGCATCATCGACCCCAAGACCTTCGAAGTCTCCATCGGCCCCATGAAGATGCGCGCCGCCATCAATGACATCGCCGAAGTCGAGTCCGTCAAAGTCGTCACGCCACTCGAAGCAGCACGCAAGCGCGGAGGCATCACCGTCGCGACCGCCAACGATGACACCGACTACATGACCTCCGAGATCAATGTCATCGGCCGCACCGCCGACGAGGCCCAGACTGAGGTCGAACGCTTCATCGACCGCGCCTTCCTCGCCGGCCTGCCCCGCATCCGGATCGTGCACGGCACCGGCATGGGCGTCCTACGTCGCACTCTCCGAGAATATCTCCGCAGCCACCCCCACGTCACCGCCATCACTGAACCCCCGCAAAACCAGGGCGGCCAAGGCGCGACGGAAGTGGAATTGAGACAGTAACGACTTTGCACGTCCTCAGATCGGGCGTTCTTCGCCACGCGGACGCCCAGCTTCATTCAAACGAGATTTATCGCAACTAATTCGCCTTAGTTGTCGGCGGAAGTTTACAGACAAAACTGGCCGCGTCCGAGACGCTTCCTTTACCCGAATAGACAGCGACCTGCGGATAAGGACATAGCGGCCGCGTTCGATCCACCACGCCATTCAAGAGGTGCGATGCAACGATTCTCTCCGGCGCTACACCGTCCTCCACCCACTGCTCCAGGGCCGTCACACCGTCAAAAGAAGTCGCACCCGGTCCACCACCGCAGTGCTGCATCCCCGGAACCAGGAAGAGCCGGGCAAAATCAGGCGTGTCTTTGCCAACGGTCGCCATCACTTGGTTGTAGTAATTGATGGTATTGACCGGAGAAATATCGGGGTCGCTCAACCCGTGGTAAAGAATCAATTTCGCGCCGCGCTTCTCCATTGGCCCAAGATTTGGGTCCACCGCATCGAGCGACGGCCCCACCTTCGCAATCGTAGGCTGCATGTCTGTATCGAAGTTGAAGTTCAGTGCGTTGTAGTTGGGATCATCGAACACCATGTATTTGAAGAACCCATCGGCGGCCTTCCAGTGCGTTGCGTTGTAAGGTGCCGATCCAGTCACCCAGCTCGACCATCCACCAGGACCCCCTTCTCCGCCCGGCAAAAGCCCTGGGAAGATGAGCGCTCCGGTAGGGTTGCGAACTCCCGACCAGATGTCCTTGATCGCCTTGACCTGCTTGGCGCTGAAACAGGCTGACGTGTCGTCTCCTGCCTTACAGGTGAGAACCGCCGGATCGAACTTGCATGCCAGTGGGTCATCAAGTACGCCATCCTCAACTGAATCAATGGCATCGCAGGCTTTATTCACTGCGTTGGCCAGGACCGCGACCTTGCTCGGCGGAATATAGCTCTCCGGGTCCTTGAGCATGGCGATGGAATACCACAGATGTGCGCCAACATAGAGAGCAGTAAAGTTATTGGCAGGGTCGCCTGCGAGGATTCCGTCATAGTCTTCAGGATAGCGCTGCGCCTCCATCAGACCTTGTCCACCACCCTTCGAGCAGCCGACGTAGTAGGAGTGCTCCGCGCTCTTGCCGTAGAACGCCTGCACGATCTGCTTTCCATTGACGGTCGTGACATGCAAACTGCGATAGCCATAATCGGCGACAAGATCAGGACGATGCAACGCCCAGCTGGAGTCGAAGCCATTTCCATACGGTGTATTCACATGCCCCGTGTCCGTGCTGGCCGTCGCGTAGCCTCGTCTGAGTGCAAGGGCCATGGCCCTGTAACTGATAAATCCCCCCGTCCCACCATTACCGACACCCTGGAACTTGCCGTTCCAGCTCTTGAGCGGCAGCCAGACCTCGAATTGGATCGCCGGCCTCGTCGTTCCCACAACGCGGCAGAACGCCGGAAGGTCCGCAATAGCGGGTTCCGGTTTAGGCGGAGCAAACGTTCCCGCCTGGACCGTTGTCGCCGATGAGATAACTGTTTCAGGAAGACGCAGATTGGTAAGGCTGTCGCAGGACGCTGTCTGGTTTCCATTCGCAAACACCGGCACCGCAAATAGCATTAGCGCCAGCGTGACCAGCGTCTTTGTAAGCACAGAGCGCCGAAGATGGAACTCAGACCTCATCGGCACGGCTCTCCTCATCGAACCGGTTGTGGCGTCCCAAAAACTTTACACTACCCACGCACGAAAAGGGCAGCGACCTTCAGCGACGGTATCAGCACCAGCAGACCAACGGGCTGCCGCTAGTCAAGGCGGCCAAGGCGTCACCGAGATCCAAGTCCGCCAAGGAACATAGCGTAGGATACTTCCGCGAACCGCTTGGGCCCACTAGTCTAAGACACAGGACGAAAGGACAACCCATGCCTTCTAACCACACGCGCATTTCCATCATCGGCTGCGGCCACGTCGGGACCTCCTGTGCCTTCGCCATCCTGCAGACCCGCCTCGTTCGCGAGATCGTCCTCATCGGCGATACAGAGAACCACGTGCAGGGCGAAGCGATGGACCTCCAGCAAGCCGTCCCTCTTGGCTCGCCGATAAAAATCTTCGCCGGGAACTACAAGGACGCTGCCGCAAGTTCCATCGTTATCGTCACGGTTGGCACGGCCGGAAAGTTCCAAGGTTCACGCCTCGACATGCTGGCTGGCAACGTCGTCATCGTGCGTTCGTGCATCGCGAAGCTCATGGCCGAAGGCTTCAACGGTGTCGTGATCATCGCCACCAATCCCGTTGACGTCCTCACCTACATCGTCCAGAAAGAAACAGGCCTCTCTCCCGGCCAGGTCATTGGCTCCGGCACCCTCCTCGACACCGAGCGCCTCCGTCACATCCTTGGCGAGCAACTCAACGTCGATCCGCGGTCCGTCCACGCGGCCGTCATCGGCGAACATGGAGACTCTTCCGTCGCCGTTTGGAGCACAGCACAGGTCGCGGGTCTTCCTCTCGACCACTACCCCGGAGCAAACTCCCTTCCCTCGCACGAAGAATTATTGATCGCCGTGCGTTATGCCGGCCCTGTCGTCGCGGTCCTCAAAGGCAACACCTGCTTCGCCATCGCCGCCTGTGTCACTCGCATCTGCGAAGCCATCCTCCGCGACGAGCGCTCCGTTCTCGTCGTCTCAACCCTCATGACAGGCCAGTACGGCCTCCGCGACGTCGCCCTCAGCACTCCCTGCATCGTAGGCTGCCGCGGAGTCGAGTCCGTAATTGAACTCCATCTCAACGGAGCAGAGCAGAAGGCCCTCGAAGCTTCCGCCGCCGTGCTCAAGCACGCCTACGCGGACCTCCAAAATACCTAGAGCGCCCGCACGCATCCGTTCTGCTTCGCCTGCGAGTTGGCGACCATCTGCCATACATCTGCCGCCAACTTGATCACGGCAACTGCAAGCGCAATCTTGAACCCAAAGTTGACCCAATAATTCACCGAGGCAAGAGTTTCCAGGCTCGGCAAACCATGTCCCTCCGGCACATAAGCGAAATAGGTTCGTGCCTGCACCATCACCACAAGGACCAAAAGCGAGGCCACCTGCGTCGCAAGGCCCAACCCCTTGAGCCAATCCGCCGACCTGGTCAGAAGCTGACAGAACTTCAAAACCAGCATCAGCCCGAGCAGAGCAATGATCTGCCAGTAGAAGACGCGCCATTCAGGCGACAGGCCAAACGGCGTCCCTCGCAGAGAGCCTCCCGGCCCAAGGATCAGATACGGATGGGTCGGTACCGCGAGCAACCACAAAAACATCAGGCTATTGACAACCACCTCGGCCACGCGGTTCGCAAACGAAGGCCCCTTCTGCTTGTCAACTGCAGGCAGATCGCGTACGTTCCAGGTCTCCGGCCACTTCACACGCGCAAAATATCTGCCCTGCGCAAACTCAAAGACAGCGAATCCCAAGGTCATCCAGGCCCAGAACATGAACGCGACGAATGGAAGATGCCCAATCGCCGAACCAAAACTCCAGTCTTCTGCGCCGAAGATATATTTGGCTACCTGGACCGCCGCATACACCAGGAGCACCAGTGGAAAGCTCTTCAACAACGTAAACCGGTACAGCGGAAACAGCGCCGGTCCGATCAACGACTGCTGCGGCAGATAACGGGCGGCCACGACCGGTGGGCTTCCATGTTTCTCCAGCACCGCTGCTATCTCGTCTTCGTTGAGAGGCCGTCCCAACTCCTCCACGCGGCCATCCATCTCCGCGAGCAGGTTCGCCCGTAGCTCTGCCAGCGTATCTCCCCTGCCTTTGGCTGGCAAATACTGTCCCACAGCCTGCAAATATCGTTCGAGTAGGTCCATATCCTTACCTCTCTTCCTTGTCCTTCACGATCCTGTGTAGCGAATCGTTGATGCCGTTCCACTCCGCGAGCAGCTGCGTCAGGATCGCCGCTCCTTCAGCCGAAAGCCGGTAGAAGCGCTTGTTCCGCTTCTCTTCCTCACGCCACTCGCTGGTCAGAAGCCCCTGCGTCTCCAGCCTCCGTAGTAACGGATAAAGCGTGCTCTCTTCGATCGCCAGGCCTTCGTCAGCCAATGCCTTCCGCAGCGTGTACCCGTAGTGCTCCGCGCGTAACTGTGCCAACACCGCCAGAATCAAACAGCCTCGGCGAAGCTCCAGGCGAAGCGAATCAAACAGTTCGTTTTCGATCATTGAGTTTATACTGTGCCAAACACACTGTATTACAAACAGTGTGTAATGTCAAGTATTTTCTGGAACGGCTCTACTCCAAAAGAAAAGCCCAGCATTTTGCTGGACTTATCTCAGTTCCCGTGAATCGCAAGCGCAATTACCAAGCTGGTCAGATTCGCATCGGCATCAGGATGTACCGATACTTCACGTCCTCATTGCCATCCTCAGGCCGCATCTGTCCCGCACTCTGCGCGTCCTTAAACTCCAGCCGGACCTCGCCGGAATTCCCAATCGCCTTCAAGAAATCGATCAGGTACTGGCTGTTGAATCCCACCACCAGCGGATCGTAGTTGTACGGCGTCTCGATCGTGTCCTCCGATTCACCGGCGTCGGTTGAAGACGAGGAGAGCTTCAGTTCATTCTGCTCCAGCCGAATCTTGATCGCGCCGCTCCGCTCATCGGCAAACTGCGCGACGCGCTGGATCGAACCCATCAGGTCCTCCGAGCGCACGATGACAAACTTGTTGTTGTCCCGCGGCAGTACGGCCTCATAGTTTGGGAACTGGCCGGTCAGCTTGCGGCTGGTCAACACACGCCCGCCCACCTTGAAGAACAGCGTCTGGTCGTCGTCGGCAAAGTCCAGCGTCTCGGCCTCCGTCGAACCAAGCAGGGAAGAGAGCTCACTCAGCGCCTTACGCGGAATCAGTGTCTTCTTCTCGCCCGACACCCCCTCGAGCGTCTCGCCCAGTTTTTCGATATGCGCCAGCCGATGGCCATCGGTCGCCACCATTGCCATGCTCTCGGCCTTCAGCACCATCAAGGCACCGTTCAGCGTATATCGCGACTCTTCATTCGAAATCGCAAATATCGTCTTCGACACCATGTTTCGCAGCGAGGACACCGAGATCTTCACCCCACCGCTCGCGGGAAACTCCGGCACCTGCGGGAAGTTCGCCCGCGCCATCCCCACCATCTTCGTATTCGACCGCCCTGCCCGGAGTTGCACCCAATGGTTATCCATCAGCTTGATCGAGATCTCACCGTCCGGCAGCAGCTTGATGTAGTCATACAGCTTGCGCGCCGGAATCGTGCATGCGCCCGGCTTCTTCACCTTCGCCGCGCAGCTCGTCCGCAAGCTCTGGTCGAGATCTGTCGCGGTGATCGTCAACTTATCGTCACTGGCCTCAAACAGAAAATTCGAAAGAATCGGAATGGTCGTCTTCCGCTCCACTACGCTCTGCGCAGCGGTCAGCTCCCGCAACAGCTCCGCGCGCGAAACGGTGATCTCGAGGTTGCCGGTGGGGGCTGCTGTCTCGGGCATCTGGGGCTCCTGGGTGGCAATCGTCACGGTCGGTTCTCTCCGGAAATCAATTCACTTCTCGCTGGCAAAACTTTACACCGAATCAATCCGCGGCGCATCTTTGCCAATGGGGCGTCTGCTTGATTCTAGGGTCGAAGCCGCCCAAGTGCGAAAGATTTCGCTGTGGAAAGCGGGGTCGCCTGTGTGTGAGAGCGGGGTCACACCAATCCCCTCCCAAACCCGGCGCTACTGCTTCTGAGAAAGATATTAAAAAGAAGACAAATACCAGTCGTAGTAGCCGTTGTCGCTTGAAAAGTGGATATCG
>DATHQG010000177.1:0-6106 GCA_035483075.1 Edaphobacter sp. | reverse complement strand
TGGGGGTTGGGGCGCTGTGGCGGGGCAGGCATTCTGAAGTGGCTTTGATTGATTCAGGAAACCTTCCCGTTGGGCCATGTCGATGTCTCGGTGACCGTTTATCTGGCTCGGCATGTTCTGCGGAGGGCTATTTGTCCTGATATCATCAAGCGGAATCGCTATGAGTGAGACCACGGAAGTACGGAAGCCGAAGTTACGGGAGAAGGGCCGGCTGATGTCGGCCTCGGAGATCGAGCGCACGCTGGTTCGGCTGGCGCACGAGATCGTTGAAAAGCACGATGGCAGCAAGAACGTCGGGTTGGTCGGGATCAAGCGCAGAGGCGTTCCGCTGGCGCAACGACTGGCGGTGCTGATTGGGAACATCGAGAAGCATCCGGTGGATACGGGAGTGCTGGATATCAGCTTTTATCGGGACGATCTTTCGACTGATGGGCCGCGGCCCAAGGTGGCTGCCGGTGCGATCGGGTTTGACGTGACGGGGCGGGACATTATCCTGATGGACGATGTTCTGTATACGGGGCGGACGATTCGGGCGGCGCTGGACGCGCTGTTCGACCAGGGGCGACCGAAGAGTGTGCGGCTGCTGGTGCTGATCGATCGCGGGCATCGTGAGCTGCCGATCGAGGCGACCTATGTTGGGCGGACGATCCCTACTTCGAAGCGCGAGATCATCGAGGTGAAGTTGAACGAGGTGGACGGCCAGGAGCAGGTGCTGCTGGTTGAACTGGTGGATTGAAGGTTGACCTCGATGACGCCCTCAGTGCATAGTGCGGTGAAGAGTGCGGGGTATGCTGCGGGATCGTTGCTGACGGTGGCGGACCTCCCGGTGGTGGAGGTCGCGGCGATACTGGCGGCGACAGACCGCTTTGAGCAGATGGTTAGCACCGACCGGGCACGGACATTGGCGGGGCGGCGGATCGCACTGCTGTTTTATGAGTCGAGCACAAGGACGCGGACTTCGTTTGAGCTGGCGGCGAAGTCGCTTGGAGCAATTACGACTCTTGTGAGCGATAAGTCTTCTTCGATTGAGAAAGGCGAGAGCCTGAAGGACACCGGTTTGAC
This sequence comes from Edaphobacter sp., assembly GCA_035483075.1. GTDB lineage: Bacteria > Acidobacteriota > Terriglobia > Terriglobales > Acidobacteriaceae > Edaphobacter. The sequence goes on along the minus strand of DATHQG010000177.1, from coordinate 5,044 downwards.
GCTGCGGGCGCTGGGGGCCGAGTGCATCATTCTGCGGCATGCGAACTCGGGGGCACCGTATCTGCTGGCGAGATCGACCGGGTTGCCGGTGTTGAATGCGGGAGACGGGATGCATGAGCATCCTTCACAGGCGCTGCTGGACCTTCGGACGATCCTGGCGAGGCTGCCGGGGTTGAGGGGTCGCTTGATCAATGGGAGGACGCTTGAGGGTGTGACGGTGGTGATCACGGGGGACATTCTGCATAGCCGGGTGGCCCGGTCGAACGCGATGTTGTTGCCGCGACTGGGGGCGGAGGTGCTGCTGTGCGGGCCGAAGGAGTTGCTGCCGGAGGAGGCGCTGGGGCTGGGTGAGGGTGTGGAGATTGAGCGGGATTTTGACAAGGCACTGAAGCGGGCGCAGGTTGTGATGATGCTGCGGATCCAGCAGGAGCGGATCGCGGGGCTGGAGCTTGATCTGGCGGACTATATTTTGCGGTATCAGTTGAATGAGGAGCGGTTGAGTGCTTGTGCGCCGAGTGCTCTGGTGATGCATCCGGGACCTATGATTCGTGGGCTGGAGATATCGGGTGAGGTGGCGGACGGACCGAACTCGGCGATTGAGGAGCAGGTGCGGCATGGGTTGGCGGTGAGGACGGCACTGCTGGTGCGGGCGCTGAGTGCAGATGGGTTTGCGAGTGTAACTGTATGAGTGACATATTAATTCTGAACGGGCGGCTGGTCGATCCGGCGAGCGGTGTGGAGGCGGAACGGGACCTGCTGGTGCGGCGTGGACGGGTGGCAGCGGTCGAAGCGCCGGGAGGGCTGCGCGAGGCGAAGGCGAAGGAGGTGATCGATGCTGCGGGGATGATCGTCGCGCCCGGGTTGGTGGATATCCACGTGCATTTGAGGGAGCCGGGGCAGACGTATAAGGAGTCGATTGCTACAGGGACGGCGGCCGCGGCGGCAGGCGGGTTTACGAGTGTAGTGGCGATGCCGAATACCGTGCCGGTGAATGATTCGGTGGCGGGTTTGCAGTGGATGGTCGATGCGGCGCGTGGGGCTTGCGTGAAGTTGTTTGCGATGCCGGCCGCTACGTTCGGCAGCATGGGTGAGGAGATTACTGACTTTCATGAGCTGCAGCGGGCCGGAGCTGTGGGGTTTACCGATGACGGAAAGCCGGTGCTTCATGATCGCGTGATGCGCGAGGCGCTGGTGGCCGCGGCGGGGATCGGCGTGCCGGTTTCGCAGCATGCGGAGGACACGCGGCTGACGGGTGGATGCAGCATGAATGCTGGGCCGGTGGCGTTCCGGCTGGGGCTGCGCGGGATGACGGTGGAGGCTGAGGCGCTAATTGTGGAGCGCGACATCCGGCTGCTCAAGGACATTGAGCGGTCGGAGAGACTAAGGGCGCATCTGCATGTGCAGCATGTATCGACGGCGCGGGCGATGTCTTTGATACGGACGGCAAAGGCGGAGGGGCTGCACGTGACGTGCGAGGTTGCCCCGCATCACTTCACGCTGACCGATGAAGCGGTCGGAGACTACGACACGAATGCGAAGATGAATCCGCCGCTGCGTGCCGAGGCGGACAGGCTGGCGATGATTGCAGGGTTGATGGACGGGACCGTCGATTGCATCGCTACAGACCATGCTCCGCATGCGAGGTTTGAGAAGGAGCAGGAGTTTGAGCGGGCGCCGAATGGAATTACCGGGCTCGAGACGGCGCTGGGGTTGGCATTGCGTGTGTTGCACAAGGGGCAGGGGATGCCGGTTTCGCGCGTGATGGCGTTGATGAGTGCGCAGCCTGCGGGGATTGTTTCGCTCGAAGGGCGGGGGACGCTGAAGGTGGGGAGCTTTGCGGACGTTGTGGTGTTTGATTCGGCAGCGGAGTGGAGCTTTGAGGCGAAGCGGTCACGGTCGAAGTCGCGGAACACTCCTTTTGATGGGGCGGGGATGGTGGGCCGGGTGATGGCTACGATCTGCGAGGGCAGGGTCGTCTATCGATATGCGGCGGCAGAGGCGAAGCGTTAATGCGGTGATGGAAGGACTGAAACGCCGGGTGGTCTCGTTTTGATTTTCCGTCATTGTTTTTGGTGGAAGACCTTTTTGTTGGCGCTGGGCCACCACTCTTTCCACCAGAAGTTGAAGCAGTCAATGAGGTCGCTGGTTAGCCACTTCTGACCGACCTTGGTCCAGGTCTGATACTGCTTGGGATAGTAGAGAGTGGAGATACCGGCAGCGGCGCCGGAGCCGATGATCTCGGAGAAATTAAAGGTTGAATTTCCATTGTCTCTGCGGGTGACGAGGACCCGAGTGACGGCATACCAGGAACGTTTGCGGAAGCCGCCGCGGCCGAGGGTGTAGAAGCGACTGTCCTGGTGGAAGAGGATGGGGCCGACGCCACCGACCATAAAGTTCTCATCCGCCGTGTCGGCGAGGGTGTGCCAGTAGTATTTGGCGTAGCCTTCGACTCCCTGGCCAAACTCGGGGTAAGACTTACTGTCCATGGCGAAGCCCGCCTGGACGGCTGCGACGAAGAAGGAGGAGTAATCGAAGCTGTTCTTGGTTGCGAGAACCAGCTTTTGTTTTGGCGTCTGAGGCGGCAGTTTAACGTCGGCGGAGACGGAGCTGAAGTTGGGGATGATGCCGAGGACGCGCTTGGTCTGCTGAGTGCCGTAGATACTGACGGCGTACGGGTTGTCGGTCGTCTGTGGGGCCGGGGTCGGCGTGGTCGTTTGTGGAGCCGAGGGTGTCTGTCCCGATTGCGGGTAGAGAAGGGAGCCAGGGGAGTCGGGCAACTCGGAGACCGAGAGCGGCGGTGTGAGGGCGGCCGATTCGTTCGAGGAGCTTGTTGAAGGGACGGTGATGTCGAGTTGCTGCGCGCGGAGATTAGGCGAGGCCCCGAGGACTGTGATCAAAAGAGCGGCGCCAAGCGTCAGGCCAGTACGCCTACGCTGGGGAGTAGAACAAAGGGGCATACAGATAAGACGCATTTCCTCAAGAATAGACTCGCTAAGTTAGGGCCTTGGTAAAAATGGGCCCCGTTTTCGAGGGGGCATGTGGTTCGACAACAATGGATTAGGGTCGCAGGGTCCCCATTTTTCTGGCGACGGTGGAAAAGACCTCGAGCGCCTGATCGATTTCCGCGCGGGTGTGTTCGCTGGTCATGATGGTGCGGATGCGGGCCTTGCCCTCGGGGACGGTGGGGAAGGCGATGCCGGTGGCCATGACTCCGGCGTCGAAGAGGGCCCGGGAGAAGTCCATGGTGCGGCGGCCGTCGCCGATGATGATTGGGGTGATGGGAGTTTCGCTCTTTGGAGTGGAGTTGCCGCCTACGTCGAAGCCGGCGTCGGTTAGTTGCTTCTTGAAGTAGTTGGTGTTGTCCCAGAGGCGCTGGATCCGGTCGGGCTCGTTTTCGAGGATGTCGAAGGCGGCGATGCAGGTCGCGGCGACTGAGGGAGGGTGCGAGGTGGAGAAGAGGAAGGGGCGAGCACGGTGGTAGAGGTATTCGATGAGGTCGCGGCTGCCGCAGACGTAGCCGCCGAGTGCGCCGATGGCTTTTGATAACGTGCCGACCTGGATATCGACTTTGTCGGTGACATGGAAGTGGTCGACGGAGCCGCGACCGTTGCGACCGAGGACACCGCTTGAGTGCGCGTCGTCGACCATCATGATGGCGCCGTATTTTTCAGCCAGGTGGGCGAGTTTGTCGACCGGGCCGATATCGCCGTCCATGGAGAAGACACCGTCAGTGATGAGGAGCTTGTGGCCGGGCTCGTTCTTGACCTCGCGGAGGAGCTCTTCGGCGTGGGCTACGTCCTTGTGCCGGAAGACCTTGATTTTTGCTCGGGAGAGACGGGCGCCGTCGATGATGCTGGCATGGTTGAGCTCGTCGGAGAGGATGAAGTCTTCTTTGCCGAGAATGCTGGACACAGTGCCGGCGTTGGCGGTGAATCCGGACTGAAAGACGACGCAGGCCTCGACACCTTTGAACGCGGCGATCTTTTCTTCGAGCTCCATGTGGATGCGCATAGTGCCGGCGATGGTGCGGACGGCCCCGGAGCCTACGCCGTATTTTTTTGTTGCGGCGATGGCGGCTTCTTCCAGTTTGGGGTGGTTGCAGAGGCCCAAGTAGTTGTTGGAGGCGAGGTTGATGACGCGCTTGCCGTCGTAGGTGCAGACGGGGGCTTGCTGATCGTCAAGCTCGCGCAGCTTGAAGTAGGTGCCTTGGATTCGGAGGGCGTCGAGCTGGGCGGTGAGGTGGGCGAGCTGTGGGCGTTTTACGGCTGCGGTGGTCATGAAATCATCTTAAACCTTTGTGGGCTGGGTGGTCTTTGGGGCGGAATGAGCATCTTACGAAATGAAGTGTTGCAAAGCCTTGATTCGCATAAGGCGATAGATTCGGTACGGGAGTGAGGACACTACAATGATCTTTCAATATTCAAGAAAAACTGGCGCTGCGACGATGATGCTAGCGTTCGTTATGCTGGCCGGTTGCAAGTCGAAGCAGGACACGGCGATCGATGCGGCCAAAAAGCAGGCCGCATCGACCGGGCAGGCGCAGCAGGTGGTTTCGACAGATAAAAACGGAAATGTTACGACCACGACAGTGCAGCCGCCAGCGCCTGGACAGGCGACGCAGGCCGTGACGACCACAGTGACTCCGGCGGCCGGAGTCGCGGCGAACACGCCTGCGACCGCGCCAGTGGCGACGGGACAGCCGGTCACGGCCGGGCAGACGGACGCTTCGGGTCAGCCTGTTGGACCACCTCCGCCTGCTCCAGGTGCAGAGCCGGTTGTTCGGCCTGCGGACGTGAATGTTGCGGCGGGAACGAACTTGACGATTCGGATCAATCAACACATCAGCGTCAAGACGAGCCAAGCTGGAGACCGGTTTGATGGAGAGGTGGTCGATCCGGTGGTGGGAGAGAACGATCGCGTAGTGATTCCGAGGGGTACACCGGTGACCGGCGTGGTAGTTGCGTCGCATCGTCGGGGGCATTTCAAAGGTTCCTCGATTCTGCAGCTGCGGCTGACTTATCTCACGTTGAATGGGACGCGGTAC
>DATHQG010000176.1:0-11443 GCA_035483075.1 Edaphobacter sp. | reverse complement strand
CGTTACAGCCGTCCGCATCGAAGGCGTCCTGCACGAGTTCCAGTCCATCACAGGCATCGTCGAAGACGCGACCGACATCATCCTGAACCTCAAGCAGATCCCCTTCAAGCTCGCCGGTGAAGGCCCCAAGGCCCTCTACCTCCGCGCCGACCAGGCCGGCGTCGTCACCTCCGGCATGATCGAAGCCGACGGCGACGTCGAGATCCTCGACAAGGACATCTACATCTGCACAGTCTCCGAAGGCGGCAAGATTGACATGGAGATGCGTCTCAAGCGCGGCCGCGGCTACATCTCGGCCGACAAGAACTTCGACACCGACCTCGGCCTCGGATTCATCCCCGTCGACTCCGTCCATTCGCCCGTCCGCAAGGTCAACTACCTCGTCGAGGCAGCTCGTCTCGGTCAGATCACCGACTACGACAAGCTCACCCTCGAGATCTGGACAAACGGCACCGTCCTCCCGGCAGACGCCCTCGGCCTCTCCGCCAAGTTGCTCAAAGACCACATGACCATCTTCATCAACTTTGAAGAGGAGATGGAAGCCGGTCACGACGGCGCACACGACGGCCCTGCGCTGCGGAACGAGAACCTCAACCGCTCCGTCGAAGAGCTCGAGCTCTCCGTTCGCAGCTACAACTGCCTCAAGAACGCCAATATCGCCACCATCGGCGAGCTCATCCAGAAGACCGAAGCCGAAATGCTCAAGACCAAGAACTTCGGCCGCAAGTCCCTGAACGAGATCAAAGAGATCCTCGCGCAGATGGGCCTCTCTCTCGGCATGAAGATCGACGAGAACGGCAACCCGCAGCCCGGACCCACCTCCGTTCTGCCCGCAGCCACCCTCGCGGCAAGCTTCGGCAACTTCGACGACGATGAGGAAGAAGACGAAGACGAAGACCTCGAGCTCGCCAACGAGCCCGAAAACTTCTAACCCAAACCTGGGCGGCGGAGTAATGTCCGCCGCCGGTTTGCTTGTAAGAACGGCGAGAGCCGCGTAGCAATCAGCCTCTGCACTCGAGGCAAGCGTCACCCGCACAAGGCCTCTGGCCAAGCGCACATTCCAAGCAGTACCGACTCACGGCAATAGCCGAGTCGAAGGAGATCACTCATGCGTCACCGCAATGCAGGATACAAACTAGGCCGCAACACCAGCCATCGCCGCGCCATGCTGCGCAACCTCGTCACCTCCGTCATCCTGATGGACCGTGTCGAGACCACCGTCACCAAGTGCAAGGCCACCCGCCCCCTCATCGAGAAGATGATCACCCTCGGCAAGCGCGGCACCGTCCACGCCCGTCGTCAGGCCGCGGCCTACCTCATGACGCCTGAGTCGGTCGACCGTCTCTTCGCCATCGTGGCGCCCCGCTACGGTGCACGCAACGGCGGCTACCTCCGCATCACGCGCCTCGGGGCCCGCAAGGGTGACGCCGCCGAGATGGCCTACATCGAGCTCCTCGGGGCCGAGCACGAACTTAACGAGAAGGCCCAAAAACGCGCCGAAGCCCGCACCAAGAAGCGTGAAGAGCTCGCCAAGCAGATGGAAGAGCGCGGCGCCGGCGAAGCTGGCGACCCCAACGCCGAAGCCTAAACCTAGCAACAAACAAAAAAGAGACGCACTCAACACCGGGTGCGCCTCTTCATCATTTAACGGGACCGCACGCTCCCGGCCAACGGTCGGGCCACAAAAGATCGTCTCTCCAAGACCGGTATACACGCCACGAAGTGGCCGCTCCACGCGCAGTGGGGCCCGTCCGGCAGGACATCTACCCGCTATGCACCATCACGCGGTTCTTTCCAGCGCGCTTGGCAGCATACAAGGCCTCATCGGCAAGCTCCACCAGCTGAAACCCACTCTCCAGCGATTCATTCATCGCCGCCATACCCACGCTGATCGTCAGCGGTTCATTCTCCCATTCTTCAGCCGCCACCCGCTGCATCACGCGCCTCGCCAGCCCCATGGCGCTCTCTTCGCCGCTCTCCGGCAGCAGCACCACAAACTCCTCGCCCCCATATCTAGCCGGGAGGTCCGGCAGCCGCACTGTTGTCCGCAGAATCGTCCCCAGCCGCCGCAGCACCTCATCGCCCGCCGCATGTCCCCAGCGGTCATTGATAGTCTTAAAGTTGTCCACATCGATCAGCAGAACGGAAAGCTCTCGCTTCCTCCGCCGCGCCATCGAGAACTCCATGACCAGCCGCTCCTCAAACGACCTGCGGTTCCTCAGCCCGGTCAGTTCATCGGTCACAGCCAGCTTCCGCAACTGGTCGTTGGCCTCCTCGAGCTCCCGGTGGTAGCGTTCCAGTTCAATCTGGTGCGCCACCTCTTCGGACACATCCACCGCCACTCCGGCCAGCAGAACGTTCCCGGCAGAGTCATGACAAGGAAACTTGAACGACCGCAGCGAACTGACCGTCCCATCCGAGTTCCGGATATGCTCCTCAGTCTCCACCATCCGGCCGCCGGCCATCACCTCCAGGTCATGCGTCCTCATCGACTTGGTCAGCTTCCGCGACCACAGTTGTTCGTCCGTCCGCCCCAGCCAGGCATACTCGCTTACCCCAAACCGCTGCGCGAAGCTACGGTTATAAAACAGCAGCCGCCCTGCCGCGTCCTTGATGTAACTCAAGAACGGGCTGGCATTCATAAACGCGCGAAACAGCTCCTCACTTGCCCTTAGGTTGGCGCTGGTCTTTTCTTTCTCTGCGATGACCTCAGCCAGGGCCTTGCGCTGCACCATCGCCTCCAGCCGGACGCTCACCTGCCGCCCGAGTACCTCCAGCGCATTAGCCTGCTCCGTCCCCAGTATCCGCGGAGACATATCGACCACACACAAGGTGCCCATCGGTTCCCCGTCCGAGGTAAACAACCCGACCCCGGCAAAGAACCGAATCGCCGGATCACTCGTCACCAGTGGATTGCTCACGAACCGCGCATCCATCAGCGCGTCCTTGACCATAAATAATCCGGTCTCCCGAACCGCGTGCGCGCAAAAGGCCACCTCGCGTGGCGTGTCCCCCAACTTTAGATGTTCGGACGCACGGTACCATTGGTGTCGCTCATCCAGAAGCGTCACCAGGCCGATTGGAGTTCCACAAATAGCAGCTGCAAGCTGCACCAGTTCATCGCATTCAAGCTCTGGCTGGGAGTCCAGTAAATCACGTGTCCAAATCGCCCTTAAACTAGCGGCTTCTGCTTCTGTTCGACGCACGTTCATCTGTCACCGTAATGTGGAACTAGAATAGCCGGGGTAACTTTCATATGCCAGAAGCATTTTCAATAGCTTACGAAGGTAACCTACGCCTCTCACTCTGACGGGGGATATGGCCCTAACCTGTTATCTGGCTGCATCTTTGGGGGATGCACTAAAAGTAAGCGGTAACCCACCCTTGCTCATCGCTCGACCCTGCTCTAAGCTAGAACCAACCATGTATGAAGACTTCAAAGTGACCGATCGTTGGACCGGTGAAGATCTCCACTGCGAATGGAAGGGGACAGTCGTCGCCATTGCCACCCGCCATGCCGACGCCACCGATATCCGCTTCGCTGTCAACGGCCGCCCCGTCTGGATCGCCATGCCGAACCTGGCCTGGGTCGAGCAGAAGCGCCGCACAGGCTACGTCATCACGGACTACCTCGCTGCCCAGGCCGCCGGCCGCTACCTCCAGCATGCGATCCAGTCCGGCTACGACAACGGCCGTGAAATGTATACCATGACCGTCGACGAGGTCCTCGAACACGCCAACGCCGTTGTTAAAGAGGCTGGTCGTACCGACAATCTTCCAAGCCTCCCCGTCATCAACCCAGACATCCGGCCCGAAGACGAGATGGGGATCCACCTTCCAGGCGAACCAAAATAGTCTCCAAGGGGATTGGCCCATGTTCTCTCGCCGTAGATTTCTTATCATCTTTCCGGTCTACGCCGCTGCGGCCCACGCCGAAATCACATGGCCTCTCCGCAAAAAGAAGCCCGTTCCCCCGCCACCTCCTCTTACGGTCTACATCGGCACCGATACCGCCAAGGGCGTCAGCAAAGGCATCTACCAATCGCGCTTTGACACGACCCGCGGCCAACTGACTTCTCCCACCCTGGCTGCCGCCACCGCCCGGCCCTCTTTCTTCGCCATCACACCGATCGGCCTGGGCCCTCGCTCCCTCTACGCCGTCAACGCCATCAACGACCCCGCCGCCACGGCTACCACCTTCGCTATCGATCCGAAGACCGGCGCCCTCAAGCAGACAGGCGAGGTGACCTCCGGCGGAGCTGGCCCTGCCTACATCTCAGTCGACGCCACTGGCCACTCTGCCTTTATCGCCAACTACTTCGGCTCCACCATCGCCTCCTATCACATCCAACCCGACGGCACCCTGAGCCAGCCAGTCAACCGCATCGACTTCAAAGACCACCAGAAGTTCGGCACGCTCGGCCCCAACTCCGCACGCCAGGACGCCCCCCACCCGCACTGCGCCACCATATCGCCCGACAACCGCTTCCTCCTCGTCTGCGACCTTGGCACCGATCACATCACCGTCTTCACAATCAACCCCGAGACCGGTCAACTTTCCGGTCCGCATCTTTTCACCAACGACCGCCCCGGCTCCGGTCCGCGTCACATCGCATTCCACCCCAATGGCCGCTGGGTCTACAGCATCAACGAGATCGACTCCACCCTCGACCACTATCTCTGGACCGCCACGCGTTTCAGCGATGTCCCCCAGGGGCTTCTGGTCAACACCAGCACCCCTGTCAAAACCATTGCGCCCGGTTTTCCCGCAGACAAAAACACAGCCGCCGAACTCGCCATCTCGCCCGACGGCAACTTCCTCTACGCCAGCAACCGCGGCGAAGATACATTGGTTGTCTTTACGATCGGCCAAAAGGGCCAGCTCACCTTCCTCCAGCGCATCTCCTGCGGCGGCAAGACCCCTCGCCACTTCACCCTCGACCCCACCGCCCAGTGGGTCCTCTGCGGCAACCAGGACTCGGCAACGGTCACCGTCTTCAAGCGCGACCCAGCCACCGGACAACTCACAGGCCCCACCCAGACCGTTGCCCTCGATTCGCCCCTCTACACCCTCTTCGCCTAGATCTTCGGCAACGTAGCCATATCGATCACAAAGCGATACTTGACGTCCGCCTTCACCACGCGCTCGTAGGCCTCAGCGAGTTTGTCGATCGACGTCAGTTCGATATCGGACGCGATGCCATGTTCGGCACAATAATCCAGCATCTCCTGCGTCTCCTTCATTCCGCCGATTCCCGAACCCGCCAGTGACCGCCGATTTGCCACAACCGAAAACGGAGCCACCGACACCGGGACCTCAGGCAGCCCCACAAGGCACAAAGTCCCGTTAAGCCGCAGCAGATTCAGATACAGGTTCACATCGTGTGGCGCTGAAACGCAGTCGAGAATAAAGTCAAAGCTCCCCGCATGCTTCGCCACAGCGGCCGCGTCCTTGGTCACGACCACTTCGTCGGCACCCAACCTCTTCGCGTCCTCAATCTTGTTCTCCGAGGTCGTGAACTGCACCACATGAGCGCCAAAGGAATGAGCAAATTTCAATCCCATATGTCCTAATCCACCCAAACCTACGACCCCCACCTTGCTGCCCTTCCCCACCTTCCAGTGGCGCAGCGGCGAGTAGGTCGTAATTCCCGCACAAAGCAGAGGGGCGACCGCAGCCATATCCAGCTTTGGAGAGATCGTATGGACATACCCCTCGTCCACCACGATGTTGTTCGAATACCCGCCATACGTCGGCTTGCCCGAGTAGTCGAGCTTGTTGTATGTCTCCACCGCGCCCTTGGTGCAGTACTGCTCTTCGCCCGCCTTGCAGTTTTCGCACACCCGATCCGAATCGACGATCACCCCGACCGCAGCCAGATCGCCCACTTTGAACTTCGTCACCGCATTGCCAACAGCGGTAACATGCCCCACGATCTCATGCCCCGGCACCATTGGATAGATCGACCCGCCCCACTCGTCCCGCACCTGATGAATGTCCGAGTGACAGATCCCGCAATAAGCAATCTCGACGACCACATCCTTCGGCCCCGGGTCTCTGCGGTCAAACCGAAACGGCACCAGTGCCGACCTCTTATCGTGTGCAGCATATCCATGAGACTTCATGCGTAACTCCTTCGCAATTTGATGATGCGCGACACAAACAGACACCAGACGCCGACGAATATTTACATGAATGTCTTACGTCTACTCGTCATAGTGCAGCAAGCTCAGAACGTCATACTCCTGAAACTTCTCCCGACCCTTCAGAAAATCAAGCTCAATCGCAAACCCGAGCCCAGCGATCTCTCCACCCATCTGCCGCACAAGCTGCACGGTCGCCTGCATCGTGCCGCCCGTCGCAAGCAGATCGTCGACAATAATCACCCGCTGCCCCGGCAGGATCGCATCCAGATGGATCTCCAGCGAATCCGTCCCATACTCCAGGTCATAGTTCACCCGCGCCACCGGCCCCGGCAGCTTCTTCGGCTTCCGCACCGGCACGAACCCGGCGTTCAATCGGTACGCCAACGCCGGCCCGAAGATAAACCCTCGCGCCTCGATCCCGAGCACAAGGTCCACTTCTTTTCCAATGTAGTACTGCGCAAACGCGTCGATCAGCGTCGCAAACCCTGCCTTGTCCTTCAGCACGGTCGTGATGTCGTAGAACAAGATCCCAGGCTTCGGAAAGTCGGGCACAGTACGGACAAGCTCTTTCAACGGTTCACAATTAATCGGTAGTGTCATCAGTCCTTACCAGGCTCCTTCAATCTCAAACGGCCCAAGCTTCGCGCCCTCGCTCTCGGCCAATTCATCTTCCAGCACAGCATCGACGCGGCTGCCGCGCGAACCCTTCCGCAGCGCGTCCTTCAACTCCGCCAACTCTTCAGCCGTACCCGCAGCGACGACTTCGACATGCCCGTCCTCAGTGTTCCGCACCCATCCTCGCAGGCCAATCTCCGCGGCCTCCTGCTGCACGAACCAGCGAAAACCAACGCCTTGCACCCGGCCTTTTACAAGGTAATGGCACACCATGAAACCTCCACTGCCGCGGAGCCGTTACGTTCAATTCGAGTTCTACGCCCGGCTGATGTAAGCACCCTCGGCCGTGTCCACGCGGATCTTCTCACCCTCGTTGATGAACGGCGGCACCGCAACCACAAGTCCCGTCTCCATCTTCGCAGGCTTGGTCACCGACGACGCTGTCGCCGACTTGATCCCCGGCTCCGTCTCCATCACGGTCATCTCGACCACGCCCGGCAACTCGATGCCGACGGCCTTCCCGTCGTAGTAGCTCACGCTGATGCTCAAATTCGGAATCAGATACTCGACCGCGTCGCCCAACGTCTCGCGCTTAAGCATCGTCTGCTCGAAAGCCTCATCCATGAAGTAGTAATCATCGCCATCGTTATACAAAAACTCCATCTTCACCTCATCGACGATGACCCGGTCGATCGGATCAGGCGAACGGAACCGCTCAACGAACATCGCGCCGGTGCGAACGTTCCGCAGCTTGGCCTGGATGAAGGCGCGTAGGTTGCCTGGTGTCCGGTGCTCCACTGAGAAGACGGTATGAAGGTCGTTGTTGTGCTTGATAATCATGCCCGGGCGCATCTGCGTGGCGGGAATCGACATAAAAAACCCCTAATCTGTGCTGAATTCAGCTGTGTTTGAGAATGTGTCAGCGGGCGCACCGGCGTCCTGGCCAATCAGCCCACAACCCTTTGATTGTATCGCAGCGAAGAGGTCTTTTGCTTGCCTCCCATGCCTCGTAACGGCCTTACCCTCCGCCAAAAATGCGCCGAAAGAACCGTCCCACCACATGCACCAGGTCCTTCGAAGGCTTCGGCTGCGCAGGGGGGGGTGCGGCCTTCGTAGTATCAGCTGTTGTGTTTCCGGAAGTTGTACTCCCCGCCGCACTCTTCGCATCTCCGGCAGTTGCGTCCTTGGCCGCTCCCGGCTCGGTCGCACTATCACCGCCTTCGCCCGAACTCAGGGCCGCCGCCACCTGCGTATGCACAGCGCCCGTAGGGGCCTGAGGGACCGCCGCCGACGGTGCCAATCCCGCGCTCACCGCAGCAGGGAAGGGATGCTCCTCTGCCGCGGTCTTCTCTTTCGCGCTCCCGCCAGACCCACCAGAGTTCAACAGCGCGTCCGCGACAGACATCGTTTGCTCCGCCGGACATCCGCACGCCGAGCTCTCATGGTCCACGACCTCCTTCAGGCTGCCATGTTCAAACAGCACATGCTGCCCCGACCGCAGCTCATAGGCCCCCTCGCCAAACTGGTCCGCGACATGCAGCACCGGCGCCTTCGCCCCGCGATTCTCCACACACGTGTCGCCGTTCCTCGTCACCCGAAGCTGCAGGTCAAGCGGTCCATCGCCGAGCATTGTGAACCGAAGGTCCGGCGTCGTCACCACATCGTGGGTCGTCGCCGCCATCTGCACCTCAATTGCCCCTCGATCAAGCGCCAGCATCAGCGGAACGGTTCCGTCCGCACCCTTCCCCGCAGTTACATGCAGCCCACTGGTAGCGCACACGCGCACTATACCGCCCCGGCTCAAATCGACCTCGGCCGTCCGGTCTCTCGCCGTTACCGTAGTATTTCCCACCAGAATCGCGCGCCCGTTCGTCACCTCCAGCGCACCTGCGACGGTCGCGTCCTGCACTCCAACCGTGCCGATCGGCTGCTGCGTCTGCGCTATCAACGAGCCGGCAAAGAGAAGCGCTTCAACGCAGAGAAGCGAGCGCTGGCAAATCGTGATTCGTCGAAACTTCATCTGCCCTCGCCATCAATCCAACATCAACCACGCTTCGCTTGGTACATGCTGCTGGGCCCGTGACGCACCCGGAAAACCATGCTCTACGCTATGTATAATACGGCCTTGAGACCACTGGTTTGTGCGCGCTTCCAGTTGCGATGCAGGCTTTTCCTCACCCAGCCCTTGGTGAAATGAGGCTGTCTTCCGCCTCCCGAAGACATCTACTTAAATGAAGATCCTGTACGCCACGGCCCTCTCGCTCAACGACTCGTCCCTCTATCGCCTCTGGGCCCTGGAGCGTCTCGGCCACCAGGTCATTCCTCTCAACGCCTTCGACTACGACCCCGCAAACCCCATCGTCTACAAGATCTCCTACCGCCTTGCCGCCGGCCCATCCGTCACCCGGCTCAACCGCGAGCTGCTCCGAATCGCAGAGGCAGAAAAGCCCGACATTCTCTGGACCGACAAGCTCCTCTCCATGCGTCCCAGCACCCTTGATCGCATGCGCGAGATGGGCATCGCCACCGTCAGCTACATGATCGACAACCCCTTCGGTTCCCGTCGCGACCCTGGCTGGCGTCTCTACATGAAGACAATCCCTCACTATGACCTCCACGTAGTCCAGCGCGACAAAAACATTCTCGACTACACCTCCCGCGGCGCGCGCGACGTCATCAAGATCCAGACCGCATACGAGCCGACCCTGCACTTCGCCCCACCCGATGGCTGGTCCGACGCCGACCGCGATCGCGACGTCTCCTTCATCGGCACCCCCTACGACGACCGCGCCGAGACCCTCACCCGTCTCTGGCGCGACTGCGGCTTCCACGTCACCGTCTCCGGCAACACTCGCTCCTGGACTCGCGCCTTCGAACCCGACGCATTCAAAGCCATCTTCCGCGACGGAGAGCTCTACCGCGACGACTACCGCAACGCAATTTGGCGCTCGCGTATCAATCTCAGCTTCCTCACCCACTCCAATCAGGACGAGTTCGTCCACAAGAGCTTCGAGATCGCCGGCTGCGGAGGCTTCCTGCTGGCAGAGCGTTCAGAAGGCCACCTTCAACGCTTCAAGGAAGATGAAGAAGCCGTCTTCTTCTCCACCTTCGACGAGTTAGCCACAAAGATTCGCCGTTACCTCCCCGACGAAGCCGCCAGAAACCGTATCGCCAGGGCCGGCAACCTCCGCGCCGCCCGCGACGGCTACCACAACGACCGGCAAGTGGAACTCATCATCGAGCGCATGCAATCCATAATGCACGCAGCCAGTCCTTCCAACGCCCAGGTCTGAGAACACGTTGGCAGCTTCCGTCTTGCTGCTGCTTTTTTGTGTTGGCAGCTTCCGTCTTTGCTGCTGCTTTTTTTGTTGTCATCCCGTAGGGATCTGCGGTTAGCAAGCTATGCCACTACATCTTCAGAAAATTCTCAATCAGCTTCTTCCCGTTCGTCGTCAGCACGCTCTCCGGATGAAACTGCACCCCTTCAATCGGCAACTCGCGATGCCGCAGCGCCATAATCGTCTCCCCATCAGCCGTTCGAGCCGAAACCTCTAACTCCTCCGGCAGCCCCTCCTCCGACACAATCAGCGAGTGGTACCGAGTACAAGTCATCCCCGACGGCAGGTCTTTGAAGATGGTCCTCCCATCATGCTCCACTTCGCTCGTCTTGCCATGCATCAGCTTCGCCGCACGCACAACGTTCCCACCAAACGCCGCACCAATCGCCTGATGCCCCAGGCAAACTCCCAGAATCGGCACTCGCGGCTTCGCCTTCGCAAAATGCTTAATCAACTCAATCGAGATCCCCGCGTCCTGCGGCGTACAAGGCCCCGGCGAAATCACAATCCGCTCCGGCCGCAAAGCCTCCACCTCAGCCGGCGTCAGCTCATCATTGCGACGGACCACCATCTCCGCACCCAGCTCACCCATATATTGCACCAGGTTGTAAGTAAACGAATCGTAATTATCGAGAACAAAGACCATATGAATTTTAAATTCTACGCCCCGCGCAGCCCACCCACAGGCAACAGGCAACACCCGCCGCGCTCTAACCCAACTTGCCCATAACCCGACTTCTCGGAAAGTCGCGTCAGTGGTGTCCGAAATCGATCACAATAGCCACTATCCAGGCGACCGCTGCCAACAGCCAAAAGCGGCCACCGCTCCAATGTCGGCGGACGAGAATGATCGTCCAAACGAGATTGAGCACGATAAATATTGCGACAATCGGAAGAATGTTGAGGAACCAAACAAATGGTTCCCCGGTCGTTGTGTATATCCCCGCTGCACGTTCAGCTGGGATTGCCCAGCCACCGCGCGAAGCCGCGAACACATAGAGGATCGCTCCAACTAAGTTCGCGACGAGAAATGCTATCGGTTGTGTGCCAACGTACACTCTCGTCGGCTGCGTGGCTAACCCTGATCGACTCGGCTCCTGCATAGGCACAGCCTACCAAAACCGCATTCCCGCAAAACTGGGTTATCGGCAACTTCGATCACAGACTCTACTAATTGCGCGGACTAACGACTCACGACGCTACTCCTAAATACCCCGCGCCCTCTCAATCGCCCTAACCACCGCTCTCGCCTTATTCACCGACTCTTCAAACTCCTTCTCCGGCACCGAATCAGCCACGATTCCAGCCCCTGCCTGAAAGTGTCCCTGCTCGCCATTCATATA
>DATHQG010000175.1:0-4810 GCA_035483075.1 Edaphobacter sp. | reverse complement strand
TTGATGATGATGGTGTTGGCGAGGGGGATGTCGAGGCCGTTTTCGATGATGCTGGTGGCTACGAGGACGTCGTACTCGTGGTTCATGAAGGCGAGCATGACGCGTTCGAGCTCGGCTTCGGGGAGCTGGCCGTGGCCGATGACGATGCGTGCCTGCGGGACTAGTTCGCGGATTTTTGTGGCGATGTCGTAGATGGTTTCTACGCGGTTGTGGACGAAGTAGACCTGGCCGCCGCGTTCGAGTTCCATCTCGATGCCGGTGCGGATGAGTTTTTCGTCGAACTTGGCGACGATGGTCTGGATGGCCATGCGGTCTTTGGGTGGAGTTTCGATGACGGACATGTCGCGGAGTCCGATGAGCGACATATGCAAGGTGCGCGGGATGGGCGTGGCGGACATGCTGAGCACGTCGATGTGCGCGCGCATCTGCTTGAGGCGCTCTTTGTGGCGGACACCGAAGCGCTGCTCTTCGTCGACGACGAGGAGACCAAGGTCCTGGAACTTTAAATCTTTGGAGAGGATGCGGTGGGTGCCGATGAGGATGTCGACCTTGCCTTGTTCGGCTTTTTCGAGGATGACTTTCTGCTCCTTGGGTGTCCGGAAGCGGGAGATCATCTCGACGTTGACGGGGAAGTTGGCGAAGCGTTTTTTGAAGGACTCGTAGTGCTGGAAGCTGAGGACGGTAGTTGGCGTGAGGACCGCGACTTGCTTTCCGTCTTGTACTGCTTTGAAGGCGGCGCGCATGGCGACCTCGGTTTTGCCGTAGCCGACGTCGCCGCAGAGGAGGCGGTCCATGGGCTGGGTGGATTCCATGTCGCGCTTGATGTCGGCGATGGCGGTGAGCTGGTCGTCGGTTTCGTTGAAGTCGAAGGCATCTTCGAATTCGTGCTGCATGTTGGTGTCGGGGGAGAAGGGAGTGCCTTGGGCGGCCTTGCGCTGGGCGTAGAGCTTGAGGAGCTCGGCCGTCATGTCGGCCATCGCCTTTTTTACGCGGGCCTTGGTCTTTTGCCAGCCCTGTGTGCCTAGTTTGTTTAGCTCGGGCGGTGGGCCGGTCTCTGATGAGCGGTATTTCTGGATGAGGTCGAGGCGGGTTAGGGGGACGTAGAGTTTGGCTTCGTCGGCGAACTCGAGGATCATGAGTTCGAGGGGAACGCCGGAGTCTTCTTCGATGACGCGAAGGCCGCAGTAGCGGGAGATGCCGTGTTCGACATGAACGACGTAGTCGCCGACGGCGAGGTCGCGGAAGTCGGAGATGAAGGCGGCGGCCTTAGATTTCCCGCGGCGAATGGGACGGGTGGAGACGTCGGCGTCGTCGGAGAGGTCCTGCGCGCCGAAGATGATGAGCTGGCGAGCAGTGGTCCTGTCGAGGTCAAGGACTTGTACGCCGCTGGCGATCGTGGTTTTGACGATGACTGGCGTGCGAAGGTCTCCGGCGAGGTAGCTGGATTCGCTGTAGACGTTGGCGCTGCCAGGGGCTTCGCTGCGGGAGCCGAGGCGGTAGGGGAGGTGGTACTCCTGCAAGAGCCCGGCCAGCCGTTCGACTTCGCCTTGATTGGGAGCGGTGAGGAGGATGTGGGCTTCCTGTTTGATGAGCGCGTTGAGTGCGTCGATCAGCGCGGGGATAGAGCCGTGGAAGCGCATGGTGGGGCGGGTGGCGAAGTCGACTTCGGAGAGGTCGCTGCGGTCGGTATCGAGGACGTCGACTGCGCCGAGCTGGTCGAGCTCGATGCCGGAGTATTTGTGGAGGCGGTCGTCGAGGTCCCAGGGGGAGAGGTAGATGTCTTCGGGTCGGACGAGGTTGCCGATGCCGGAGCGGTCGTGGCGCTGCTCGACCTTGTTCCACCAGCGCTCGCCTTGATTTTTGACCATGGCGGGCTCTTCTATGAAGACGCGGGGTGCTGCTGAACTGCTGGCGCTGAGGAGGTCGAGGAGGCTGAGGTTGGCGCCGGCGACCGGGGCGAAGAACTCCCAGCCGGGGAAGATGGTTGCTTCGCCGGTGCGGGTGCTGACGTGGGTGAGGAGTTCTGCCGGTTCTTCGCCACCGGCTATAGCAATGGCTGCGGCGCTGGCCGCGCCTGCGGTGCCTGCGCGGGTGAGGCGGGCGTTGATTGCTTCGAGCAGTTTTTCGGTGACGGGGGTTTCTGTGAGAGGGAGGAGTAGCGCGTTGTCGAGGGACGAGCTGCTGCGCTGGGTCTCGGGGTCGAACTTGCGGATGGATTCGATCTCGTCGCCGAAGAAGTCGATGCGGACAGGGCGGTCCATCTCGGGGGAGTAGACGTCGAGGATGCCGCCACGGAGGGTGACCTGGCCGGCCATCTCGACGACGTCTACCTTGGTGTAGCCGACGGAGAGGAGGTGCTCGACGAGCATATCGGGCATGTACTCTTCGCCGACCCTGAGGTGGAGGGTGAGGGCGCGGTAGTAGTCGCGGGGGAAGAGACGCATGCAGGCGGCTTCGACTGGCGCAATGACGAGACGGGCTTGTCCAGTGGCGATCTTCCAGAGGGTGGCGGCCCGGGTCTCCTGGATCTCGGGGTGGGGCGAAAGATTTTCGAAGGGAAGGACGTCGTGGGCCGGGAGACGGAGGACGGATTCGGCGGGGACGGCCCCGGTGAGTTCGCAGGCGCTGAGGACGGCGGCTTGAAGGGCCTCGGCGGCCTTGTTGTCAGCCACGATGATGACGCAGGGGGCGTTGGCGGCGCGGAGGAAGTAGGGAAGGTAGAGGGCGCGGGCGGTAAATGTAAGCCCAGAGACACGTCTACGCCCCGTGCCTCCGCTTAAATGGCGGCGTACACGCTCGAAGGCTTCGGAGTGCTCCAGGTCCGCCAGGAGCTCGCGGACGAAGGGAAGAACCATGCTCGATTGATTTTAGTTGAAGTATGGGTTTCAGCATCTTAGCAATAGGAGTAATATCTGGCTCCCGGGGAAAAGATGCCCGGGGCATGCGCCCACTGCGGGGAACCACAATGCTTCAGAAGAGAAGTTTTGGAGGTTGACGATGATGTTGAGCAAACGGATTTTCTTTGCGCTTTTGGCGGGGGTACTTCCCCTGCTCGCGGGATGCACCCGGCACAGCAAGAGTGAGCAGTATTATCTGATTGCTACGAACACGGCGGTGCCCTACTGGAAGTCGGCTGCGGATGGACTTGCAGCGGCCGGGGCTGAATATGGGGTCACGGTCGATACGAGGGGGCCGGCGGGTCTAAACCCGCAGGCGGAGGTAGACGAGTTCAAGGCGATGGTGGCCAGGAAGCCAGCGGGCATCCTGGTTTCGGTCGCAAACTCCAAGCTGATGGCGCCGGAGATTGATGCCGCGATTGATGCGGGCATCCCCGTGATTACGATCGATTCGGATTCACCGGAGAGCAAGCGGCTGTACTTTATCGGAACGAATAACCTGGAGGCCGGGCGACTGGGTGGGAGGCGGATGGCGGCTCAGCTGAATGGCAAAGGAAATGTGGTGTTCTTTACGAACCCTGGGCAGCCGAACCTGGACGAGCGGTTGAAGGGCTACCAGGACATCTTTGCCACCTATCCGGGGATCAAGGTGGTAGAGGTGTTCGATATTAAGGCGGACCCGGGTTCGGCCCTGGACCAGGCGGCCGTTTACCTTGCGCGGACTGGGCCAGCCAAGATTGACGGATTCATCTGTCTGGACTCCAGGTCGGGTTCGAACGTAGCGGAGGCGTTCAAACGACGGAACGTGACTGACCGGGTATTGATCGCGATGGATGTTGATACCGATACACTTGCGCTGGTAGGAGATGGCACGATTGATTCGACCATTGCTCAAAAGCCGTACACGATGGCTTTTCTGGGGTTGAAGGCGCTGGACGATATCCATCACTACCCGGTGAAGCCGTTGGCCGGCGACTATGGGTTGGATCCGAATTCTCCGTTCCCGGCGTTTATCGATACAGGGGTTGCGTTGATTGACAAGACAAATCTGGATCCAATTCTGAGGAAACAGACGGGGGCGAACAGGTAGTAGGCCCCTGCTTGAGAATCTCCTTAGATCAGTTGACAGGGGCGAGGCTTGCCTCGTGCGTCTTTGCGGGGGAGAATACCGTCTCAACAACATCAACAAAACTTAATAAGAGGTGCGGAGTGCGGAAGCTTGTCCCTGGCGCGTTTTTTTTCGTGGCGATGGTTGGATGTGTAGGCGCGCAGACGGCGATTGCGCAGACGGCGTTGACGTATCAGAAACCGCCAGCGGCGATCGAGCAGCTGCTGGAGGCGCCACCGACGCCGATCGTGCTGCTCTCGCCGGATCGCAAGACGATGCTGGTGGAACAGCCGGCGACTTTCCCAACGATTGCCGATGTGGCGCAGCCGCGGTATCGGCTGGCGGGAATCCGGTTCAATCCCTCGTCGAATGGACCGAGCGTGGAGCGGTACGACGTTGCGCTGCACTTGCAGACCGTTGACGGGACGAAGCAGACAGCGCCGAGGACGATCACGGGTCTGCCGGCGAAGTTGAAAGCAGTCGACGCGATGTGGTCGCCGGATTCGAAGCAAGCGGCGTTTGTAGCGCACGCGACCGCTCCGGCGACGGGGCTGGAGCTCTGGGTGATTGATGTGGCGACCTCGCATGCGCATCGGGCGGGGACGGTGAAGCTGAATGCGGTGCTGGGTCCTCCGTGCCAGTGGTTGCCGGATGGCGCGTCGCTGCTGTGCAAGATAGTGCCGGCGAACCGCGGAGCTGCGCCAAAGGTAAGCGACATCCCGGCGGGACCGGACGTGGAGGAGAGCCTGGGCAAGGTGAGTCCTGCGCCGACCTATGAAGACATGCTGAAGACGACGACCGACGA
>DATHQG010000174.1:0-12265 GCA_035483075.1 Edaphobacter sp. | reverse complement strand
ATTTCGGCTGGATTAGGGAAAGCGGTTCGCGCCTTCGCGCGAATGCCCACATCTCAAAATCGAGATATGGGGCACCCAATTTTGTGGCTTCAATCCAGAAGTGGGCCACCCGCCTGATCAGGAAAAAGCAGGTTCCCGCTCGCTGCGGAATGACAAGAAAAAAGCAACGACAAAAGCAAAACCAAATGCGGGGATTCTTCGCTTTGCTCAGAATGACGACTTAAGGAGGCGCAGAGGTCCAGTTTCAGCTGACATTAGTCCAAAAAGCGTTTGGCGATGCCTTCGTAGGCGTCGATGCGGCGGTCGCGTAGGAAGGGCCAATGCTGGCGGGTTACTTCGATGAGTTTGGGGTCTAGGTCGGCGATTAGGATCTCTTCTTTATTGTGCGAAGCTTTGGCGAGGATGCGGCCGAAGGGGTCGGCGATGAAGCTGCCGCCCCAGAACTCGATGCCGGATGCGGGGGTGTGGTCGCCGGGGCCGTGGAGTTCTACGGTGGCGGGGTTGCCGTCGGCGGCGGTGGTTTTGAATTTGACGTCGCCGTGTTCGTGGCCTACACGGTTGACGGCGCAGACGAAGACTCCGTTGGCGATGGCGTGGGCACGCTGGGCGGTCTGCCAGGCGTCGTACTGGGCGAGGCCGAACTCTTCTTTTTCGGAGGGGTGCCAGCCGATGGCGGTGGGGAAGAAGAGGACCTCGGCTCCGCGGAGGGCGGTGAGGCGAGCGCCTTCGGGGTACCACTGGTCCCAGCAGACGAGCGTGCCGATGGGGCCTTGCGGGGTTTGCGTGGATTTGAAGCCGAGGTCGCCCGGGGTGAAGTAGAACTTCTCGTAGTAGAGCGGGTCGTCGGGGATGTGCATCTTGCGGTAGGTATCGGCGATGCTGCCGTCTTTTTCAATGGTGACGGCGGTGTTGTGATAGAGGCCCGGTGCGCGGCGTTCGAATAGACTGGCGACGAGGACGACCCCGGTTTCGCGGCAGACGCGGGTGAGCGTGTCGGTGGAGGGGCCAGGGACGGGTTCGGCGAGGCCGAAGAGGTCGTGGTCTTCGCGCTGGCAGAAGTACTGGGCGCGGAAGAGCTCGGGGAGGCAGACGAGCTGGGCGCCCTGGCGGGCGGCTTCGTAGACGCGCTCGGCTGCTTTGTCGAGGTTGAGCTGGGTGTCGGGGTCCATGGACATCTGGATGAGGGCTACTCGTTTGGTGCTGCTGTTGGAGGCGTTTGTGGTCATGGTCTTGTTTAGTTTATCGGGTTCGGGGGCGGAGTGATTGTTGCACGATGGCGCGACGGATTTATTTGCGGGAGGTTAATCCTGCAGTGGGTCTCCGAGGTCTCGTCTTCGAGAACGACCCCACGTTAGCGACGATGAGACCGTCGCGAACATGGGGCACCCGGTTTGGTTGTTACTTTGTGTTCGACACTCGTGGGACTGTGCGCGCCACGGGTTCGATGCGGTTGGCGCTTTGGAAGGGAAGCATCCAGCCGGGGTATTCGGGTGGGAGGGCGCTTACTTCGTCTAGCTGCCTGAGTTCGTCGGGTGGGAGCTTGAGGTCGATGGCGGCGATGTTGTCTTCGAGTTGGTTGAGACGCTTGGCGCCGACGATGACTGAGGTGACGAACGGTTTCGCCAGAACGTAGGCGAGGGCGATGCGGGCCGGGCTGCAGTTGTGCGCTTTGGCGATGGGGGCCATGACATCGAGGATGCGCCAGGTGCGTTCTTTGTCAACGATGGGGAAGTCGAAGTCGGATCGGCGGGAGTCGGCGGGTTTCTGGTTTTCACGACTGAATTTGCCGGAGAGGAGGCCGCCGGCGAGCGGGCTCCAGACCAAGAGGCCGGTTTTTTCCGCTTCGAGCAGAGGAACGAGGTCGCGCTCGAGGTCGCGGCCGGCGATGGAGTAGTAGGCCTGGAGGGTGTCGAAGCGGGCTAGGTTTTTGAACTCAGAGATGGCGAGGGCCTTGGCGAGCTTCCAGGACTGCCAGTTGGAGACGCCGATGTAGCGGACTTTGCCTTGCTGGACGAGGGTGTCGAGGGCGCGGAGGGTCTCTTCGATGGGGGTGATGGAGTCGTTGCCGTGGATCTGGTAGAGGTCGATGTGGTCGGTCTGGAGGCGGCGGAGGCTGGCGTCTACGGCGTCCATGATGTGGCCGCGGGAGGCGCCGACGTCGTTGCGGCCCTGGCCGGTGCGGCCGAAGACCTTGGTTGCGATGACGACTTCTGTACGGGAGATGTTGAGATTTTTGAGGGACTGGCCGAGGGCCTTTTCGCTCTCGCCCTCGGAGTAGACGTCGGCGGTGTCGAAGAAGTTGATGCCGGCGTCAATGGAGGCGTTGATGAGCTGGTCGGCCCCGGTCTGGTCGACGGTGCCGATGGCGCGGAAGAGGCCGGTGCCGCCGTGGAAGGTCATGGTGCCGAAACAGAGTGTGGAGACGAGAAGGCCGGTGTCGCCAAGGGTCTTATATTGCATTGGATTCCTTTGGGCCGAGAGCGTCGGCAGATAGTGATTGGATGGTATGGAGGAGGCGCTCGATTCAGGCGGGGGGAGAACGCGCATACCGGGCGGGTTGCGGGAATTCCTCTTTTGTCCGGTTGGGATTTCTGTTACGTTAAAGTTGTTACGGCGGGCCAGATCGACATCCGGTGCGCTCTCTTCCATTCACCTAAAAACATTGTCCCGGCTGTTGCGGTAGGCGTGTATTTCATTGCAGAAGGAGTGTTATTTTGAGCGAATTTCGTGATTTTCTGGAGCTTCCTTACGGTGAACTCGAGGACCTGAACCTGCAGGCGAAGGACATGCGCAAGAAGCGCGTCGCCCCCGACGTGATTCAGGAAGAACGGTTGAAGTATCTGACCGACGAGAAGCGGATCAAGGCCGTCACTGTGCTGTTCAGTGACCTCGAGGGCCGGCTGCACATGCTGGACTACGACAAGAAGTTTCTGGTGAAGAGCTACGACAACCTGACGTTCGATGGCTCGTCGATCCGCGGATTTACGGCGCAGCGAGAGAGCGACCTGCGGTTGGGGATCGACTGGAGCGCGTTCTACTGGGTGCCGGCGGACGTGTTTGGCGCGGGCAAGGTGATGGTGTTCGGCGAGGTGATCGATAAGAACGGCACGACGTACAGCGCGGACATTCGCGGGGTGCTGAAGCAGTTCTCGCAGGAGCTGTTCGACAAGCAGGGCTACACGCTGAATGCGGCGAACGAGATTGAAGGGTTTCTGTTTGAAGGGATTGACGCGGAGCGCAACTACCATGACATCGGAAGCTTCGAATACGTCAACAAGGGCGGCTACTATCACTCGCTGCCCGGCGACCCGCTGCGGGAGTTTATCGACACCACGGCGGAGGTGCAACGCGCCATGGGGTTCGAGAACGAGAAGGACCATCCGGAGGTCGCGCCGAGCCAGTTCGAGATTAACTACTCGTATGGAGAGGTTGTCGCTGCGGCGGACCAGATCCAGCTGTACAAGCTGATTTGTCGTCAGGTCGCCACGCAGATGGGAATGACGGCGAGCTTTCTGCCCAAGCCAGTGGTGGGGGTGAACGGCAGCGGGATGCATACGAATGTGTCTATTACGAAGGGCGGGAAGAACCTGTTCTGGGACCCGAAGGGCGAGGAGAAGATCTCCAAGATGGCGTGGCAGTTTACGGACCGCATTTTGACGCATGGCAACGATATCTGCCTGCTGTTAAATGCGAGCGTGAATGCGTATCGCCGGTTGGACCCTCACTATGAGGCGCCGAACCAGCTCAATGCCTCGGCGGTCAACCGTGGGGCGATGGTTCGGATCCCGATCGGCAATGAGAAGTCTTCGAGGATCGAGGTGCGTGCGGTCGCTCCCGATGCGAACCCTTATATGGTGCTTTATTCGATCTTTAAGAGCGGACTGCATGGCGATATCTCGAAGATCAAGAACCTGCGCCAGGCGGCACGGTACCTGCCGGACAACATCTACACGGCGCTCGAGAACTTCCGGGCGGCGGAGTGGACCACGACGCTGCTGGGTGAGGACGTGAAGGCCCGGTATGCCGATCTGAAGCAGGCTTCGGCGGACCGCTGTCCGCGGTTGTTGGGAACGATTGTGAAGGCGCCTGAGGTGCAGTTCCACCACGATGTTTACAACCAGCTGCTCTGGAATAAATTCTAGGGTCCGGCTGGGGTTGAATCGAGGGCCCTCGCATTTGCGGGGGCTTCTCTTTGTTGCTGATTGACACGGGTCCTAGTCTGCTGCATTCTGCTGCTGTTGCTTCGATGGGGGTCTCTCTTGGATGCGACGCGTGTGGACGATCGGAATCCCTGGTTGGCGCCAGCAGCGGTGCTCGGCGGATGTTTGCTGCTGGGACTTGTGTTAGGCGGGTGGCTGCTGGGCACGGAGATCAAGGAGACCCGGCTTGCGGACCGGTATGTGACCGTGAAGGGGCTGGTGGAGCGTTCGGTGAAGTCCGATAGCGCGGTGTGGCCGGTGACGTATAAGGAGACCGGTAACGATCTGCAGCAGGTGTATGCGAAGAGCGAGGAGGACCGGGCGGCGATCCTGAAGTTTTTTGCGGCGCAGGGGATTACGCCGCAGGAGATATCTGTGGGACAGATCCAGGTGACGGACAAGCAGGCGAATGAGTATGGCGGAAACAACAACGGCGGGCCGCGCTACATCGTGCAGCAGACAGTAACGGTGAGTTCGAACGACGTGGACAAGATTGCGAAGGCGGGACAGAAGACGGCGCAGCTGCTGCAGGCGGGGATCATTGTTGTGGGTGGTTATGGGCAGGGGATCCGGTATGTGTTCAATGGGCTGAATGCGCTGAAGCCGGACATGATTACCGAGGCGACGAAGAACGCGCGGGCGGCGGCGGACAGGTTTGCGGCGGATTCGGGGAGCCAGGTGGGGTCGATTCGGTCGGCAAACCAGGGGGTGTTTTCAATCTCGGCGGCGGACGCTGGGAGTGGGATGGCGCCGGGTGAGGAAGCCGGTGGCGGACAGGCAGAGAACCCGGACGCGAGCATCATGAAGAAGGTCCGCGTGGTATCGACTGTGGATTATTATCTGGTTCGATAAGCGCACGGTTGGCCGCATATCGTTGCTAGTCGTATTGCGCGGGTGGTAGCCTTCGAACACTATCCTTTTTGTGTCGGAGTCTACGTCAATGCAGGCAAGCTACAACGGAATCGCAGTGCCCGCCAACGGGCAGCCCATCGAATACAGCAACGGCAAGTTCACTATTCCTGATCATCCCATCATCCCTTTTATCGAAGGCGATGGTACGGGGCGAGACATCTGGAAGGCGTCGCAGCGGGTGTTTGATGCGGCGGTGGCGAAGGCGTACGGGGGCAAGCGGTCGGTGGCGTGGTATGAGGTGCTCGCGGGCGAGAAGGCGTATCGCCAGACGCAGAACTGGCTGCCGGACGATACCGTCAAGGCTACAGTGGATTTTCGCGTTTCGATTAAAGGACCGCTGACTACGCCGGTGGGCGGGGGGATTCGGTCGCTGAATGTGGCGCTGCGGCAGTTGATGGACCTCTACCAGTGTGTGCGGCCGGTGAAGTACTACGCTGGTGTGCCGAGTCCGGTGAAGCACCCGGAGAAGCTGGACGTTGTGATCTTCCGTGAGAATACGGAGGACATCTATGCGGGGATTGAGTTTCGTGAGGGGACTCCGGAGGCCGCGAAGTTCATCGCGTTTGTGAATGACGACATGCTGAAGGGTGGGAAGAAGAAGATCCGGCTGGATTCGGGCGTTGGGGTGAAGCCGATCTCGATTACAGGGTCGAAGCGACTGGTGAGGGCCGCGATCCAGTATGCGCTGGACAACGGGCGCAAGACGGTGACTCTGGTGCATAAGGGGAACATCCAGAAGTTTACGGAGGGGGCGTTCCGTGAGTGGGGGTATGAGGTCGCGTCGCAGGAGTTCCGCGAGCAGACGGTGACGGAGCGGGAGAGCTGGATCCTGGGGAACCTTGAGGCGAACCCGAACCTTACGGCGGAGCAGAACGCTGCTTTGATTGAACCGGGAATTGAGTTTGCTTCGAAGGAGTTTGGCGAAGAGGTCGTTGCTGAAGTGAAGAACGTTGTTGCCTCGATCGGCAAATCGCACGGGAATGGGCAGTGGAAGAAGAAGATCCTGGTGAACGATCGAATAGCTGACTCGATATTTCAGCAGATTATTTTGCGGCCGGAGGACTATAGCGTGCTGGCTACGACGAACCTGAACGGGGATTACATCTCGGACGCTGCTGCTGCGCAGGTGGGCGGGCTGGGAATTGCTCCGGGTGGGAACATTGGCGATGGGTATGCCGTGTTTGAGGCCACGCATGGTACGGCCCCGAAGTATGCCGACAAGGACGTGATCAATCCTGGCAGCGTGATCCTTTCGGGCGTGATGCTGTTCGATTTTCTGGGTTGGACTGAGGCGGCCCGGCTGATCGAGAGCTCGATGGAGAAGACGATTGCGCAGAAGTTCGTGACGTATGACTTCGAGCGCGGGATGCAGGGCGCGACGAAGGCGAAGACAAGCGAGTTTGCTACGCGGATGATTGAGAACATGGGTTAGGCTGAGCTCCGCAACTGTAGATGCTTAACACGGATTGACACCGATTTGACGGATTAAGAACAAACAACGATTGATGCGATGACGGGAGATTGGAAGCGATGCGGAAGAAGGTAACGGTTGTTGGTTCGGGTAACGTGGGCGCGACGGCTGCGCATTGGATTGCTGCGAAGGAGTTGGCCGATGTTGTGCTGCTCGATGTGATTGAGGGTGTGCCTCAGGGGAAGGCGCTCGATCTGCTGCAGGCGATGCCGATTGAGAAGCGCGACTGCAACATCGTTGGAACCAATGATTATGCGGACACGAAGGACTCTGACATTGTTGTGATTACGGCGGGGATCGCGCGCAAGCCGGGAATGAGCCGCGATGACTTGCTGAATACGAACTTCAAGATCATGAGTGATGTGGTGGCGAAGGCCGTGGCGGCCTCTCCGAACACGATCTTGATTGTGGTGTCGAATCCGCTGGATGCGATGGCGCAGACGGCGTTCAAGCAGGCTGGACTGCCGCGGGAGCGGGTGATCGGGATGGCGGGAGTGCTGGATTCGGCGCGGTTCCGGACGTTTATAGCGCAGGAGTTGGATGTTTCGGTGGAGAACGTTACGGCGTTTGTGCTTGGCGGGCACGGCGATACTATGGTTCCGCTGTCGCGGTACTCGACTGTGGCGGGGATTCCGATTACGGAGCTGATTGCGCCTGACAGACTGAAGGAATTAGAGACGCGGACGGCCAATGGCGGTGCGGAGATCGTGAAGCACCTGAAGACCGGGTCGGCTTACTATGCACCTTCGGCTGCGGCTGTGGAGATGGTCGAGGCAATCCTGAAGGACAAGAAGAAGATCCTGCCTTGCGCGGCTTTTCTGCAGGGAGAGTATGGGATTTCGGGGTTGTATGTTGGTGTGCCTTGCAAGCTGGGGGCGAAAGGGCTGGAGCAGATTATTCAGATCAAGTTGACGGCCGAGGAACAGGCCGCACTCAACAAGAGTGCGGATTCGGTGAAGGAGCTTTGCACCGTGATTGGGATGGCGTAGGACGAGGGCCGACCGCGGATTTCGCGGATTAAGAACGGACCAAGACGAAGGAAGGCCCGCTCCGAGGAGAGCGGGCCTTCTGTTTTATTGACAACCGTGGCTAGGCGATGCGTTCGATGGTTACGGATTGGAGGACGACCGGGGTTTTGGGACGGTCCATTCCGTCGCGGCTGACTTTGCTGATCTTTTCGACGATGTCGTAGCCTTCGACGACTTCACCGAAGATGGTGTGCTTGCCGGTGAGCCAGCTGGTGTCGGCTACGGTGATGAAGAACTGCGAGCCGTTGGTGTTGGGGCCGGAGTTGGCCATGGCGAGCTTGCCCTTCTGCTGGAAGCCGTGCTTTGAGCCGCGGGTTTCATCGGCGAACTTGTAGCCGGGGCCGCCCATGCCGGTGCCTTCGGGGTCGCCGCCCTGAACCATGAACTGGGGGATGACGCGGTGGAAGACGGTGCCATCGTAGAGCTTGGCCCCTTTTTTGCTGCGGCTGTTCCAGTCTTTGGTACCTTCGGCGAGGCCGATGAAGTTGGCTACGGTCTCGGGTGCATCTTTCTCAAAGAGCTCGCAGACGACCGTTCCTTCGGTGGTCTTGAATGTGGCGTAGGTACCGGGTTTCGTTGGCATGTGAAGGTTCTCCTTGCGGGTTGATGGATTGAATAGAAGAGGCGTCGCTGAGTTCGCGGAGGCCGGTGGACTTATTTTTGTGGCGGTGCCGTGGCTGCGGCCGGTGTTGTTGACGGCGGCGCTACCGGTAGTGGGGGCATGGCTTGTCCTTCGCGAACGATGGTGACGCGAGTGATGACTACGGGGGTGAGCGGCTTGTCGTTGGAGTTGCGTTCGACGCGTGCGATGGAGGCCACGAGGAGGACGGAGTGCGCATCACAGAGGCCGAAGATGGTGTGCTTGCCGTTGAGTTGGGGAACCAGGCCTTCCGTGATGAAGAACTGTGAGCCGTTGGTGCCGCCGCCGGAGGGCCCGGGGCCGGCGTTGGCCATTGCGAGGAGGCCGGGCGTGTCGAAGGTGAGAGAGGGGTCGATCTCGTCCTGGAAGAAGTAGCCGGGATCGCCGGAGCCGTCGCCTGCGCGATCGCCGCCCTGGATCATGAACTCGGGGATGACGCGGTGGAAGGTGGTGCCGTTGTAGAAGGGCTGATGGTGCATCTTCTGGAGTGTCTTGGGGTCGGTCCAGTCTTTGGTGCCTTCGGCGAGGCCGATGAAGTTGGCGACGGTGAGGGGGGCTTCTTTGTCGAAGAGCTTGCAGGAGAGGCGGCCCATGGTGGTGTCGATGACGGCTGTCGGGCCGGTAGGTACGGGCGGGGGTTTTATCTGGCTGGTCGTGCTGGGGGCGTCGGGAAGCTGCTGGGAGGGTGGGGTCGTTTGTGCTTGCGCGGAAACGCTGAGGGCCAATGCGAGTGCGAGAATACGAAGCGTCATGCGGTGTTTGACTCCAATAAACAGGCTATCGCAGACGCGCGGTTGGAGCAATGCGGCGGGGCCGCGAGCGTGGCTGTCGTGGTGGCGTAACTGATGGGAAAAGTCATCTTACGCCCGCTCCTTGCGGATGATTTGACGAGGCGATCTGTAACCGAATGACGGATTCTGCATCTGATTGGATACAGGAGGAACAACAGAATGGCGAAGTATGCGCTCTATGTGTCGTTGAAGGCGAAGCCCGGTAAGGAGAAGGACGTTGAGGCGTTTTTGAAACAGGGTGCGGAGTTGGCGAAGAAGGAGGCGGGAACGGTGACGTGGTACGGGCTGAAGGAGGACGAGGGCAGCTATAGTGTGTTCGACACGTTCAATGATGAGGCAGGCAGAGACGCGCATTTGAACGGCGAGATTGCGAAGGCCCTGATGGCCAAGGCGAGCGAGTTGTTTGCAAACCCTCCACAGATCCACAAGATTAATATTGTGGCGGACAAGTAGCGCGTTATTTTATTTTTCAGCCGCGGCCTGGGTGTCACGGAAGACGCGCAGGAGGTTGCCGCCGAGGAGTTTCTTCATGTCCTCGGCGGTGCAGCCTCGGGCCATGAGGGCCACGGTGATTTTGGGAAGGTCGGCGGCGGAGTCGATGCCCTCGGGCAGGACGGGGATGCCGTCGAAGTCGGTGCCGATGCCGACGTGGTCGATGCCGGCGACTTTGATGACGTGATCGAAGTGATCAATGAGTGAGTTGAAGGGGGCGCGGCCGATCTTTGCGGCGAACTCGCGGTCGATCTTGTCGGATGCGGTGTAGGGGACTGGGAGGCCCTTGGCCTTGTATTCGGTTTCGAGGGCGTCCTGGGCCTTTTGACGTTCGGGCTTCTGGGCGGCCCAGGCGAGGCGCCACTGCTCGTCGATGAAGGCGGGGAAGAGGTTGACCATAACGACGCCGTTGTTTTTTTTCATCGCGAGGAGCATCTCGTCGGTCATGTTGCGGCCGGCGTTGGTGAGGACGCGGGCGGAGGAGTGGGAGGCGATGACGGGAGTGCGCGTGATGGCGATCGTGTCCCAGAAGGTCTTGTCGGAGACGTGGGAGATGTCGACCATCATGCCGAGGCGGTTCATTTCGGCGACGACTTGTTTGCCGAAGGGGGTGAGGCCGTCGTGGTGGGGAATGGCGGGGTCGTCGATGTCGCCGGAGGAGTCGGCCCAGTTGTTGGTGTTGGACCAGGTGAGGGTCATGTAACGGACGCCGAGGCGGTAGTAGTCGCGGAGGAGTGCCAGGGAGTCTTCGATAGAGTGGCCGCCTTCGATGCCCATGAGGACGGCGAATTTTCCTCGGCTGTGGGCTTCGATGATTTGATCGGCGGTGGTGCAGAGCTGGAGTTTGTTTGGCGCGCGGCGGACCTGCTCGAGGGTGGCCTCGATGAGGGTGAGGGTGCGGCGGGCGGAGGCGTCGGCGGGGTATTGGCCGGGGTCGACCCAGATGGAGAAGAACTGCGCGTCGAGGTTGCCCTTCTTCGCTGAGTCGTAGTTGAGCATGCCCCCGTTGAGCGGGTCGGTGAAGTTCCAGTTTTCGTCGACGAAGCGTTGGGGAGTGTCGGCGTGGGTGTCGATGACGACGGCACTAGCGTGGACATCGGCAGGGTCTGTCATCTTTTTGTTTCCTGTTGCAGGGGTTGCCTGCGCGTGCAAAAAAAGAGGCGCCGAAAAGCAGAAGCAGGGATGTGCTTGTAAATAGAGGCAATTTTTTTAAGGACGTGTGGTGTTCTTCGCACGAATAGAACGATTGTAGCAATGGGTTGAGAGGGTCGAATCTGTTAGGACAACCGCAGGAACGTGGAAGCCATCTCTTGTTCGAGAGGTGAAACACATGGCACAAGGACTGAATTCAACGAAGAGTGCGGCGCGTCCTTCGCATGAGGCGATTGAAGACGAGACGACTGCGGACGAGTCGAATAAGAGCGATCGGGAACGAATGGACCATGCCGCGATGCAGAGTGCCAAGCGCGCGCAGAACCGGATCCTGTCGAATGAAGAGACGACTCCGGGTAATTCTGTGTTTTCGAAGTAGGAGAATGTTGGAGGTAGAGAATAAGCCCCGCGGGCCTGCGGGGCTTTTCTCTTTTTGTGGGATTAGAAAGCCGATGCGCCTGCTTCGGCTACAGCGTGGTCTTGATCTCCGGAGCCTCCGCTGACGCCGATGGCCCCTACGACTTTGCCGTCTTTCTTGAGAGGGATGCCTCCGGCGAAGATCATCACTTTGCCGTCGTTGGAGGCGTGGATGCCGAAGAACTGGCTGCCAGATTGTGAGTGGGGTGCGAGATCATTGGTGGCGATGTCGAAGGCCCGGGAGGTCCAGGCTTTTTTTATGGAGATGTCGATGGAGCCGAGCCAGGCGTTGTCCATGCGGACGTGGGAGATGAGGTTGCCGCCGGCGTCAGCTATGGCGATGTTCATGGGTTGGCCGATCTCGGTGGCTTTCTTTTCGGCGGCGGCGATGATGCGGCGGGCGTCTGCAAGTTGGATCATTGATGCTCCTTAATTCTGTTGGTGACGATGTGATGCTAGCGGGGAGCATTGCGGTTCGCGCTTTGCGCGAATGCCCACGTCCGAGAGTCCGGACATGGGGCACCCGTTTCGTGGATCGCTAGCGGGCGAAGAGGTCTTTGACTTGTTGGATGAAGACGTCGCGGCCCATGTCGCTGATGGCTTCGGTGAGCGGGAGTTGTTTGGGGCAGGCCTGGACGCAGTTTTGCGCGAAGCCGCACTCCTGGATGCCGCCGTCTCCGGCGAGGGCGCGGAGACGTTCTTCTTTGAGGACGGCACCGGCGGGGTCCAGGTTGAAGAGCTTGGCCTGGGCGATGGTAGCGGCGCCGACGAAGCCGGTGGCGTCGTTGAACTGGGGGCAGACCTCCATGCAGATGGTGCAGGAGATGCAGTTGGAGAGCGGGTAACGTTGTTCTTGAATCTGAGGGGCTTGTTTTGGTCCCGTTCCTAAGTCGTAGGTGCCGTCGATGGGGACCCAGGCCTTGACCTTCTTGAGGTTTTCGAAGAGGACGGAGCGGTCGACCGCGAGGTCGCGGACTACGGGGAACTTCGAGAGCGGGGCGAGGGTGATGGTCTGGTCTTTGTTGGGGCCGGTCAGTTTGTCTACGAGGGCGGAGCAGGCCATGGTCGCCTTTCCGTTGATGAGCATGGCGCAGGAGCCGCAGATCTCTTCGAGGCAGTTGGAGTCGTAGGTGATGGGCGTGGTGGGCTTGCCGGAGACGTCG
>DATHQG010000173.1:0-6025 GCA_035483075.1 Edaphobacter sp. | reverse complement strand
AGCGACCGATCAAACTCTCACAGATCGCACCGAAATCGACCTCCAACTCGGCACTCTCTTCCTCGAAGCCAAGCTCACCGAATCCAACTTCCAGACCGCCGCCCCCCGCCTCATCGAACGCTACCGCGACCTCGAAACCGTCTTCGACCTCACCCGCCTCCCGCGCAAGCTCCTCTCTCAGCCGGCAACCCACCCACTCACCGAAGACGACTCCCCACTTGATGAACCAACCCCATCAGCGTCATTTCGACCGAAGCGCAGCGAAGTGGAGAAACCTGCTTCTCTACTCCGGCACCCACGCACCCTCATCCAGGGCTACCAACTCATCCGCAACGTCCTCGCCGCCTTCGCCTCCGACGCCGGCTTCTGCGTCCTCTCCGACGCCCGCCGCCGCGACCTCATCGAGATCTGGTACTCAGTCCTCTCCGCCGTCCACTCCTACACCTTCGCCACTCGCCTGAAACTCCTCACCTGGCAGGAGCTATCCGCTACCCTTCCCCAGGACCTCCAACAATTCCTCGAAGCAAAATACGGAATCGTGCCAACCAATTCCGGCTAGGCCCCGCAAAACAAGTGTGGTCCGCGGTTAGGACCAGATACCGCGGCGCCGCAAATACACCCGCCGAAGAAAAGCCATTTCCGTGAGTATCAGAGCTGTTCAATGGGGTGTATAGTTCCGTGCTGTTCAAACAGCAACTAAATATTTGAATCGACCGGAGAACGACATGAAAGCAAGAATGCTCCTCTTGACCCTGGCTCTGTGCTTTGCTGGGACGACCTTGGGCTTCGCTCAAAGTCCACAGATGGGGACCTGGAAGCTCGATGAAGCCCAATCAAAGGTGCCAGCCGGATTCGCGAAGAACTCGACCGTGATCTACGCGGCCGACGGCGACAACATTAAAGTGACCACCGATGGGACCGACGGCACTGGCAAGCCAATGCACACCGAGTGGACAGGCAAGTTCGACGAGAAAGAATATCCGCTCACCGGCGACCCCACCGCAGATTCGCGGTCGTACAAACAGATTGACGACCACACGCTGGTGCTAACCAACAAGAAAGGCGGCAAAACGATTACCAGCGGCAGAGTGATCGTGTCGAAGAACGGCAAGACCCGCACGCTGTACGTGACCGGAACTGATCCGGCCGGCAAGAGGGTCTCCAGCATCTCGATATACGACAGGCAGTAGGAACAATTCATCTCGCTGCAGCAGCGGCCCGTGTGCTGCCGTGGCAACGAATCCTCCCTACCTTCCTCCACGGCCTCCGGCAATTCCTCGAAGCAAAATGCATAACCGTGCCGACCGATTCCCGCTAATTCCGGCAAAGCCAGCACGGTCCGCGGTTAGGGGCAGCTCCCGCGGCGCTGCAAATAGACCCGCCAGAGAAAAGCTATTTCCATGAAGATCAAAGGTGTTCAAGGGGTGTATAGTTCCCTGCGTTCAAACAGCAACTAAATATTTGCATCGACAGGAGAACGACATGAAAGCAAGAATGTTCCTCTTAACCACAGCTCTGTGCTTTGCCGGAACGGCCTTGAGCTTCGCCCAGGGCCCGCAAATGGGGACCTGGAAGCTCGACGAAGCCAAGTCGAAGACCCCAGCCGGGCTTCCGAAAAACTCGACCGTGATCTACGCAGCCGACGGCGACAACATCAAAGTGACCACCGATGGCACCGGCGGCGATGGCAAGCCCACACACACCGAGTGGACAGGCAAGTTCGACGGCAAGGACTATCCGCTCACCGGCGACGCCACCGCAGACTCGAGGTCGTACAAAATGATCGACGAACATACGTTGGATCTGACCAACAAAAAAGGCGGCAAAGTCACTACTAGCGGCAAAGTGGAAGTCTCGAGGGACGGCAAGACCCGCACGCTGCACTTAACCGCCACCGATCCGTCCGGCAAGAAGGTCTCGGGTGTCTCGATGTACAACAAGCAATAAGAACACCTCATCTCTCTGCCGCGGCGGCCATATACTGCCCCGGCAGAGAGGGAATCCTGGCGGCACACCGCCCTCCTGCCGCTCCTAACCGTGCAGGAACTAGCGGCCACCCTTCCCCTATACCTCCAACCTCGAAGCATTGGCGGCGGATGGCCGGACGGCCTTCGCGTGAGCTATCATCTCCAAGACGCGCGCACGATTTCTCGAAAATCTTTGGGCCCATTCGATAACCATGAGCCGGATCAACAGAATGAACCTTCCCGGCACCGTAGCGACAGAACGACTGCCACGGGCGGTCCGCGCTCTGCTCGGCTGCGGGACGGCAGCCGTCGCAGTCACGCTCACCTACGCAATCACGCCGTTGCGTGCGTTTCCGCTGCTCCTCGCATTTCCGACAGTCATCCTGAGCGCATGGTTTTTAGGCATGTGGGGCGGTGTCTTCTGTAGCCTTACCGAAGCCGTCCTGGTCAATTATTTTCTGACCAGGTCGGAGCTGAGATTTTCCCTTGGAACCGTTCCGCAGGACCTGCGACTCGCAGTCTTTCTTCTGCTCTCGATCTTTCTCGCATGGATAATTCGCCGATCGGCAAAGCATCGCGCGCAGCTGTACATCGTGCAGTGGCAGCAAGAGGCAAACCTGGCCAACATTGAGCGACAGCTGGCTGAGGAACGCGCAAGAGTCAGCGAGGCGTTGCGAGACAATTCCAAGCGCCTTGGCCAACTCGCGGCCATCGTCGACTCCTCCGAGGATGTAATTATCAGCAAGGACTTGAATGGAATCATCACAAGCTGGAATGCCGCTGCCACGCGGGTCTTCGGATATTCCGCAGCGGAGATGGTCGGCACGCCCATCCTGAAGCTCATTCCCGAGCACCTTCACTCAGATGAAAAGACGATTCTCGAAAGCATTCGAGAAGGACGTCGCATCGAGCACTTCGATACGGTCCGTCTCACCAAAGACGGTCGACTACTCGAAGTTTCTCTCACAATCTCCCCAATTAAAGACGACCAGGGCCAGATTATCGGAGCGTCGAAGATCCTTCGTGACATCTCAGACCGCAAGCGAATAGAGGAATCTCTCTTGCAGGCTGAAAAAATAGCCGCGACTGGCCGCATGGCGGCCACCATCGCGCATGAGGTCAATAACCCGCTTGAAGCGGTGACCAACCTGCTCTACCTTCTCCGTCCCATGGTCACCGACCCGGACGGCATCAACTATCTCGACTCCGCCGAAAGCGAACTCGCCCGGGTCTCCCATATCGCCAAGCAAACACTTGGCTTTTATCGCGAACATGCAGCGGCCTCGAGCGCCTCGCTTGCGGAACTCGTCTCGCAAGCAATTATGATCTACGAACCTCGGTGTACCGGAATCGGCATCAAGATCAAGAGGTCGCTCAATTCGTCAAGAAAAACCGTCCTGCGTCGCGGCGAGATAATGCAGGTAGTCTCGAATTTGATCGCAAACTCGATCTATGCGATGCCGACAGGCGGCGTCTTATCTATATCAGTCGACGACGTGACAGGGCCCGTAGACGGCATTGTTCTGACGGTCCAGGATAACGGCGCTGGGATTGCAGCCGATGACCTCCCTAAAGTGTGCAACGCCTTTTTCACAACTCGTGCAACGGTAGGGACGGGCATCGGTCTATTCGTCGCCAGACAATTTGTAGAAGGTCACGGCGGCCACCTCGAGATTGAAAGCACGACTCAGGCGGACAATCACGGCACGATCGTTCACGTCTTTCTACCCATGACTACTGCCTATAGTCCTTCCTCGACTGCGGAGCCCACTCTGGGCGTCGAAGAGTCTTCGATGACGCGGTAGGCCCTCTGGTTTTCTCGGACGCGTGCCCAGGACCTAAATGCGCTGATCGGCGAATTCACAAACTCCGATAAAGTCAAACCATGTGCGGACGATACGGAAGACGCTCTGACAAGCAACGCATCGCCGAGGCCTTCCATCTCGGCAAGCTCCCGCCCGACTTCATCCTCAGCGAAAGCTACAACGTGGCCCCGCAAACCTTTCAACCAGTCGTCCGCCTCGACCGCGACGGCCACCGCGAGCTCGTGATGATGAAGTGGGCCTCGTCCCCTACTGGGCCAAGGACACCAAAGTCGGCTACTCCGCGATCAATGCCCGCGCCGAAAACGTCGCCACCCCGCCCCTCTTCCGCGAGGCCTTCCACCGCCGCCACTGCCTCGTCCCCGCCGACTTCTTCTACGAATGGCAGAAACTCGAGCTAAAAGGCAAAGAAAAACAAGCCTGGGCCATCGCCCGCAAAGACACCCAGCCCATGGCCTTTGCCGGACTTGGGAGACCTGAAAGGACATAACCACCGGTACCCCTCTCCAGTCCTTCACCATCATCACCACTGACCCCAACGCGGTCATGGAACCCCTCCACGACCGCATGCCCGTCATCGTGCCCCGCGAAAACTACGACCGCTGGCTGCACCCCGACCCCACACGCCCCGCAACTGACCTCCTCCGCCCCCACGACCCCGAACCGATGACCGCATGGAAGGTCTCAAACGACGTCGGCAACGTCCGCAACGACTCGCCCGAGCTGTGCGAACCGTGGCAGGGACCGCCAACCCTGTTTAGCTGACCTTGAATCGCCGATGGACTGTCTCTAGTTGGGCAACAGAGCAGACTAGCTCCCGGGCCCATGCGCCGGCTTACCTTCCTGCACATAGTTCCGGTTCCACTTCGGAATCTCCACCACATACGTCCCCGGCTTCTCAATGATCGCCTGGCACCCCAGCCGCGAGTTCAACTGAACGTCCGCCGCCGTCTCCATACGGTCCAGCTCCAGGTCCTCCGGCTCGCTGATCCCCTTCGCCCCCTCCTTCACATGGATATGGCAGGTCGTACAAGCGCACACTCCGCCACAAGCATGGTCCAGAAAAATATCGAAGTTCTCCGCCACGTCTAGAAACGACATCGGTTCGCCATGCCCCTCATACGGCAGCGTGTCAAACTCAAACTCGACCGTCTTTCCCTCCGGCAAAAACGTCACCCGCACCATGCCTTCGCCGGCAGGCTTCGAAAGGTCCACAACTTCAGCACTCTTCGTCTCAGACATAATCGTCTCTTCCAATCTCTTTCCGGCCGCAGCCTTACATCAATCGAACGCACTGTTCTCTATTCCCTACACCCTACTCCCTATTCCCTGTTTATCTCTGCCTTCGCAAACGGATGCGGCGCCGTCGGCCCATCACCCATTGTTTCACCCGCCGCCTCCATCGTCTTCCCCTGCACCGCGCCCGAGAGAGCATTGTCCATCATCAACTCCGCAAACCGGCGCGTGGCCTTGTCCAGCCGCTCAATCCCCGCCCGTATCTGCCGATGGTCTCCCCCCGGCACTGCGGCCTCTAAAAACGAAACCGCCTCTTCAATCTTTTCGATCTCATTGCTCGAAAGCATCTGCCAGGCTGCATGCTTCCTGCCCTTCTCCACCGCTGTCAGGATCGTCTCCGCCTCGTTCTTCGCCTCGATCGACTGCCGCTCGGCAATGTCGGTCTCCGCATGATCAAACGAATCCAGAATCATCGTCTCCACCTGCTCGTCCGTCAACCCGTAAGTCGGCTTGACCTCGACCTCCGACTCCTTCCCGCTCCTCTGCTCCCGCGCGCTCACATGCAGGATCCCATTCGCATCGATCAGGAACTTCACCTCAATCCGCGGCAAACCCGCTACCATGGGCGGAATCCCCTTCAGGTCAAACCGAGCCAGCGACCTGCAATCCTTAGCCAGCTCCCGCTCTCCCTGCACCACATGGATCGCCACATTCGTCTGTCCATCGACGCCCGTCGTAAAGTGCTCCGTCGCACTCGCCGGTATCGTCGAGTTCCTCTGAATAATCTTCGCCACCACGCCACCCAGCGCCTCAATCCCAAGCGATAGCGGGGTCACATCCAACAGCAGCAAATCCTCCGTAGCCACCGACCCGCCCGCAAGAATCTGCGCCTGCACCGCCGCACCCAGCGCTACTACCTCGTCAGGGTTCAGCTCCGTGTGCGGCTTCTTCCCTCTTGCACTCAACCCAAACAAATCATCCACCAGCCGCCGAACCGCC
>DATHQG010000172.1:0-4227 GCA_035483075.1 Edaphobacter sp. | reverse complement strand
TTCGAACTAGTCGCCGGCGAAGAGACTAGGTCGCGTGAGGCTGGGGAGAACGCGGAGATGCCAGCACGGCATCTGGTGCCTCTTGGAGCGGCACTGTGGATCGGCGATCCGGTGCGTACGGGCTGTGGCGATCTTGGGAAGGTTCATGGTCCCATTGCCTTTGCCGCTGAGTATACCCTACGGTGATGCCATCAATCACTAGTCTTCGACCGTCGTTCCCTGGTGGAACATGATCTTCCATCCTACTTCCGTTTGCTGCCAGATGGTCGAGCGGCGGGTTTTGCGCATCTTGTTTTGAATCAGCGTGTAGGTCAGGAGGTAGACATCGGTCGCCAGCCGGCGACAGTGGAACCCGCTGGTCTCCCAGACGTCTTCGACCAGACGCTCGTGGCGACCCTTGAGTTCGGCCAGAACATATTCCCGGCTGTAGCGGCGGCCTGAGGCGCCGATCTCCCAGAAGTCAACGTGCATCATGCTTTCGAAGTCGACCATTGTGGTGCCGAGCTCAGGCCGATGGAAGATTGGCTCGCGGGCCTTGAGTTCCTCAAGGACACCACGCAGAGCTGGGTCGGTCGACAAGGTGGGTCCATTTTCGGGGTGCATCGCAATCACCTCGCGACGGGGCCGGGCTGCGCCGACCAACTACCGAATTACACTTCCGGGAACCATCGGCAGGGGGGGATCGTTGTCGAACCGCATGGAGAAGGCAAACATCAGGGTATAGAGGTCGCTGTGTTCCGTGGTGAAGTCGAAGCAGAGGACGTGGCGGGTCGGTTCGACGGGGTCGGACTTTTTCTTCGGCTTGACCGGGACGTTACCGAGGACGCAGGCCTTAGCGGCGTAGGTAGTCGTAGGAATTTTGCCCTTGACCTCCGGCATGGGGACCGAGGCCAGCACTATGGCGGCGGGGTGGCCGTCGATGGCGTAGTTCGTAGGCTCCTGGGTGACGGTGGGTTCGCCGTACTGCTTGAGCTGACGGAGAATCTGCTCGCGGACGAAGGGGCCGAGGAGGGTCGCGCCGCGCAGCACATTGGGGCAGGTGTTGTCGATGGTGGACAGGACGAAGGAGGAGGTGTTGGACGGCGTGACGGAGTTGGCGAAGAGCGTCGAGTGAGCGCACTTGGGGCTTGCGTCCGTGCTGGGCTTTGGCGCCACGCTCGCAGGGTCCGGAACGAAGCGGCCGGGGTAGAAATAGGTGACATTGAGAGCTGAATCGTGGAAGCTCTTGGGGGTATCGGGGTTAGGTTGATCGGGGGTTTGAGACAGAGCTGTAACACAGATAAGAGCCAGGAGAAATGAGGCAGCGGGACGAAGCACCATCTCCTTATCGTAGCACCGCGAGGGTCAGGAAATGGAGCCACGGCACCGCTTGAAAGCGAGATACCATGGGAGAATGCCCCACTCTTCCTCCTCGGACCGCAGGTGGATTCTGCCTTCTTTTTGTTGTGTTTATCTGTTCTGGGGAGGAACTTACCTGGCGATGCGCCTTGGCGTGGAGGTGGTGCCGCCGTTCCTGCTGGGCTGCGCGCGGTATCTGATCGCCGCACCGATCCTGCTGGCAGCAGCCGCGATCTTACGACTGAAGATCTGGCCGACCTGGCCGGAGATGGGCAGGCTCGCGATCATCGGAGTACTGATGCTGGGCTGCGGCAATACGGCGGTGATCTGGGCCGAGCAGTACATTCCGATTGGCCTGGCTGCACTGCTGGTGGCCTCAATTCCTGTGTTTGCGGCGCTGATCGAGGCAGTCCTGCCGCGGGGCGAAGGGCTGGCGGTGCAGGGATGGATCGGAATCGTTATTGGGTTTGCCGGAATGGTGTTTCTAGTTTGGCCGGAGCTACACCACGGGACGCAGGGCGACTCAAGAGAGATCGTCGCGGTGGCCATCACCCTGGCAGGCACGCTGTGCTGGACGGCAGCGTCGCTGATCTCGCGGCGATCCACGATTCGCATCAGCGGAGCTGCATCGGCTGGGTGGCAGATGGTGTTCGGCGGGCTGTTCAACGTGGGCTTGATGGTGGTGTCAGGCGGCTATCATGGCGCGCAATGGGGGACGAAGGCGTGGGGGTCGATCTTTTACCTCGTGGTCTTCGGGTCGCTGGTGACCTACACCGCGTATATCTATCTGCTCGATAACGTGGCGGTGTCGAAGGTGGCGACGTATGCGTATGTCAACCCGGTGATCGCAGTGATTCTGGGCGCGATCTTTCTCGGTGAGCGCTTTGTTGCGGTGGAGTATGTGGGGATGGGTGCGACCCTGCTGGCGGTGTTCCTGGTGACGAGTTCGAAGATGAAGGGCGGCGGGCCGAATGTCGTCGACGAGGACCTGGCGGAGAGGCAACAGGCTTAGGGGCCCGGCGGTCTTCTGCTAGTCTGCGGGCATGAGACGTCTTTTGATTGCCGCGGTTGGGATGGTTGCGCTGGGTTCGCTGTATGCAGCGACTCCAGCGGCTACGGACGCTCGGGCGAAGGAGTTGATCCGAACGCTGAAGCTGACGGTGCTGTCGAAGGAGTCGGGGTATCTGGGGACCATTGGGGTTTCGGCGCAGAAGGTGGACGTCGGTGGACGAATGCTGGCGGTGCAGAGCCAGAACTACTACATG
This sequence comes from Edaphobacter sp., assembly GCA_035483075.1. Taxonomy (GTDB): domain Bacteria; phylum Acidobacteriota; class Terriglobia; order Terriglobales; family Acidobacteriaceae; genus Edaphobacter. The sequence continues at coordinate 1,624 of DATHQG010000172.1, read as the reverse complement.
CTGACACGCGAGCGGCCGATCAACTATCTGCATTGGCTGGCGCCGGACGATACGCACATCCTGGTGGAGGGTGGGCCGGTGGACTACTTCATCTTTCATCCGGATGGAAGGGTGGAGAAGGTGACACTGGGGTTTGATTATGCCGCAGGGCAAAGGCCCGTGGTCTCGGTCCCGGGTGGGTGCTGGAAGGCGCTGAAGCTGCATGAGGGCGTCAGTTTTGCGCTGATGGTGAACGCGCTTTCGCCGGAGTTTACCCCGGACCGCGTGAAGATTGGCGAGGGTGAGGAGTGGGTGAAGCGGTTTGCCGGTACAGCGCCGTGGGCGACGCCCGAGAGGCTGCGGGAGTTCATTGGGCCGAACTGGATTTCCGATGTCGCAAAGGGACCGGCGAAATAAAAGGAACCAACCGGTCATTTCTCGCGTAGATGACTGCGAGAGGGTATGCCCATGAGATCCATCGCCTTGAATCTGGCACTTTCGACACTCGTTCTATCGGCGGCCGCAGCGTTGGCGCAGAGCGACACCACCTGGGACAAGAGCTACTCTGTCACCGGGCAGCCGTCGCTGTTCCTGAGCACCGACGACAGCCATCTCAACATCCACGCCTGCGCCAGCTGCCAGACCGTCCACGTCCATGTCACCGCGGAGAACACAAGTCTTTCGCGATACACACTTGAAGAGAGCCAGAGCGGCAATACCGTCCACTTCTCTCTTAAGGAGAAGCCACACATGGGCGTCCATATCATCAACATGCATTCCTCTTCCGTGCGCGTGGATGTCGAAACGCCAGCGAACCTCACTCTCGATGCGAGATGCGCTGACGGAAACCTGACGGCCTCGGACCTGCACGGCGAACTCACTATCCATACCAGCGACGGCAGCCAGGAGTTGAACGGCGTATCGGGGAACTTGAAGCTGCACTCCAGCGACGGCCATCTCCGCGTTCGAAACGGCGGTGGGGCCCTGGAGGCGCGGAGCTCCGATGGCAATCAGGAGATCGCCGGGTCCTTTACTACGCTGCAGCTGCACAGCAGCGACGGTTCGATCACGGTCGAGCTCGCCGACGGGTCACACCTCAGCTCTGACTCCCGAATCGAGAGCAGCGATGGAAGCGTGACGCTGCGACTGCCGAAGGGATTTCCGGCCGAGCTCGCCGTCAGCACCAGCGATGGAAGCATTCAGAGCACACTTCCGCTGGTGGTTGAGGGATTCAATTCGAAGGGTAACTCCGGGCACAATATTCGCGGCAAATTCAATGGCGGCGGCCCCTTGTTGACGATCCACACCAGCGACGGCAGCGTGCATCTGACGACGCTGTAGGGCTTGCTCTGTTTCGCGCGGCTAGGGTGTTGCGTTGCCTATGGTGAGCGGGTAGAGTGGCGCGGCCTGGTCGCGTCCGAAGCGGACCGTGGTCTTGGTAATGCGGTTGAGGGTGTCGACGCTGCTCGACGAAAAGTACCAGACGAGGAGATGGCTGTTCCAATTGGTGGAGAGGCCCATGGTGTAAAGCTGCGACGGCGAGGAGTTCGGCGTTTGCGGCTGGCCCTGTGGTTGACCCTGCGCAGCGGCCATGTGGACCTTCTGCCATCCGATCGTGTAGGTGGCGGGCTGGGCGTTCGACTTC
>DATHQG010000171.1:0-14439 GCA_035483075.1 Edaphobacter sp. | reverse complement strand
GTGAGAGAACGGCGGCTGACCGAGACGGAAACGAGGCAGGTCGCGACGAGTCTGCTGGCAGCGCTTGAGGCACTGCACTCGAATGGATTTGTCCATGAGCATGTGGAGCCGGAGAACGTTCTGGCGGTGGGTGAGGTGATCAAGCTGCGGAGCGACTGCATCCGGGAGACGCTTGAGGGCGAAGAGGGACTGGCGTTGAAGGAGAAGGACGTGCGTGATTATGCTGCAGTGCTGTTGGAGGCACTGACACAGCAGAGGGTACTGGAGGACGCGCCGCGCGATCTTCGACTGCCTGCGCCGTTCGACGAGATTGTCCGCAAGGGGACGAGTGGGGAGTGGGGGTTTGTGCAGATTGGCGCGGCATTGGAGCGGGTTGGGGCCGTGAATCCTGCTGCTCGTCCGCCGGTCGTGGCGGAGGCTCCGGTTGAGAGGCCGCGTGAAGTCGCGCCTGCGGTCCCTCCGTTGGTGGCTGCACGTATTCGGGTGCCTGTCGGTGACAGGCCGAAAGGATTGGGGCCGCGAGGGACCGCGTATGGTGTGGGAACGCTCCTGATTCTCTTGGTGGGATGGTATTTCGTGCATAGCCGGTCGGCGGGGCCCAGCGGCGGGGTGCAGCAGGTGACGGCCCCGGTCGTTCAGGAGAGTGCGCCGGCTGCAGCGCAGGGTTCAGCTGCGACGCAGGTTGCGGAGAGTCCTCGGCCGAGTCCTATTGGGGTATCCAAGGGCACTCCTGCCACCCCTCAACAGAGTGATTCAAGCAAAGGACGCGGAAATTGGCGGGTGGTTGCGTTTACTTACAACCGCGAAGACCAGGCCCGGCAGAAAGCTGCGGAGATTGCGCAGAGCCATCCAGATCTAAGTCCGGGGGTATTTACTCCGAATGGGCACGCTCCGTTTCTGGTGACACTGGGGGAGCCAATGAGCAGGGAGAGCGCGTTTGCGCTTTCGGGCAAGGCGAAGAGAGAGGGGCTGCCGAGAGACATCTACGCACAGAACTACAGGGGAAGCGGCGGTAGGGCGGATTGACCGGTTGATTGTGCAGGTCATCAATTCGGACCTATCGGGCGCGCCTTCTCACTGATCAATCTGGTTGTACCGGCCTGATCGTGGACGGCTACCGAGACCTCGTGCACATAGTAATTCGAATCCCTGCTTAGTGGGACCTCGTGCACATAACGGTTGTAGTTAAGGGCCAACGGAATAGGATGGACGGCACTCTTCGGCTTGGTGTCTTTTGCTGTGTTGAAAAGATTCGGTGTTGCAGGCGGAGCGGGTGAAGGTCGCTGGCTGAGGCCATTTTCCTGCGCTGACATGTTAACGGAAGACGCACACAGAAGCAGAACCAACGAAGCATGGCGCACAATAAGCCTCCACACAAACCGAATGGCAGTTCGCAAAGTCAAAACCTACAGATTTTGCGTGACTACTGGCCCTTCGGATTTGACGAGTCCTTAGCGCTTTCGTTATTTCCTTTCGGTCTGGGCGAGGAAGTCGATGAGGTATTGTTTCCAGACGGCGGCCTGGGTATGGGTGCCGTGGCCGCGGGTGGCGTCGGAGATCGGGACGAGGATGAACTTGGCGTGGGGCATCTTCGTCACCATTTTTTCTGCAATGCCCAGCTCGGGCGGGTTGATGAAGTCGTCGGCGGAGTTGATCCAGAGGACGGGGGCGGTTATGTTGGCGAGTCTGGGTGCGGGGTTGTAGTTGCGCGAGGCGTTGACGTAGTAGAGGAAGTCGTTGGCGTCGGTGTGGGTGATGTCGGTGGCGATGATTTTGTCGACGTAGGCTTCGACCTCGGCGCGGGTTGGGTAGTTTTTCTGGAGCTGGAGCGGTGCGCCGCCGGCGATGACTAACAGGTCGCTTGCCCCGCGGAGGCCTTCGGCGGGCGGAGCGGTGTAGTCGCCGTTCTTCCATGCGGGATCGTTCTTGATGTCCTGCATGGCCATGTAGCGCCACATACGGTTGCGGCCGGCGAGTTCGACGGGGAGGCAGGCGAAGGGGGCGAGGGCGTCAGAGAACTCGGGGAAGGTCTCACCCCAAACGAAGGACTGCATGCAGCCCATGGAGGTGCCGAGGATGAGGCGGAGGTGGTCGACGTGGAGGCCTTCGACGAGCATGGTGTGCTGGGAGGCGACCATGTCGTCATAGTCGTACTGGGGGAAGTGCATGCGGAGCCCGTCGGAGGGTTTGCTGGACTGGCCGTGGCCGATGTCGTCGGGGAGCACGATGTAGTACTTGGTGATGTCGAGAGGCTGGCCGGGGCCGAAGAGGACGTCGGAGAAGACTGGGTTAAGGAGGGAGTGGGCGTTGCCGCCGGTGCCGTGGAGGAGGAGGACGACGTTGTCGGTGTGGCCGGCGGCGTCGCGATGGGGTTTGCCGAGGGTCAGGTAGTGGAGCTTGAGCTCGGGGAGAGACTCGCCGGTGCCGAAGCGGAAGTTCTTGATGATGTAGTTGCCGTCCTGGGTGGGCCACTTGGTGGGGGTGGTCTGGGCACTGGCGGTGAGGGTCGCGGTTGAGAGGAGCGCGAGGAAAACGGGGCGGGCGATCATCATGTCGGTACCTCGGTGGAGGCTTGAGTTTGGGTGGTGAATGCGAGACGTATAGCCGCTCTGTTAAGTTTTCAGTTTTGCATGTTTTCTTGCGCCCTGATGAACGCGTAGTTGCTGACGTGGACCCAGCCTCGGAATGGAAGATTAACATCGGCGATGGCGAGCAGCACAAGCGTGATGAGGAGAGTAAAGGAAAAGACCTGAAGGGAGTGGAGCGTGGTATTTGCCGAGCCGAACATGGAGGCCGAGGCGATGGTCAGAAATCCTCCGATGAGAAGAACGCCCCAAAAGATGGTGGGAAGATGGTACGCGCTTTGGAGCAAACGGGTGCGGCGGTGTTCGGTGAGTGTGCTCAGCTCGGAGAGGGCATGGTCTTCCGCAGTGATCTCGGAGGGCGTTGCTAATTTAACCGACATTAACGTCTTCCACATGGCTTGATTGATGTCGTGACTTTCTTCCGGTATCTGGTCGCGGGCCATCTCCGGCCAGTCTCGGTTGATGACCGCATTGGCGTAAGAACGGGCCTGCGACTGAAGCTGCATACGTTGCTGTTCGGGCAGGCCTTCAGCAAGACGATAGACGTTCCTGAGAGCGCTGGCTTCAAGGTCCACGTTGAAAATTGCTGAGCCGAAGTCCGTCCATACGGTGTAGAGCATGAATCCAAGAATGACTGCGTAGGTGGTTCCGAGGATATTGAGTTGCCAGCCGATCAGGTCGTTATGAACCTGACGTTTTTCCCGTGGCCAGATGCGGTTCAATGCGGCCATGAAGAGCATCGAGCCGGTTATCATGACGATGAGGATAAGGATATTCTGGGTGAGAGTCAGCATGGGGTTCGACCTACTCCGAGCGATTCCCAAGCTTATCGAATTTTTTGATAAGTGTTCGGACTAATTCTGCAGCCCGTATGCCCGAGGTAGAGTCGCAGCGAAAGAGTTGCGCTACGGGCGCAGATTTATTGGTCGCTGGGGGAAGCGACGATTTTCATTGGTCGATCCGGGTCAATCAATGTAGATTGCACCCATGCACAAATCAGAATCGACAGATTTAGCCAATTTGGCAGAACGCGGCCTGAAAGTTCTGCTTTTCTTGTTTGGTCTGGGGGCCATTGCGCTGTTTTATTTCATTGCCTTTCGTCGACTCACGTATCCTCTTCCGCTTGAGTGGGCGGAGGGTGGTGTGCTCGATATGATGCGCCGAGTGGCCTACCATCAGCCGCTTTACGTTGCGCCTTCGAAGGACTTTGTACCGTTTCTATACACCCCGGTTTACTTCTATATTGGGGCAGGGTTGGGTCATCTTACCGGAGTCAATGTTGTGACTCTGAGGTTGCTCAGTATTCTGGCGACGACGGGATGTCTGACGCTGATCTTTGGCCTGGTCCGGCGAAATACAGGGGACGGGTTCTCGGCGTGGATGGCCTGCGGCCTGTTTGCGGCGTTGTATGGGCAGTCGACTGGATGGTTCGATCTTGCTCGTGTGGACATGCTGTATCTGTTTTTTCTGCTGCTGGCGATCGACCTTGCACAAAGAGGTTTCTCCGTCTGGTCAGCGATTGCGTTTGTTGTTGCGTTTCAGACGAAACAGAGCGCTGCGGCGGTCGCGGTGTTCGTGCTTATGCATGAGATACGCCGGCCCCGGAGATTAATTGAAGGGCTAGGTGTGTTTGGATCGGGGGTCGCCCTTTCTTCCTGGGTGATCGACCGCGAGAGCCACGGGTGGTACCGGTACTACACGGTGTTTTTGCCAGCGCATCAGGCCTGGAACGGCCATAAATTGGTCACATTCTTGTTGAGAGACATCGTCGACCCGCTTGGAGTGGCGATCGTTTTCTTGCTGGTGGGCGCCGGGCTGCATATGTCGGAGGCCTCCATAGATCGAGGAAAGACTTATTTCCTGGTGTTTACGACGATCGGAGTTACGCTTTCTTCACTAACGGCCCGCTTGCATATGGGCGGTTCGATTAACGTGACTTTGCCGTTGTACGCATGGATATGCATTTTGTTTGGACTATGCCTGCATCTGGTCCTATCCCAGGTGAAACGCGTTCCGGGGACGCTGCCGCCCTGGTTGGGTGTGGCGACACTCGCCGCGTGCTTCGTTCAGTTTGTGCACCTGATGTATCTGCCGGGAGAATATGTGCCGACCGCATCACAGAGGGCGGACGCAGTACGGATCCTGGACAAGGTCTCTGCCTTGCCGGGAAAGATCTTTGTGCTGCACCATGTGATCGATGCGGGTTCTGCGAGTAAGCAGGGATTTGCGGGAGGCATGGAACTTTGGGACGTCTTGCGTGCCGACCAGGGCGAGGCCGGGCAGAGGCTGAAGGCAGACCTCATCCGGTCGTTTCAGAGCCATGAGTATGCCGGCGTTCTTTCTGAAGGCGCTCTTGACGGTATGCTTCCGGAGGAGGAGCAGTTCCTGAAAGATGTCACTGCAGCTGCCGCATTGGCTTATCCGAGGCAAGAGCGGCTGTTGAGTCCGTCTGAAGCGAAGGATTTTTTTGCGAACTCGATTACTTCGAAGATCAAGCCGCAGTTTCTGTATTTGCCGCGCTAGAGGTGTCCCAAGCAAACGGGCGAGCGACGAAAAGGCGTGAGCCTAGAGCTCACGCCTTTTCTTTGGAGCATGCCGGCGACTATGGTTTCGCAGGTTCTGCGGGCGCCACTTCGGGTTTGGTGAGGGGTTTGGTGATGTCGTCGAGGTAGTCGGGGGTGCCGTCTACGCGGACGAGCGAGGGATAGCGTTCGCCGTCGTGGTAGTCGAGGTCGGCTGTCGTGACGAAGGTCTCGGATTGAAGGACAAGGTGGATGGGTTCGGTGCCTCCCTTGGCTTGCTTGATTGCGGCCTTGAGTGCGTCGCCGGAGAAGACGTTGCCGTTGATGGCGATGATCTTCTGTCCAGGGAAGAGCTTCGCTTTGTCGGCGGGGCCGTTCCATCGGACATCAGATATGACGCCTTCACCGTTGATGCGGAGGCCGGCGGAGTACCAGACGTCGGTGCCTCCGCCACGACGGCCACTAGCGGAGGTGATGGTGCGGGAGGACTTGGTGGGCTTGTCGGTAAAGACGAGCTTGTAGCCTCCCTGCTCGATGCCGGCGAGGTCGGCGTGGGGGGTGATGGCGTCGATGCGGTCGCGCATGAAGGTGGCCCAGTCGTATTTTGCGACCTGGTTGAGGTCGGCGATGAGCTCGTCGCGGTTGTAGGTGACGATGAGGGGGCCGGTGTTGCCGCCTTTGGCGAGGAAGATGTGGAGGAAGTCGGTGAGGGACTTCTTGTTGTCGGTGAGTTTGCGGATGGTGGTGTCGGCGTCGAGCCAGAAGAGCTCTCCCTCCGGGTAATAGTCCTGTCCGCGTTTCCAGTTGGACCATGCGGGGTTTCCACCGCGCAGGATGCTGGCGGAAATGGCGGTGTCTTCGGTGCTGCGCCATTCGCGGCCGGGCTTGTAGTCGAGATTGGCGGCGGACGCAGCGAGGAGGTCGCGGTATTGCTCCTGCGATTTGAGGCCGGAGCGGGCGGCGAGGACGTTGCCGAGGTATTGGGTCATGCCCTCGTAGACCCAGAGGAGCGAGCCTTCCTGCATCTTGGCGAAGTCGGTCTGGTAGAGGTTGTAAGGGCGACGGTACTTGCCGTTCCAGGAGTGGGTGAACTCGTGGGAGAGGAGGTCGGATTCGGCAAGCTGATGGGCATCGTCGGAGAAGCCCTTTTCGCCAACGCCGTTGTCAGAGGACTGACCGTGCTCGAGGCCTTCGCCACCGGCCACGTCAGAGAGCGTGAGAAGGAAGTGATAGACGTTGTAGTGGCGCGAGTTGTAGGCGGCGCCGGTCTCGCGGACGAGGTTGTTGAGTTCGGCGAGGAGCGCGGGGCGAAGCTTGGAGTCTTCGGGGCTGTCGGATACCACGTCGATGTAGTGTTTCGGCGTGACCTCGGGCGCGAGGGCGAACTCGTGGAAGTACTCGCCGGTGATGACGGGGGAGTCTTCGAGTTGTTCGACTGTTGTTGCGGCGTAGTGAGTGGTGCCGCCCTTAGGATTTTGTGGGTCGTAGCCGTCGGTTGGGGTGAGGGCGGTGCCAATGCCCCAGCCTTGGGGAACTATTACGGTGGGCTGGATCGGGATCTCCTTCACCGGCGTGTTGGCGGGGTAGAGGAGGAGCTTTTCCCACTCGAGGACGGCGAGCTTCTGGCTGATGCGCGCGATGACGATGCAGTCGAGGTGGGCGTGGAGGGTGGTGACGCCAGCGGGGACTGTGACATGGAACTGGTAGAGGTCTTCATCGTCACGACGCCAGGGGAGGACCTTGCCGTTGGCGGTGAAGACGACGCCGGTGATCTCGTCGACGGGGCCAGTGGGGCGATGGTTGCCTGGGATCCACTTGGGCGTGGTGAGAGAGACAGGGCCGGGCTGGACGGGGATGTCAACCTCGGCGTGGTAGAGCTTGCGGGGGGCATCGGAGAGGTCTGCGGTGATCTGGATGGGGGCTTTCTGTGCGAATGCTGCCGTACTGAGGAGCAGGGCCGATAAGGAGAGAAGACGGGAAAGACTGCTGGGCATTCCGAGTGGATCCTTTCATGGGTGAGGCTTCGGTGTGTTGATGATACGTAAATGCTTGCGAGATAGACGCAGCGGCTGGATCGCCGCTATGGATAGTGCGTGCTATTTCGGCGGTGGAGCGAAGGTCGAGGCCAGGGGCGGGACATCGGAGGGGTCGTTGAGGAGTTCCCAGCGCTGAAGGGAGAAGGGGACGTTTCCGTTGAGCCAGACGAAGTCGTGGAAGTGATGGAGGCTGAAGGATTCGCCCTGGTTGCGACGGGCGTCGGACATGAGGCGGATGATGTCGTGCTTGCCGATCTGGTAGGTGATGGCCTGGCCTGGGGTGGAGGCGAACGCGGCCGCTTCCTCGCGCGCGGTACCGGGATCCATGGGTACGGTGGAGGCGAGGTAGTTGGCGGCCTGTTCGAGTGTGAACTCCCCGAGGGCGAGGCGGACGTCGACCTCGACGCGGAGGGCGCGGAGGCGCATGAAACTGTAGATGATCTCCTTGGCGCGGGGTGTTGTGTCGAAGAGGCCGGCCTGGAGCATCATCTCCTCGGCGTAGAAGCCGATGCCTTCGTTGGATTCGGAGTCGTAATAGTGGCGGCGGATGGGGTCGGGATGGTGCCAGCTCCATGCGAGTTGGAAGTAGTGTCCAGGGACGCCTTCGTGGATGATGATGGGGCGCGGATCGTGCGCGGTGGCGAGGGAGAAGAAGCCGAGGTTGGGGCTGGGCGGGTCTTTGTAACTCACTGCATCCTGATTGAGTCGTGATGGGCCGGTGAGATCGTCGGTGACGCCGAGGAAGGAGAGTGGAGCGACGTAGGGGGGAATGGCGATGCTGTTGTAGTGCTGGATCTCCGGTGGGACGGACATGATGTTGTGACCGACGAGGTAGGCGCGAATGGCGAGCTCCTGTTTGGCGGAGTCGGCCTCCTGAGCTTTGAGGCTGGGAAAGATGGGCAGAGGAGGAAGGCCAGTGTTGGCGGCGAGCTGGAGGGATTCGAAGGCTACGGAACGCTCCCACTCTTGACGGCCGATCCGGAGCATGTCTTCGGGCGAGTAGGGGAGGAGGGCGACGTTGCGCAGGAAGTAGAGGTAGCCTTCGCGGCCTACGGCGGTCTGTTCGGGGAGGCCGGGCTGTTTTGATTTCAGCCAGTCGCGGTAGCTGACGACGGCGGTCTGGACGGTGGCGAAGTCCTTCTGGAAGCGGGCGCGATTGCTCTCGGCGAGTTGTGGGAGCAGTGCAGTCTGGAACTGCTGCAGGTGGTCTTCAATGCCGTCGAGGAGGGCGAGAGTGGTGCGAACGTAGGGGCCGCGCATGTCGTTGAGGTTCTCGCGGGCCGCGGCGAGTGTAGCGGGGACGCGCTCCATGCGTGCGAGGACCTCATCCTGTCGCGATGCGGAGATCGGCGGCCGAGGTAGAAGAAGAACGTAGACGCTGCCGAGAGTCTGCTCGACGTAGAAGAAGGGGTTCTGACGCCAGTCGGGAGCCACTTCGAGTTCCCAGCGAACACGGGCGATGGCGGAACCGAGGAGGCGATAGTCGACCTGATCGGGAACCGAAGAGGAGGACAGGTTGAGGGCGCGGAATTGCCTTTCGAAGTCGACGATCTGGGTCTGGTAACGCCTGACGGCGGCGGGAGACCAGTCGACGACGAAGGTGGCGGGGCGCTCGATGCGCGGGATGTCGTCGTCGGTGAAGGGTTGCTCTGTGGCGCGCCACTGCCAGAAGGCTTCGCTGAGGGCGTCGAGTTGAGCGCGTGAAGAGACGGCGTGCGCGCAGGGCGCGACGAGCAGCGTTGCAGTGACGAGGAGGACGCGGATCTGGCGGCGTCGTAGGGAAGCGAGCGCAGAGGGCATACTCAGCACAGTAAATGAATCGCGTCTGGCAGCGGAGTCATTTCTGGGAGCGGACTGTGCTGAGTGGCTGATCAGGCTGCGAGGGCGGTTTCGATGGCGACGACGACGGTGGGGTCGTCCGGAAGGACTTCGGGGGAGAAGCGGGCGGCTACGTTGCCGTTGCGGTCGATGAGGAATTTTTCGAAGTTCCAGAGGATGCCGGGCTCCGGGTTGGTGGTGGCGCCGTGGTTGTTCTTGAGGAAGTTGTTGAGGTTCTCGCGGAAGCTGTCGCGAGTGGGGCCGATGGCCCTGGGCTGGGCGGCGATGAGGGTCTGGTAGAGGGGATGAGTATCGGGGCCGGTGACGGGGACCTTGGAGAACATGGGGAAGTCGACGCCGAAGGTGGAGCGGCAGAAGGTCTGAATGTCCTCGTTGGAGCCGGGCTCTTGTGCGCCGAAGTCATTGGCGGGGAAGCCACAGACGACAAAACCCGAGTCCTTGAAGCGGGAGTAGAGCTTCTCGAGGGCGTCGTACTGGGGGGTGAGGCCGCATTTGGAGGCAACGTTAACGAGGAGGAGGACTTTGCCGCGGTAATCGGCGAGGGAGGTGCCTTCGCCAGTGATTTTGTTGACTGGAATGTCGTAGATGGGGCCGGTGGACATGGATTCTCCTGATACGTATTTTTAGTCAATTAAATCATAGTTGGGACGTACTGTTGGGGCGGTACCGGCTATGGCCGTGGGGCCTTGATTATTCGGACAGTGCGAAATCAGTCGGTCCCTTTTGAAATGTCTGAAGATTAAATGCAGAGATTGGATCAGTTGAGTTGACAGAGGCGGTACGATCTAAATCGTATGTCTTTAACTGATTCAATTATTGGAAAGCCTTTAGCAACGAGCGAAGAGCGAGCTGAGCACATTGGCGTCGCTGCTGGAATACCGATCTTCGGCCTGGATGGACTGACGAGCGCGGCGTACGGGCCAGAGGCGGCGATGACGCTGCTGATTCCGCTGGGGATCGGCGGAGTTGAGTACGGATGGCGGATTATCGCGGCGATCCTGGTCCTGCTGACGATCGTGTACTTCAGTTACCGGCAGACGATTGCGGCGTATCCGGGCGGCGGCGGAAGCTACACGGTCGCGACGGAGAACCTGGGTGAGAAGCCGGGGCTGCTGGCGGCAGCGGCGCTGATGATCGACTACATTCTGACTGCTGCGGTGGGGATCTCGGCCGGCGTGACTGCGCTGACTTCGGCTGTGCCGACCCTGCAACGGCATACGCTGCTGATATGTCTGGTGATTCTCGCGCTTCTGGCAATTGTGAATCTGCGTGGCGTAAAGGACACAGGGACGGCGTTCATTCTGCCAACGTTTCTGTTTGTGAGCACGCTGCTGACCTTGATTGGGGTCGGGATGTGGAAGGCGGCGCTGGCTGGTGGGCATCCGCTGCCGGTGGCTCCGATTCCTCCGGCGCTCCCGCAGACTGTGGGAGCGCTGGGAATGTGGATGCTGTTGAAGGCGTTTGCGAGCGGATGCGCGGCGATGACCGGTGTTGAGGCGGTATCGAATGGAGTGATGGCATTTGGCGAGCCGAGAGTAAAGCGGGCACAACGGACGCTGACGGTGATTATCGGGATCCTGATGGTGCTGCTGTTCGGGATCGCGTACCTGGCGAAGCTGTACCGGGTGATGCCGATGGACCCTGACAACTCTGGCTATCAGAGCTTGATCAGCTTGCTGGTTACGGTGGTGTTTGGGCGTGGCTGGTTTTATTACCTGACCATGGGCAGCGTTCTGCTGGCGCTGGCGTTGAGCGCGAACACGGCATTTGCAGATTTTCCTCGGCTGACGCGTGCGATTGCTATGCACGACTATCTGCCGCATGTGTTCATTCTGCGAGGGCGACGGCTGCTTTATTCGCATGGGATCTATGCACTGACAGGATTTACAGCGGTGATCCTGATCCTGTTTGGCGGCGTCACGGACAGATTGATTCCGCTGTATGCGATTGGAGCGTTTCTCGCGTTTACGCTTTCGCAGGCGGGGATGGTCGTGCACTGGATGAAGGGCGAAGCCCATAAGCTGCGCGGATGGCATATGTTCGTCAATGGCTTTGGGGCCGTTGCGACAGGCATCACGACGATTGTGGTGTTGGTTGCGAAGTTCCGTGCGGGCGCCTGGGTCACCGCGCTGTTGGTGCCCGTGCTGATCGGGACCATGCTGATGGTGAAGCGGCACTACTCCAGGGTGAAGCGGGAGATGGCGGACATGACGCCGCTGAATGTTGCAAACCTGGAGGAGCCGATCGTTGTAATTCCGATGGCGCGGTGGGACCGGATCACGGAGAAGGCGATGCGGTTCGGTCTGCTGCTGTCGAAGGAGATCAAGGTAGTGCACGTGCACTCGGAAGACGAGGAGGGCTGCCTGGATGAGATATGGGACGACCATGTGATGGCGTCGATTAAACGGGCGGGGTTGCAGGAGCCGGAGCTGGTGGTCATTCAATCTAGTTACCGGCTGATCATCAATCCGCTTATGGATTACATCCTGGAGCTTGAGGAGAAGAACCCTGGACGGAAGGTGGCGGTTCTGCTGCCGGAGCTAGTGGTGCGGCACTGGTGGGAGAACGCGCTACATAACCAGCGGGTGCAGTTGCTGAAGCTGCTGCTGCTGGTAAAGGGAAACCAGAGGATTGTGGTGGTTAATATTCCCTGGTATTTGTGAGCGTGGTGGAGGCCGCGTAAATACAGGGGGGTCGTGGTGATTTGGGTGTTTTTTTGATGGTTTTTTCGTGGTGAATCTGTGGTGTTTTGATGGTGAATTGTGGTGATTCGACGGCGGCTTTCCGGCCCGGGAAATTTTCCACTTTTTGAATATTTATTTGTGGATGATTCCGGTTTTAGACGGCCTGGGGCTCTCGGCGCTGGTAGGCGGGGGAGAGTTCGCGGAGGCGGGCCACTGCGGCGGGGATGATTTTGAGGGCTTCGTCGACTTCTTCCTGGGTGGTCAGGCGGGAGAGGGAGAAGCGGACGCTGGCGCGGGCGCGCGCGGGAGGAAGGCCCATGGCGGTGAGGACGTGCGAGGGTTCGGCGGCGCCGGATTGACAGGCGGAGCCTCCGCTGACGGAGAGGCCCTTGAGGTCTAGGGCGATGACGAGGGCTTCGGCTTCGAGGTGGTCGAAATAGAGGTTGCTGGTGTTGGAGACGCGGGGTGCGTTGCCGCCATTGACTCCGGTGCCCTCGATCTGGGTGAGGATGGTTTGTTCGAAGCGGTCGCGGAGGGCGGTGAGTTCCGTGGGAGTGGGGAGATGGGCGGGAGCGGTCGCGCCATCGCGCGATGCCCACATCTCAGAATCGAGATATGGGGCACCCGGTCCTGTGGCTTCTGATGAGTTGAGCCAGGCCTGAGCTAATTCGGCGGCCCTGCCGAGGCCGACGATGCCGGCTACATTTTCTGTTCCGGCGCGACGTTGGCGCTCGTGCGTGCCGCCGTGGAGCATCGGGGCGAGGCGGACGTTGCGGCGGACGAAGAGGGCGCCGATGCCCTTGGGGGCGTAGATCTTGTGGCCGGAGAGGGTGAGGAGGTCGACGTGCTTGAGTGGGCCTTCGGCGCTGAGATCGAGAGGGAGCTTGCCGGAGGCCTGGACGGCGTCGGTGTGGAAGAGAGCGCCGGCGGCGTGGGCGATGGCGGCGAGTTCGGCGATGGGTTGAATGACGCCGGTCTCGTTGTTGGCGAACATGATGCTAACGAGCCTGGTGTTGGGGCGGATGGCAGCTTTGAGGGCGGCGGGCTCGATGAGGCCTTGTGGCGTGCACTCGAGGAAGGTGACTTCTACTTTGTTTTTTTCGAGGGACTCGGCGGCGTGGAGGACGGCGTGGTGCTCGATGGTTGTGGTGATGAGGTGGGCGTGTGCTGCGGGTTCGTTTGAGAGGACGCCGAAGAGGGCGAGGTTGTCGCTCTCGGTGCCGCCGGAGGTGAAGACGATCTCGGAGTTGAGACAGTGGAGGAAGCGGGCGACTGCACCGCGGGCTTGCTCGACGGCCCCTCGGGCTTGCTGGCCTTGCTGGTGGATGGAGCTGGCGTTGCCGTAGTGCTCCATCCAGTATGGACGCATGGCTTCGAAGACTTCGGGAAGCAGAGGCGTGGTCGCGTTTGCGTCCATGTAGATTCGGCGCATGGTTCTATTTTAGCTGGCTTTGCAGTTGGGAGCGGATAAGAGGGCATACCCCAGGGGCTAAAGCCCCTCTTCTGGGGAAGTTTGAGAGGGCCAAGCCTGAAGGCTTGGCGTACCTAGAAGCAACTGCAACTGCAACGACGACGGCAACTGCAACAACAACTGTAACGGCAACTGCAACGACCGGGTGGGTCAGGTTTCTTTCTCGTGAAGAAGGTGGTTTGGGATTGCATCGACGTGGTCGAGATATTCGGTGTGGACGTGGGGATGGTCTTCGTACTGTTTGCGGACCGGATTGTTTGCGATGTAGATGAGTTGGTTCTTGAAATCTTCCTGGTCTCGAATGCGGTGTTCGTGATAGCCGCTGTGCCAGATTTCTCCCGGGGATTGCTGGCGGACTGCGAAGGAGTATCCGCCCTTGATGTATTGAACGCACTTTGCTGTTGATTCGTTTATGGCGGGTGTGATCAGGACATGGACGTGGTCGGGCATGACGACGAAGCCGTGGAGTTGGAAACGGTTTTTGTCACGATGATGGAAGAGAGTTGTGATGAAGAGCTCGGCGTTGGATGTGCGTTGGAAGTGGCGATGTTGTTGGAAGGTCGAGATCGTGATTGCGTATGTATTTTGTTTTTGGCGGATTGTGGCCATCGAAAGAAAGCATACCCCAGGGGCTAAAGCCCCGTTGTGGAGAAGTTTGAGAGGGCCAAGCCTAAAGGCTTGGCGTACCTAGAAGCAACGGCAACAACAACTGCAACTGCAACTGCAACAGCAGCAACAGCAACTGCAACTGCAACAACAGCAACAGCAACTGCAACAACAGCAACTGCAACTGCAACTGCAACAACAGCAACAGCAACTGCAACAACAGCAACAGCAACTGCAACAACAGCAACAGCAACAGCAACAACTGCAACAACTGCAACAGCAGCAACAGCAACTGCAACTGCAACAACTGCAACTGCAACAACTGCAACAGCAGCAACAACAACTGCAACAGCAACAGCAACTGCAACTGCAACTGCAACAACTGCAGCAGCAAATCCGCCGCCTTCGGCGAAGGATGAGAACTAAAAGACAAAGAGCAAAATGCGGGGATTCTTCGCTGCGCTCAGAATGACGATGGTGGGAGATCGGTCAAAGAGAATGGCCACCCGGTTGGGTGGCCATTTGGTTGATTGGTGGTCGAGGTTATTTCAGGGTGGTTGGGGTTGAGGGGCCGTAGAGGATTCCGTTGAAGAGGAATTTGAAGGTGGCGTGGGGTTGGCCTCGGAAGGTGATTTCCGGGCCGTAGAGGACGACCTGGCCCTTGCCGAGCGGAGCAGCGGCGACGGCCGTGGTGTG
>DATHQG010000170.1:0-5787 GCA_035483075.1 Edaphobacter sp. | reverse complement strand
GATGTTTACGCAGACGAGGTAAGTTTAGGCAGCACAACGAAAGGGAAGACAATGACTCCTCAGGAACAGGACATGATCGGCGGTCTTATCGACCGCGTGCAGAAGACGCAGCTGGTAGAGAAAGACATGGACGCGGAGCAGATGTTGCAGCAGGGTCTGGGCCAGAATCCCGATGCGCTGTACATTCTGGCGCAGACGGTGCTGGTGCAGAAGTATGCGCTGGAGCAGGCACAGGCGCAGTTGGCCCAAGCGAAGGCCCAGATGCAGCATCCGGAGCCTAAGCATGCGACTAGTTTTCTGGGGAGTTTGCTCGGGCGGAATGACGCTCCACCACCACCTCCTCCTCCGCAGGCGTATCCTCAGCAGCCGATCCAGGCATATCCCCAGTACGCGCCGGTGCCGCAGTATGGTGCGCCGATGGGAATGGGTGGCGGGGGTGGATTTTTGCAGGGTGCGATGCAGACTGCTGCAGGTGTTACTGCAGGTGCGCTTGCTTTTGAGGGTATTGAGTCACTCATGCATGGGTTTGGTCATGCGGCAGGATATGGCGGGCAGGGATTTGGCGGATTCGACGGGGGGCAGCGTCCTGCGGAGGAGGTCGTCAATAATTATTACGGTGATAGCCGGGGAGAGAGTGGCGGACATGAGGTTTCAGCGGGCGAGCGATCGATAGGCCAGCAGGAGGACCGTGACTTTGGGTCACTGGACTCGAAGAGCGACCGGGATTCCGTGATCGGCCAGGGCGACGATGGCGGGGCCAGCCTCGATGACAACAATACAAATGATTTCGGCGATGCTTCGTCCTTTGACGATGGCGGAGGCGACTTCGGCGACGACGGATCGGGTGGAGGGGACGACAGCAGCTTCTAGTCGTCTGCGTTGAGATGGATTGTTGATCTAGAGGGCGCAGAGGACGACAATCGTCTCGTCGTCAAAGTGGGCGGTGCCGGATTGGAAGTCGGTGACGGCCTGGAGGATGGCGTCGACGGTGGACTGAGCGGTGGGGTGGCGCTGGGATTCGAGAAGCTGCTTGAGGCGGTCGTCGCCGAACATCTCGCCGGTGGCGTTAATGGCGTCGACGATGCCGTCGGAGAAGAAGACGATGAGGTCGCCGGGGCGGGTGGAGAGGGTGAACTCCTCGTACTCGGCGTTGGGGAAGAGGCCTAGGGGGAAGCCTTCGGCCTGGATGGTGCGGACGTTGGGGGGCTTGGTGGGGTCGGAGTTGGCGGCGACGAAGAGAGGCTGGACAGAGCCGGCGTTGGCGATCTGAAGGGTCTGGTTGCTGTCGTCCCATAGGGCCATAAGCATGGTGACGTATTGGGAGTCGAGCTTGCGCTCCTGGAGCTGGTCGTTGAGGGCGGCCAGCATGGCTGCTGGCGAGAGGTGTTGCGGGGCGAGAGAGCGTAGGATACCGCTGACCAGGGCGGCGTAGAGTGCCGCGGGAGCGGCCTTGCCACTGACGTCTCCGACAGCGAGGGCGATGCGACCAGGGCCGTAGTCGAGGTAGTCGTAAACGTCGCCGCCGATGGAGCGGGCGGCGACGAACTGGGCGGCGATCTCGGCTCGCTCGAGCTTGGGAGGATGGGAGGGCATGAGGCGGAGCTGGACCTGACGGGCCATCTCGAGGTCACGCTCCATGCGTTGCTCCTCCTCATGGATGCGGCGGTAGAGGCGGGCGTTGGCGATGCTAATGGCTACCTGCGAGGCGAGAGTGGAGAGGGTGCGCTGGTGGTCTTCGTTGTAGTAGTTGACGCGGGTGTGCTCGAGGTCGAGGACGCCGATGACCTCGCCCTTGTAGACGAGAGGCACGGCGAGCTCAGAGCGGACCTCGGGGTTGGCTTCAATGTAGCGGGGGTCCTTGCGGGTGTCAGGTGCCAGGACCGGTTCGCGGGTCTGGGCGGCGGTGCCGATGAGACCTTCGCCGAGGGCGATGGTGCGCTCGCGGGTGACACGTTCGCCGAAGCGGGAGGAGAAACGATGCTCGAAGTGCTCGGTGCGTTCGTTCCAGAGGAGGATGCTGAACATCTGAAAGTCGATGACGCGCTTGAGGAGGAGGCCGATGCGCTCCAAGAGGTCGTCTGGGTCGAGAATGCTGGTGATCTCACGGGAGATTTCGTTGAGGACGCCGAGGGTCTGGGCCTGGCGGGAGACGCGGGTATAGAGACGGGCGTTCTCGATGGCGATGGCCATGCGAGAGCCGACGAGTTCCAGGAGGCGCTGGTGTTCGGGGGTGAAGTAACCGAGTGTTTCAGACTGGAGATCGAGGACTCCGATGACCTTGTTCTTGACGACGAGAGGGACGGCGAGTTCGGAGCGAACGTTGGAGTTGGCGTCGATGTAGTTGTCGAGCCTCGAGACGTCTTCGATGAGGAAAGACTTGCGCTGGAGCGCGGCCTGGCCGACGACGCCGCGGCCGAGTTTGATGCGCAAACGTTCGACCTCGGTGGTGTGGCCGATCTGGAAGCGCATGCGGAGGTCTTCGGAGCGGTCGTTGATGAGAAAGATCGCGAAGATTTTGTAGTCGATGACGGCCCGGACGAGATCGGCGACGCGGTGCATGAGGGTGTTGAGGTCGAGCGTGGTATTGAGGGCGTCGGCCAGGTTGTGGAGGAAGTCGACCTGGAGGGGCTCGACGCGAATCTTCGGGTCGGCGGCGTGGGGATGGAAGAGCGTTGGCGCGGAAGGGCGGTAGTCGCCTTCGAAGGGGTGTTGGGGCGGGCGTGTTTCGGTTGAGGCGGGTTTGGGGCCTTGCGATTTGGTGGATGGAGGCATTCTGCTTTGCGTTGATCTTACCGGGTGGGGTGGGGTTTGGGGAGTGCCTGATGGTAAGAGGACTCCCGCTGCTTCTAGATCAATGTGTACTTGTATGAGGAAAGCGGTTCCCGCGTCGTGCGAATGACCCACCCTTCGCGATGGGACAGCGAAGGACGAACCCGGCTTTGTGCGACGGGGACTAGTAACTCGCGGTGGAGGGTGGTTCGGCGGGATGGCCGGCTAGTTCGGCGACGATCTTGACGCTGGCGCTGGCGCCGATGCGGGAGGCCCCGGCGCGGAGCATGCTGGTTGCGTCAGCGAGGGAGCGGATGCCGCCGGAGGCTTTGACGCCGGCACGAGTGCCGGCCACGCCGCGGAGGAGCGCGATGTCGTCAGCGGTGGCGCCTCCGGTGGAGAAGCCGGTGCTGGTCTTGAGGAAGTCTGCGCCGGCGCTGAGAGCGATCTCGGAGGCGCGGAGTTTCTCTTCGAAGGTGAGGAGGCATGTTTCGAGGATGACTTTGACGATGGCACCCTGAGCGTGGGCGAGTTCGACAACTCCGCGAATGTCCTGACGGACGGCCTCGTAGTCAGTGGATTGGCCGGATTTGAGAAGGCCAACGTTGAGGACCATGTCGACGTCGTGTGCGCCGAGCTTGAGGACGCGGGTGGTTTCGTCACGCTTGGAGGCCGAGAGGGTGGCACCCAGGGGGAAGCCGATCACGACGCCGACGGGAACGCCGGTGCCGGCCAGGGCGGCGGCGGCGACGGCGACCCAGGTGGGGTTGACCATTGCGCAGGCGAAGCGGTGCTCGGCGGCCTCGTGGCAGAGTTGGAGGACCTGATTGCGAGTGGCGTCGGGCTTAAGGAGGGTGTGGTCGAGGACGGCAGCGAGGTCCTGCGGGGAGGACAGGGCGTGGGCGGCGAAGGCCGCTGCGTCGAAGTGGTCAGGACCGTTAGGGAGGGGATCGGTGATGGACAACGTGTTCAAAAGCTTGCTCCTTGAGCGAGGGGAGTGATTCGCCGGGTTACTTTCTATCATACCGGGTCGAGAGCTGGTTGAAAGGGGCCCCCCCTACCCCGGTTTCTTGCGCAAAGTCTTCATTCCTCATGGGTTGGGTCTGGACTTCTCTGTGGCACGTCGGCTTGACGGCCGCAGAATTTCGCGAGTGACGTGCCGCGGGTCCGCCGTTGCGCATTCTCCGAGGGATCCATGTGTCAAGTCGCGGGTCTCCTGCTAGTGGATGGGCCGGGGTGTGGGTCGGATTCAGGGTCGAGCACATCCAATGGGTGTGAAGAACGATAAGTTGTATGGCGGATTGAGGTTGTCGGTGCTGGACCAGTCGCCGGTACCGGCGGGGAGTACGCCCGGGCAGGCGTTGAAGAACTCGATCGAGTTGGCGCGGCTGGTCGATGGGCTGGGGTATACGCGGTTCTGGATGTCGGAGCACCATGCGATGGATACGCTGGCGTGTACGGCCCCGGAGGTGATGCTGGCGCGGATTGGTGCGGAGACGAAGCGGATCCGGATCGGGTCGGGTGGAATTATGCTGCCGCACTACACGGCGTTGAAGGTGGCGGAGTGCTTTCGGATGCTGCATGCGCTTTATCCGGGGAGGGTAGACCTTGGGATTGGGCGTGCTCCCGGGGGTGGGCCGATCGAGGCGCTGGCGCTTAAGCGGGAGCGGAAGACGAAGATGCTGGATGATTTTCCGGAGCAGGTGAGCGAGTTGCTGGCGTTCTTGGGGCATTCATTTCCGGCTGCGCATCCGTTTGCGGGGATACGGGTCGCTCCGGAGATGCCGGGTGGGCCGGACGTCTGGATGCTGGGGTCGAGCATGTGGAGTGCGGCTGCTGCAGTGGAGTTCGGGCTGCCGTATTCGTTCGCACATTTTTTTAGCCCTGTGCATACGCGGGCGGCGATCGAGACTTACCGCCGGAGCTTTTCGGCGAGTGCTTACCGGAGTGCAGCTGAGGCTACGGTGGCGGTAGGTGTGATCTGCGCTGAGACTCAGGATGAGGCGGAGTTTCTGGCTTCGAGTGTGCGGCTGTTGCAGCGAAGGATTCGGCAGGGTGATAGGAGGCCGGTGGCTTCTCCTGAGGACGCGGTGCGGGAGTTGGGGCTAATGGGGGAGATGCCGATGGAGGAAGGGGAGTGGCCGCGGTATTTTGTGGGGACGCCTGCGCGAGTGAAGGAGCAGTTGGAGCAGATGGCGGGGGAGTTGGGAGTTGGGGAGTTGATCGTGAATACGATTGTGTGGGAGCAGGCTAAGCGGTTGCGGAGTTATGAGTTGTTGGCGGAGGTGTTTGGACTCGGGTGATATATTCTCGCCGGCTCCGCTGCTAGTTAGCTTGTCAGCAAGAGAAGGGCCCTAATGCCTTCTTCTCATGCGGGGGCCCGGGGACTGACCGGGCGAGTTGTCTATCGGAGGTTTTTGGGCGGCTAACTAAGAAAGTATCGCTGCCGCGAGCGAAATGCGGGGATTCTTCGCTTCGCTCAGAATGACGATTCGGGGCAAAAATGAGGGGACTCTTCTCCTTCGGCAAACTCAATCGGTTGGCTTCACCGACAAAGAGAATGAGTTTGTTGTCTGGCAATCATTAGAAAGTCTCTGGTTTGCGAAGTTCAGTTTCATCGAAATGGGCGATCGGTTGGCCCCAGTCCAGACTCAGGTCTTGCCAAGTCGGGTTACGGGCGACGATGAGTTTGATCTTTTTGATCCTGAGCCAGCCTTTCATCTCGGTTTCGCGAGCTATGGCTCGAGAGATGCTTTCGAAACATTCGTAGTAGACCAACTTGTCAATCTTGTAGCGAGAGCTGTGTGAGTTTTGATTGACTGAGAGTTTGTGTTCTTTGACGCGATGCTGCAATCGCGTTGTGACGCCGATATAGAGTCGTTTGAAGGAACTGGAGAGTATATAGACGTAGGCCTGATCGGGTCGTGTCATTCCTCTATCTTATTGCTGCTCCAAGCGAAATACCGGGATTCTTCCCCTTCAACAAGCTCAGGGTCAGAATGACGACAAGAAGGGCCG
>DATHQG010000169.1:0-16712 GCA_035483075.1 Edaphobacter sp. | reverse complement strand
CGGAATAACGCGGTGATGAGCTCGTTGGGAGTACCGCAGATTACGGCGATTATGGGGATGTGTGTGGCTGGCGGGGCTTACCTGCCCGTCATGACGGATACGGTGCTGATGACGGAGGGTTCGGGGTTGTTTTTGGCGGGGCCTTCGCTGGTGCAGGCGGCAATTGGGCAGAAGACGGGCGCGGAGGAGTTGGGTGGGGCTTCAATGCATGCAGAGATCTCGGGGACTGTGGATTTCAAGGAGCCGAATGATCATTTGTGTCTGGCTCGGTTGCGTTCTTTGGTGGGGAAGATTGGGCAAAGGCAGGGTCCAGCCCTTAGGGCCCAGGGCCCAGAAGGCGGCGAGGTGTTTTCGCGAGTGGCGTTTGATGCGGTCAAGGACGCTCCGCGGTTTGCGGCGGAGGACCTGTACGGGTTGATTGATCCCGATCCTGCTAAGGCGGCGACGAACGTGTACGACATGCATGACGTGATTGCGCGGATCGTCGACCGGTCGGAGTTTGATGAGTATAAGGCGGAGTTTGGGCGGACGGTGTTGTGTGGGTATGCTCGGATTGGCGGGCGGGCCGTGGGGATTGTGGCAAATCAGAAGATGCATCAGTCGCAGACGGTTGCCGTGGGGCCGCAGGCAGGAGAGAAGCGGACGGAGTTTGGCGGGGTGATCTATACGGAGAGTGCGCAGAAGGCGGCGCGGTTCATTATGGATTGCAACCAGAGCTTGGTGCCGTTGATTTTTCTGCATGATGTGAATGGGTTCATGGTGGGGAAGGATGCGGAGTGGAGTGGGATTATTCGTGCCGGGGCGAAGATGGTGTCGGCGGTGAGTACTTCGGTCGTGCCGAAAATAACTGTCATTGTCGGTGGGAGTTTTGGGGCGGGACACTATGCGATGTGCGGGAAGGCTTATGATCCGCGGTTTTTGTTTGCATGGCCTACGGCCCGGTATGCGGTGATGAGTGGGGCTTCGGCGGCGAATACTCTGGCGGAGGTGAGGGCGAAGCAGATGGAGCGTGGGGGGAAGGTGTTGTCGGATGCGGAGAAGAAAGCGCTTTATGACGAGATCAAGTCGTCTTATGATGCGCAGGCCGATCCGCGGTATGGGGCGGCGAGGCTTTGGATCGATGCGATTATTGATCCGGTGAAGACAAGGGAGGTGCTGATGACGGCGCTGGAGGCGGCCAGTTTGAATCCTGAGGTGGCTAGGTTTAATCCGGGGGTTTTGCAGACGTGATCTCGCGAAGAACGATCTCTCTAATCTTTTTGTGGGTATTGGCAATCGCGATTCCAACATCATTTTCTAAAGGGCGCATATTTCAAATTCGCCAGCTAGAGAAAGAGGGCGGAATTGAGAAAACATCTGGGTTAGATATTTGGCCTATCGTCTTCGTTCGAACTGTCGCTGGAGGTCAACCGGATAGCATTCGGAGACTCGCTCTCGGGGCGTTTTATTGACTGGTTTATGCATTGTGTCGGCAGCGTTCGACTTTGCGCCGAAAGCTCAACTATCAAAACAGACCTCAGTGGAGTTATCGGAAGAGGGAACGTCGAAAATCTCTGCAATTCTTGGTGAAGAACAGGAACAATAACAAAATGGTGAAGATTATTGAGTGTCCGCGGGATGCTTGGCAGGGTTTGCCGAAGAACATGCCGGCGGAGGTGAAGGCGGACTATCTGCGGGTGTTGATTGCAGCGGGGTTCAAGCATATCGATGCAGTGAGCTTTGTCTCGCGTGCGGCGGTGCCGCAGATGGCGGACTCGGAGCTGGTGCTGGAGTATCTGGACCCTCCGGATGATGTGGAGATTATTGGGATTGTGGTGAATGAGAAGGGCGCGGAGCGGGCGGTGAAGACGGGGAGCGTGCAGACACTGGGGTTTCCGTATTCGATCTCGCCGGAGTTTTTGAAGCGGAATCAGAACCAGACGCCGGAGGAGTCGCTGGAGGAGCTGGAGAAGGTGGGGACGCTGGCGTATAAGGCGGGGATGGATGTGGTGGCGTATATCTCGATGGCGTTTGGGAACCCTTATGGTGAGGCTTGGGACATTGATGAGGTCGTCGCTGCGTGTGATCTTTTGGCGGACAACGGCGTGAGGCAGATCTCGCTGGCGGATACGGTGGGGTTGGCGACGCCGAAGCAGGTGGCGGATGTGGTTGCTGATGTGATGGCTGTGCATGAGGGGATCGAGATCGGTGTGCATCTGCATGCAAGGCCGGATAACGCAGCAGCGAAGGTAAGGGCGGCGTATGAGGCGGGTTGCCGGCGGTTCGATGCGGCGATTGGTGGGTTGGGTGGATGTCCGTTTGCCCAGGATGCGCTGGTGGGGAATATGGCTACGGAGGTTTTGCTGGCGGAGTTGAAGGCGCTGGGTGCGGAGTTAGAGCCGCTGAGGCCGCTGGATGGCTTGATTGCGGCCAGTGCGGAGATTGAGCGAAAGTATGGGGCGAAGGTGCAGTAGGGCAGGGAATAGGGAGTAGAAAGCGAGTTGTGCTGATGACTGGTTTGATTGTGGTGGAACAGGACGGGATCCGGAGGATTACGCTGAATCGTCCGGAGCGGCGGAATGCGATGACGCCGGAGATGCAGGAAGAGTTGATGCTGGCGATGGACGAGGCCGCTACAAGCGATTGCCGCGTGGTTGTGTTTGCGGGGGCGGGTGAGGCGTTTTGTGCGGGGCTGGATTTGAGCACGCTGCAGGGGATGAATGATAGGTCCGCCGCAGAACATACGAGGGACGCGGAGAGGATTGCGCGACTGTTTCGGACGCTGTACGAGTTGCCTAAGCCGACGATCGCGGTGGTGCATGGGGCGGCGATCGCCGGGGGAACGGGGCTGGCGACGATGTGCGACTTCACGCTGGCGGCGTCGGGCGCGAAGTTTGGCTATACGGAAGTCAGGATCGGGTTTGTGCCGGCGGTGGTATCGGCGTTCTTGGTGTTGCAGATTGGAGAGAAGCAGGCCCGGGATCTGCTGCTGACCGCGCGGCTGTTTACGAGCGAAGAGGCGTTGCGGCTGGGGTTGGTGAATGAAGTGGTCGAGGCGGAGCGGCTGGAGGCGCGGACGCTTGAGTTGGTGGGGGTTTTGAAGGGGAACAGTCCGGAGGCGCTGGCGGCGACGAAGCGGTTGCTGGCGGCACAGAATAAAGCTTGGCTGGATGGGGCGATCTCTGCGGCCTTGGCTGCGAACGCCGTCGCCAGGGGGACGCATGATTTTCGCGAGGGTGTGGCAGCGTTTCTCGAGAAGAGGAAGCCGATTTGGGGAAAGGTCTGACGCGGACCTACACCGATGACACGGATTTTGTATGCGGAACTTAATCGGTAGACTGTTTGGATGACTAACGTTCAAGGTCCGAGACCCGTGGGTGAGGCGCGGGTGCGGGTACGGTATGCAGAGACGGACCAGATGGGGGTGGTGTATCACTCGAACTATCTGATCTGGTTTGAGGTGGGTCGAGTGGAGTTCATTCGGCAGCTGGGGCTGGATTACAAGCGGATGGAAGAGGAAGAGGGCTGCGGGATTTCGGTTGTCAATGTGCATGCTCGGTATCGGACCCCGGCGCGGTATGACGATGAGCTTGTGATTGAGACGCGGTTGCTGGCTGCGCGGGGGGCAGTGATCAAGTTTGGGTACAGGGTCCTCCGGGTCGCTGATGGCGTGCTGTTGTGCGAGGGGGAGACGATGCATGTGTGTGTGGGCATGGACATGAAGAAGCGGTCTTTGCCCCCAAAATATGCGGAACGTTTTGCCGCGCATCTCATCTTATAGAGGAACCGCAGTTAGATTGGATGACGAGGTGACATTGATGAGTGATGCGAAGAAGATTGCGCTGATTACGGGTGGAAATAAAGGAATTGGGTTGGAAACGGCACGTCAGCTGGGGAAGTTGGGAATTACGGTGCTAGTTGGGGCGCGTGACTTGGCCAAAGGCGAGGCGGCGGTGGCGGAGTTGAAGAAGGACGGAGTCGAAGCGCGCGCTTTGAAGCTGGATGTCGATAATTCGGCGGACTATGCGGCCGTCGCGAAGTTGATCGAGAAGGATTATGGGGTGCTCGATATTCTCGTTAATAATGCGGGCATCATGATCGACAACCGGAAGGGGAATGAGACCTCGAAGACTTCGCAAGATATTTTGCGAAAGACGTTTAACACAAATTTCTTTGCAGTGGTGGGGTTGACGCAGGCGCTGCTTCCGCTGCTGCAGAAGAGTCTGGGCGGGCGGATCGTGAACCTGTCGAGCATTCTTGGGTCGAACACGCTGCATGCGACGCCCGGCTCTTTTATCTACGACGCGAAGACGTTTGCGTATGACGCTTCGAAGGCGGCACTCAACTCCTTCACCATTCATCTGGCGCATGAGTTAAAGGACACAAAGATCAAGGTGAACTCGGCGCATCCAGGATGGGTGAAGACGGAGATGGGTGGCGAAGGCGCGCAGCTAGATATCGAGACTGGTGCGAAGACTTCGGTGGAACTGGCCACGCTGCAGGATAACGGCCCGAACGGTGCGTATGTTCACCTGGGTAAGCCGCTGCCGTGGTAGTTTGCTGCGCTAGATGGTGAGAAGTCCGCGGGGTTTTACGTTTTTGCGGATGAAGTCGATGGTGGATTCGAGCGGCGTTCCCGGTCCGAAGATGGCCGAGACGCCGTTCTCTTTTAGTTTGGGTTGGTCTTCGTCGGGTATGGTGCCGCCGAGGACGAGGAGGATGTCTTCGGCCTTTTGTTCGCGGAGGAGTTGGACGATGCGGGGGACGATGACATTATGGGCGCCGGAGAGGATCGAGAGGCCGATGCAGTCGACGTCCTCCTGGATGGCGGCGGAGACGATCATCTCCGGGGTCTGGCGGAGGCCCGTATAGATGACCTCCATGCCGGCGTCGCGGAGGGCACGGGCGATGATTTTGGCGCCGCGGTCGTGACCGTCGAGGCCGGGTTTAGCGACCAGGACCCGGATTGGTGGGGTAGGAGTCATCGAGGATTGAGTATAGCTGGGGTCCGGGACAGCTGGCATCCTGAGCAGCACGGGTTTTGTGCCTGACGGGACCTGGATAACGAGTATAGCTTTAGAGAATGACCACGGACCGAATACAGGCGCACCGATTGTTCTTCGCGAAGTTGATTACTGCCAATGCGGGTATCGCTCCGGGAAGTGAACTTGAGGCCGCGCTGGCGTCGACGCCTCGCGAGCAGTTTGTGGGGAACCCGCCGTGGAAGATATTTACCCGCTCGGGCTATGTCGACTCACCGCCCGACGATCCCGCGGTCCTGTATCAGGACGTGGTGGTCTCGCTTGGAGGCGATGGGCCCTTCAACAACGGGCAGCCTTCGTTACATGTATTTTGTCTTGCGGCGTTGGATATCAAGAGAGGTGAGCGGGTCGTCCATGTGGGGGCGGGCACCGGTTTCTACACGACATTGCTGGCGAAACTGGTGGGAGAGACCGGCGCGGTGGATGCCTATGAGATTGAATCGGAGTTTGCTCGGCGTGCGACGAACAACCTGGCTGAGTTTCCTTATGTGACGGTGCATCACAGGTCCGGGGCTGAGGGACCGCTTCCATCGTGTGATGTTCTGTATGTGAACGCCGGAGCGACTGGACCGCTGAATGTATGGCTTGACGCGTTGCGGCCGAAGGGACGGCTTCTCTTTCCGATGACGCCCGCGGAAGGGGCGGGAGCTATGTTGCTGATCACGAGGCAAGACGATGGTGGTTTTGCAGCACGCTTTCTTTTGCAGGTACAGTTTGTTCCCTGCGTCGGCGCAAGAAGCGAGGCAAATGAGCAAAGGCTTACCGAAGCATTTCGTAACAGCGGATGGAACAAGGTGAAGACTTTGCACCGAAATAATGGCCCGGACGAGAGTTGCTGGTTCGCTGGCGACGGTTGGTGGCTGTCAATGGCGTAGAGGGTACCGCCCCCCGTAGTTCCGGTGAGTGGGCCGTTCGACGCGACCGAAAGGAACGCTGAAGAACACCCGTTCAGGGACCGCAGCGTAGCGCCCTCTTAGTTAGAAGTCCTCGTCGTCGCCGATGGGCATGCCGGGTGGGGCTTCGATGGGTTTGGCGGGAACGAATTTTTCCGGGTCGCGGTCGAACTCGTTGATGCGGTCGATGAGAGCGGCGCGGTGAATTGCCTCTGCGGTGTCCGTGGGCGCGGGAGTCGTCGTAAGTTCCTTGAGCACGTCGGCTATGTGCGAGCGGGCAATGGCGCGGGCCTGACTGGAGGTTGCTGGATTGACCGCGAGCGAGAGCATTGCTTCGAGAGCGCGAAATTCAACGGCGCGCTCGACCTCGGACGACATGCTATGACCGCCCTCGGGGCGCTCTGCGACCTTCTTCGAGACGGCTTCGAGGACGCCACGCAGCGAGGGTGATTCGGGCACGCGCATGTGGTATTCGATGAGGCGTGAGGCGCGCGCGGGGTCGAGTAGAAGGGTGAGGGTGAGATCTGCCGAGGACTCGGCGGCGGCGATGGGGTCGAACGTGAGGCCAGTGTGTGAGGGGAAGGACTCGCGGGTGCGTGCGAGGCCTGGGGGGCGGGGTGGGAGGATTTGGAGGAGCGATTCGGGGAGAGTCAGGGTTTCGGGTGAGAGAGTATTCAGGACGGCGGCGAGTGCCTTTTTCTGCTCTTCAGGGGAGACGATTTTGGTGACGAGCTGGCCGTCGCCGCGGAGGGCATAGCGATAGTCTAGGCCACCGATCTCCTTCGATGCGGCTTCGGTCTGATAGCGCTCGAGGAGATAGAGGGGGACGAGTGTGTCTTCAAGCTGGGCGAGTGGAGTGCCGTTGGTGATGGCGTTTTCGCCGAAGCGCTTGAGGGCGGCTGTGCGGATCGTCATGATGCGATTAAGCTCGTCGGCGGGGTCGGCACCGTTGTCCCAAAGATGGGAGTGCGGGTGCGCGCCGCCGAGCGGGCGGGAGTCTTCGTCGGTGATGTAGATGAGGCCTGTCTTTTCACTGGCGGTGAGGATGGCGTTGAGAGCGTCGGAGTCTTCGACGGGTTTGTTTGATTTATCAAATTCGCGATAGCCGTAGTTGATGGAGACCTTGTCCCAGATGCCGATATTCACGGCGTAGCTTTGCGAGAGGTTGGGAACGCCGTTTTTGTCGAGTGTGATCCACGGGTGAGGGTAGTCCATGACGGAGACGGACTCTTCGGGTGGGTGGGGGAAGCTGCTGGCGGCGAAGTTATGGGAGAGGCCGAGGGTGTGACCGGTCTCATGGGCGGCGAGTTGGCGGGTGCGCTGAAGGACCATCGCGAGCATGGGATCGCTTGCCGGCGGAAGGGGCTTGCCGTTGACGTAGGGGCTGAGGAGGGCCTCGTCGATGAGGTAGTCCTGGCGGCTACGGAGAGAGCCTAGAGTGACGTTGCCCTTGATGATTTCACCGGTGCGAGGATCGACGACGGCGGCGCCGTAGCTCCAGCCGCGGGTGTAGCGGTGGACCCACTCGATCATGTTGTAGCGGATGTCCATCGGGTCGGCGCCGGCAGGGAGGATGTCTGCCTTGAAGGTGCCTTTGGCCCAGCCCGCAGCCTGGAAGGCCTGGTCCCACCAGCGTGCACCTTCGAGGAGTGCGGTGCGGAGCGGCTCTGCGGCTCCGCTATCGACGTAGTACTGGATCGGGGCGACGGCTTCGCAATTGGATTTGCAGGAGGGGTCTTTTTTGACGAGACGATGGCGGATGATGAACTGCTGATCGAGCGATTCGCTGACCGGGACGTTGTAGTCGCGATAGGAGGTGGGGAAGTAGCCGGCGCGTGGGTCGAAGCGGCGTGGAGTGAAGCCCGGGCCGGGGAGTTCGATGAAGGATTGATGCTCGCGGACGGTGAGCGCGTGGGGATCGGGAGTGACGTCACGGACGAACTCGCCGCGAGCTGGGCCGTCGGTAGTGAAGGTGAGGATGGCTTCGACCTCGGTGTTTTTAGGGAAGGCCTTCGTGGCGTCGAGGGCGATGGTGGAACGGGTTGGGTCGAGTTTATAGGTGCCTTGTTGGGTGCGCGTGAGCGCGCCGGCTACTTCGTGGGCGTCGCGGAGGAAGAAGTCGGTGGCGTCGACGAGGACGGTGCCGTTGGGATCTTCGGCTTCGACTTTGAAGCCGAATAAGACTGACTCGGGGAAGGACTGGCGGACGGCGAGGACCTCGTTGGGGTCGGAGGAGGTCGAGCGGAACCGTTGGTTGGGTTCGACGAGAAGGACTTTTGGCCCGGTGCGCTGGAAGCGGACCAGCTGGCCACGAGAGATCTGGCCGCGGTCGAGGCCGAGGTCGTTTGAGCCGGTGCCGTAGGGGAGGGAGTGGGTGTAGAGGATGTCGGTATCGAGGTGAGTGACCTCGAGGTAGAGCTTTCCGGCCTTGGCGTCCCAGTCAAGGGGAAGGTAGCCGTCGATGTGCTTCATTGCAGCAGTTTTGCTGGAGATGGTTTGGGCAGGCAATGCGGCAGACACGAACGCAGCGGCGGCGAGGGCCAGGACCAGATGTTTGGGCATGCGTCTTTTGTAGCACAGGCCGCCGCCGCCGAGGCCCGTTTTTTTGGGCGAAGATATGGTTTTCGATCAGGGCAAGGTGATGGTGGGGTCGTTGAGGTGATCGCGGAGCAGGCGCTGGGTGAGGGTTTTGAGGTCTTCGCCGGTTTTGGGGAGGGTGAAGGCGTGGGCGGACTCAGACCAGTCGAGTTTGAAGCTGGTAGCTTGCGCGGAGATCCAGACCTGACGGATGGGGGTGTTGGGAGTGATGACGAATTTGGAGGAGCCGTTCTCGAAGATGATGTTCATGACGCCGTTGTTGTCTTCGAACTCGAAGGTGCCGTCGTCGTCCTCGGCTGCGATGAGAGATTGTTTGAGGGATTCGAGAGCGAGGTCGGATTCGCGGCGGAAGGTGGCTTCGTCGATCATGGGTCTAGTTTAGCTGGTCTAGGACAGCGAGAATGTCGGCGGGCTCGGGGCGGACGCGGAAGTCAGCGTGGGCCTCGGCGAAGGTGATGGTGTTCCTGCGATCGATGATGAAGACGGCAGGCAGGGGGAGGCGCCAGCTGGCCTCTGTGGCGTTATGGTAGCTGAGGCCGGCGTTGTTGAAGGGAATGTTGATGAGGATGGATCGGAAGTAGAGGCGATGCTCCGGAGGGACCGTGTAAGCGATGCCGAATTTTTCGGCGATGGCCGCGCCGGGGTCGGAGAGAAGAGGGTAGCGGAGACCGTGCTGCTGGAGGGTGAAGTTGTTCTGGCGGGCGGTTTGGGGAGAGATGGCGACGAGGAGGGCCCCGCGTCTCCGGAGATCGGTGTGGAGGTCGCGCCAGGCTTCCAGTTCGGTGACGCAGTAGGGGTCCCAACGGCCGCGGAAGAAGTTGATGACGACGGGACCAAGGGCTAGGAGGTCCGTGGAGCTGACGGGCTTGTGGGTGACGGCGTCTTCAAGGGTGAAGGCCGGAGCTTGCGCTCCGACCTTCAGGACGCGGTCCTCAATCCCGGTGTTGAAGAGGTCTGCGGTCGCTTTTTCTGAGACGGCGAGACGCTCGGGCTGGACGAGTGCGCGGGTGTTCTGGGTAATGCGATCCAGCTGGTCCTGCAGAGATTCTTTCGCGCCGATGGACATGACCCCCCTCCCCCACGTAAGTGTGTCAAAGTCTTCGAAGGAAAGACTTTAGCTCTGGACTTCACACAGCGAACTATCTGCTTAAACGTTGCAGTCCGGCGTACGCCGGACTGATTGTTCCTGATTTAATTATAGCGGACGTGTCAAGAACTGGGCCGGTTGACTATGCGCTTACTGTGAATAAGAACTCCTCAAACTCATGGAGCTACATTGAGCCAGCGGTTTGCGTAGCTGGATCGTGGCACTGCATGGCTGGGGCCGCTAATTTCCTGGTGGCGACGGTCTTGTTCCGGGTCGTGTTGCTGGCTACCGGCGCGCTCTTCATCTCTTTGATGAGAGTGACGAGCCGGGTGAAGCCTTGTTCGCGCGCCTTTTTGTTCGCTGCTGCCATTTCGGGAGTTGTGTTCCCGGTGGGTTGAGTGGGATCTTCGCCGGCGCGCATGAAGCCGTGGCCCGCGCCGTCGTAGGTGACGGGATCAAACTTCTTGCCCGCGGCCTTCATGGCGTCAGTGGTGGCGGGGATGGTGGCGTCGACACGCGCGTCTTTTTCGGCGTAGAAGCCATAGACCGGAGCGGTGATGGTGGTGACGTCAGAAGGGCCAGTGCCGTAGAAGACAAAGGCGGCGGAGAGGTCTTTGCGATGCGCGGCGAAGGCGAAGGACTTGCTACCGCCCCAGCAGAAGCCCGCGACGGCGATCTTGCCATTAGCAGCGGGAATTTTCTTGGCGTAGTCGGCTGCGGCATCGAGGTCGGCGTTGACGACGGCTGCGTCGAGGCCGGAGACGGCTTTGGTGGTGGCGTCCATGCTGGGAAAGGCGTCGGAGCCGCCGCCGTTGGGGCCGAAGCCGGTGAGGAGGTCAGGAGCGACGACGATGAAGCCTTGTCCGGCGAGCTCGTCGGCCATTTCTTTGGCCCAGTCGCTGAGGCCGAAGATCTCATGGATGAGGATGATGACGGGGGCCTTGGTTTTGACTTCGGGGTAGACGACGAAGGCCTGGACGGTGCGGTCGCCATGCTTGAGGGGGACGTATTCGTGATGGCGGGGCGAGGCGTCGAGGCGGGTCTTGGCCCAGTCCTGCGCGTGAAGGGACGGGGCCGCGAGAGGAAAGAGCAAGAGGAGAGCGAGATGGTGCAAGATTAGTCGGCGCATTGGAGGAGTGTAGTCTGCGGAGAATGGCTCGACAAGGCGGGGGAACGTAAAATTTTGGTCACGCTGTAAAGGTCGGTAATCTCCTACTTGCCCGTCAGCCGGGAGTCAGGTGACTCGTTTCCGGCAGGCTCGTTTGTGAAACGCGATTAGAGACCGCCTCTCCCCTGTAGCGGCGCGACCGATGGTTCTCGCTTTTATACTTTGCGGATGGGGACGTTTCATTTGCGTGTCGCGACGACGGAGGACGTGGCAGAGATTCGCCGCTTGATTGATGCGTCGGTGCGTGGGTTGCAGGCTGAGGACTATTCTGCGGCGCAGATTGATGGGGCGCTTGCTACGGTGTTTACAGTGGATAGTCAGTTGATTGCGGATCAAAGTTATTTTGTTGCGTTCGCCGAGAGTGGGGAGTTGGCGGGATGCGGTGGTTGGAGCTTCCGAAAGACGCTCTATGGTGGGGACCATCAGATTGAGAGGATCGCGCCTGAGAGGCTTGATCCTGCGGTCGATGCGGCGAAGGTCCGGGCGATATTCGTGCATCCGAAGTTTGCCCGGATGGGGTTGGGGAGCTTGATTTTAGCGGCTGCAGAGAACGCTGCGATAGAGCACGGCTTTTCGCGATTCGAGATGGGGAGCACGTTGACAGGCGTGACTCTTTATTCGCTGAAAGGGTATCGAGAGGTGAGCAGGGTCCTGGTTCCGGTCGGCGCCGGCGAGGAGATTGAGGTGGTGAGGATGGTGAAGGGAGCGCCCCGTCCTCGATGATGTGGGTGTCAGGCTGTCGTGAGTTTGAGCGTTATGCCGATGTCGGCGGTAGGTGGGCGATCAGTGGGAAGGGTGACACTGAGTGCGCTGGGCCCCTGAGTAAATTTCAGGTTCTGGTCGTGTCCAAGTAACGATGCGCTGGTGACCTTTGCGGGGTCCTGTGGACTGCTCGTGCCGAGGGACGGGACGAATGCGGTCGCTTCAGGCCAGCCCTGAATGAAGGCGTAGATCGTAGGGCCTTTCGTGGTGAAGCGAACGTCGGAGGCGGCGAGGTCGGGCTTCTTGCCTTCATTGGGGTCGAACTCCTTGCCGTTGGGCGCGATGACTACTTTGGTTGAAGGGCCTTCGCCGTAGATCTTCCAGGGTCGGGTGCCGTAGATGCCTTCGCTGTTGACGGCCATCCATGCCGTGATGCCGGCGAGGACCTCGCGCTCTGCGAAGTCGAGTTCGCCGCTGTTGGGTAGAGGGAAGTTGAGGAGCAGGTTACCATTTTTACTGACGATGTCGACGAGGAGGTCGATGACTTTTTTGGGTGACTTATAAGCGACGCCACGTTTGTAGTGCCAGTCGCCGATGCAGGTGTCTGTTTGCCACGGGGACGCGGAGATGCCATCGAGGACGCCACGTTCACGGTCGAGCGCGCAGGTGCCGAGGGCGCAGTTGTCCGCCTGCTTGCTGAAGTACACGGCCTCGATCTTACCGTTGTGGCGTGCGGCGCTGACGTTGTAGATCTCGGCTACGGTGGAGTAGCCGTATTCGTCGAAGGGTATGCCGCCGTCGGTGTAGAGCAGGTCTGGCTGGTATTGGTCGATGAGGTCCTTGATGCGGCGGAAGTACTGGAGCTTCCAGCGGTCAGGCGCGACACGATCCATTGCCTTCGCGGTCCTGGCGAAATCGGCGGGTTGGCCGGTGTAGTCGTGGTAGAGATCGGCGAAGGCGGGGTCGGAGCCGTCATAGGGGACGCCGGCAAGCGGGCCTGTGCTGTCGCTCAGATGTGAGGGAGCGAGCCAGTCGTAGGAGTTCGAGAGATGCTCGCTGACGCCGAAGCGGAGGCCGCGTTTGCGAGCAGCAGTCGCCCACTCGCCAACGATGTTGCGTTTGGGACCAGACGCTGCGGCGTTCCAGCGAGGCTGGTATTTGGAGTTCCACATGTCGTAGTTGTCGTGATGGACGCCCATAGAGAAGAAGTACTTTGCGCCGGCCCCGGCGTAGAGGTCCATGAGATGGTCGGGGTCCCAGCGCGCGGCTTTGAAGAGAGGGACGAGATCTTTGTAGCCGAACTTGGAGGGGTGGCCGTAGGTCTCGACGTGGTAGTTGTACTGGCTGGAGCCCTGGATGTACATATTGCGGGCATACCAGTCGCCGTATTCGACGCTGGACTGCGGACCCCAGTGTGCCCAGATGCCGAACTTGGCGTCGTTGAACCATGCGGGAAAGCGGTAGGCCTGCAGAGACGCCGGAGTTCCGCTGAACTGACCAGGTGTGAGCGTGATCTGGCCCTGCTGGGAGTAGGCAGACCGGAGGGCGGGAGCTGCGGTGGCGAGGAGAGCGAGCGCCTGGCGGCGAGTGATTCGCATGGTTGAGATTGGTGCTCCGAGGCAGATTGTTTTACCGGGTCAATGTAGTGATTGGATGAGAGAGATGCAAGTTGAGAGTTTGGCTGCTGTTGTCGGCAGCAGGCTTGCGTGTAGTCTTCATTTTGAAGGGGGTGATCGATGCTTGAAATGCCGATGATCGCGAAGGGTGCCGAGGAGCTGTATTTGCTGGCGGGGATGTCGAACCGACATGGATTGGTCGCGGGGGCGACGGGAACAGGAAAGACCGTGACGTTGCAGGTGATGGCGGAGTCGCTGAGCTCAATCGGGGTGCCGGTGTTTGCGGCGGACGTGAAGGGAGACCTGTCGGGAATATCGCAGGCGGGGACGAGTTCGCCGAAGTTTGACGCGCGGGTGAAGGCGCTGGGACTTGGTGAGTGGAGCTTTGCTGGATGTCCAGTGGTGTTTTGGGACGTGTTCGGGAAGCAGGGGCATCCGGTGCGGGCGACTGTGAGCGAGATGGGGCCGCTACTGCTGAGCAGGATCCTGAACCTGAACGATACGCAGGCCGGTGTGTTGACGCTGGTGTTCAAGATCGCCGATGATAATGGGTTGCTGCTGCTGGACATGAAGGACCTGCAAGCGATGCTGCAGCATGTTGGTGACAGTTCGAAGGAATATCAGACGCAGTATGGGAATATCTCGGCCGCCAGTATTGGGGCGATTCAACGTGGGTTGGTTGCGCTGGGCCAGCAGGGCGGAGATCTGTTCTTCGGTGAGCCGGCGTTGAATATTGAGGACCTGTTGCAGACGGACGCGAGTGGCAAAGGTGTAGTGAATATTCTGGCGGCGGACCACTTGATGAAGTCGCCGCAGCTTTATGCGACGTTTCTGCTCTGGCTGATGAGCGAGTTGTTTGAAAAGCTGCCGGAGGTGGGCGACCCGGAGAAGCCGAAGTTGGTCTTCTTCTTTGATGAGGCCCATCTTTTGTTTAATGATTTGCCTTCGGTGTTGCAGAACCGGATTGAGCAGGTGGTTCGGCTGATTCGGTCGAAGGGAGTGGGGGTGTTCTTTGTGACACAGAACCCGATTGATGTGCCGGATACCGTGCTGGGGCAGTTGGGCAATCGGGTGCAGCATGCATTGCGGGCGTTTTCGCCTAAGGACCAGAAGGCGGTAAAGGCGGCGGCGCAGACCTTCAGGGCAAATCCGAAGGTGAATGTGGAGGCGGTGATTACGGAGTTGGGTGTTGGTGAGGCGCTGGTTTCGTTCCTGGATGAGAAGGGAATTCCGGGGATGGTGGAGCGGGCGATGATCCTGCCTCCGCATAGCCAGATTGGGCCGATTACGGCGGAGCAGAGGGCGGGGATCATCAAGAATTCGGTGGTGGCGGGGGTGTATGAGACTGCTGTGGATCGCGAGTCGGCTTACGAGAGGTTAAAGGGGAAGGTCGCGGCCTCGGGTACGACGGCCCCGGCCGGGGGTGTTGCGGGGAGTTCGGGCGGTGGATGGATGGAATCGCTTGGTGGAGTGCTGGGTTCAGGCGGCTCGCATCGTGGCGATACAGTGCTGCAGGCCGCGGTGAAGAGTGCCGCACGGACGATGGGAAGTACGGTGGGACGGCAGTTGATTCGAGGAGTGCTGGGATCGCTGATGGGTGGGTCTTCGAAGCGATAGCGCTGGATGTCCCATTCTTCGCGGGCGCGAGGAATGGGACATCGACACTTAGATGACCTTTAGCAGGAGCAGAATGAGGACGATGGTGAGGACGAGGCTGATGCCTCCGCCGCCGTAGTAGCCGAGTCCAGGTCCCATCCGATAACCACCGAAGCCGAACACAAGAATCAAGACGAGCAGAAGGATGAGCATGTTTATTTCTCCGTTTGGCGAAGATTCGCCTTTATGGAGGTGTGATGCGTGTTTTGTTACAAGAGCAAGAAAATCGTTTTTTGTGCAAGGTTGCCTGATCTCGCGCGATTTTTGAAGGTACCCCGTCCCTGTACCAAAAGCGTGCAAAGTCTTCAGAGAACAGACTTTAGGTCTGGACTTAGCGTTTGACTAATTGATCGGACTTCGCCGCTCGGGGCTGTTGGCGGGTGTGGTTTGTCAAGTTAACGATCGATGAGCTGGCCGGGGCGCTCGCCGGTGAAGTACTGCCACGACCACTCGACGATGGCTTCGAGCTTGGCACGGACGACGGTCAACAGCGCCAGATGGATGCCGAGCCATGCCGCGAAGGCGATCGGGCCGACGAGTTCGTGGTGGCGCTTGCCGAGTTCGGCGACGGCTGCATTGCGGCCAATCATGGCGAGGATGCCGCGGTCGGAGTAGACGAAGGGGGTGACTGGTTCGCCGCTGATAGAGGCGAGGATGTTTCTTGCGCAGTGCCTTCCGGCTTGTTGGGCCACGGCGGCGAGTTGGGGAAGGGGCCTACCGTCGGGGCCTGGGGCGTTTGCGAGGTCGCCGATGGCGTAGACGTCGTCGAAGCCCGTGATGCTAAGGTCAGGCTGCACCACGAGCCTTCCGTTTGGATGCCGCTGCGCGGCGGGCTGCGTGGGAATGACCTCCGCTTTGACGCCAGCGGCCCAGATCACCAGTCTGGACGGAACCCGCGAGCCGTCGGAGAGGAGGACTTCATTGGCGGTGATTTCTTTCACGGCCGTGTTGAGGCGGAGTTGGACACCGTGCTCCTTGAGAGCCGATGCTGCGTAGGTTTGCGAAGCGGGCGAGAAGGTGCCGAGGACGGCGGGGCCCATTTCGATGAGCGAGACCTGGGCGTGGGTGGGGTCGACGTGACGGAATTCTTTTTGGAGGACGCTGGTCAGCATGTCGCTGAGGGTCCCGGCCATCTCGACTCCGGTTGGGCCTCCGCCTACGACGACGAAGTTCACTTGGCCGGCGGTGGCATCAGCGCGATTGCGATCTGCCGCTTCGAAGGACTTGAGAATGGAGGAGCGGAGTTTTTCGGCATCAGTGAGGGAGTAGAGGGGGAGGGTGAATTTGTCGGCCCCTGGGACGCCGAAGAAGTTCACACGCGAGCCTGTTGCAAGGACGAGAAAGTCTCCGGAGAAGGTGTTGCCGGCGGCTGTGTGGACGGTGCGCTGCTCAAGGTCGATGGAGGTCACCTCGTCCATCTGGATATCGACGTTGTCGTGGTTGCGGAGAATGTCGCGCAGAGCGAAGGCCGCGTTGTCGGGCGAGAGAATGCTGGCCGCTACCTGGTAGAGGAGGGGGTGGAACTGCTGGTAGTTGTTTTTGTCGAGGAGGGTGATGTGGATGTTGTCGTGAGGGGCGAGCTCGAGGGCGCATCGCAGGCCGGCGAAGCCTCCTCCTACGATGACCACTTTCCATGACGATTGTTGATCGAGGGTATCGGAATCCATCGCGCTCCTTGGTGTGTCCAGCCTATTGGATGTTCGAGGGTTCGAGGATGGTGCATTGGAAGCGGCTCGCGCGAAGCACGAATGCCCACCTTGGCAACGATACGGTCGCGAAGATGGGCATCGATAGCACGTTACCGGAGTGGTGCTTAGGCGTGCCTTTTTTGCACCCGGTGCAGGTTGAAGGCGGTCAGAAGGCCGGTGCCGACAAGCAGGAAAGAAGCAGGTTCGGGGACAGAGGAAGGTGGGTCCGCCGTATAGCTATAGGCAACGGTCCCGGTCTCTCCGATGGTGTAGCTGACCGAGT
>DATHQG010000168.1:0-6771 GCA_035483075.1 Edaphobacter sp. | reverse complement strand
GTAACAAGCTGCTTCTGAGTGAACTTCTTTCGCAATAGCACCTCGCCTGCTGCGCTAAGGGCGACGAGGTGAAAGGTCGTCTTACCAAGGTCAATGCCAACCGAACGAATTTGCATGTCGATGATCCTCCTTAAACCTGCCAACAAGATCATCCACCTCAACGTGGGGATCAAGCGGCGAACCATCTCATTAACGGGGTTTTCGGAAACGGGCTTTCGGAAACTACAAAAGGACCCGGCTTCCGGCTTCATAACCCGAAGATCAAACTCTGAACTGCCCACAATGCAGGGCCCCGGAAGATTCGAGTTCTCAAAGACGTAACTCGGTTCGCCTGCAGCGCGTCCTAGACAGGTATGAGAATCAACGACAAGTCCCTCGCGTACGCGCTTCTTCGCATCGCCTTCGGCGTCAACTTCGCTGGTCACGGTCTCATTCGCATCTACAACGGTGTAGGTGGCTTCGCTTCAACCACGACAGAACACCTCGCCAAGTCCCCTATTCCTCACAGTCTCGTCTTTGGCTTCAGCTACGCCATCCCCTTCCTCGAAGCCATCCTCGGTCTAACGCTCATCCTGGGAGTCTTCACCCGTATCGCGCTTGTATGCGGCGCGGTGTTTATGACGGCCTTGACCATCGGCGTCACCTCAATCCAGCAGTGGGACCTGGCCAGCCAGCAGCTTACTTATAGCGTGGTCTTTTTTCTCCTCCTGTACCTGATCGAGCACAACGCCCTCGCTCTCGACACGTACCTGCGTCGCAACTGAGAGCCGAAAACTGACACCCGAGAACTATCCCCGGCTCTTCGATACAATGATTAGGATGGCCGAACACGAACCAGGCAGATCAGCGCATCCTCACCCGGTACCGGTACCAACTCCCGAGGCATGGATCAAGACGGAGCTGGCACGACACCCGCAGCGCCCCTATCCGATGGACTTCATCGAAGCTCTCTTCACCGACTTCAGCGAGATACACGGCGACCGCGCCTTTGGCGACGACGCTGCCATGGCCTGTGGCATGGCCGTCTTCCACGGCGAACCGGTCATGGTCGTCGGCAACCTCAAAGGCCGAACCCTCAAAGAACGTGTCGCCCGCAAGTTTGGCAGCCCGGACCCGGAGGGGTACCGCAAGGCCCTCCGCACTATGAAGATCGCAGAAAAGTTCGGCCGCCCTATATTCACCTTTATCGACCTCGCCGGCGCAAACCCCGGCATCGGGGCCGAAGAGCGCGGCCAGGGCGAAGCCATCGCCCGTAATCTCATCGAGATGTCCCGCCTGCGCGTCCCCACAATCGCAACTATCACCGGGGAAGGCGGCTCGGGCGGGGCCCTGGCGCTCGCCGTCGCCGACCGGGTCCTAATGCTCGAGAACGCCATCTACTCCGTCATATCGCCCGAGGGCTGCGCCTCCATCATGTGGAAGGACGCGAGCAAAAAGCAGCAGGCAGCTGCCGCCCTGAAATACACCGCCGGGGACGTCAAACTGATGGGCTGTGTCGATGACGTGCTGCGCGAACCACGCGGCGGCACGCAGAACGACCCCGCCGCAACCATGGCGATGGTCGACGAAAAACTTCGATATCACCTTGCCGGCCTTCGCAATCTTCCCATCGATGTCATGCTGGAGCAGCGTTACACCAAGTTCCGCAACATCGCGCAGTTCTACACCACCGCCTAGCGGTACCCCGACGCCTTGGAGTAACTACCGTTGCACGCGCTCGATTCAACAATGTCACGCCGTTCCGAGCGCACCCTGCAGCTTGCCCTCTTCGTGACCTCCGTGGCCTGGTTTCTCGCCGCCGACACCGTGGCTGCGCGTGCCGCCCGCGGCCTCTCGCAACGCTTCGCCCTGGACGCCGCCCGCCCGCTCCTCACCTCCGTCTTTCTTCTCTTCCTGTTGGCGCTGGGGTTCGCGGTCCTGCAGGCCATCGCCACCCGGCGCTCCTCCGTCCGCGAGGCCATCGGCCTGCCCGAACGTCCCACGGCGCGACGGGAGTGGGAACTCGGTGCGGCACTTGGCTGGGGCCTCGTCGTCCTCGCCGTCCTGCCCATGGCGCTGGCCGGAACACTGAACATTCAGCTCTGGACGCAACCGCGCGCCTTCGGTCTGCTCCTTCTCAATCTAGTGACACTCGCGGTCGCGGCGCTCGCAGAAGAGGTCGCATTTCGCGGTTACCCCTTCCGCCGGTTGATCGGAGCCATCGGTCCGGTCGCCGCAACAATTGCACTTTCTCTCCTCTTCGGCCTCGGCCACGCGCTCAATCCGGGCGCCACCTGGACTAGCACTCTGGTCACGGTGCTCGCTGGCCTGCTGCTCTCAATAGCCTGGTTGCGCACCAACGGGTTATGGCTGGGGTGGGGGTTTCATTTTGCCTGGAACGCCTCCATGGGCATTCTGTTCGGTCTACCCGTCAGCGGCATCACTGACTTTGCGAGCATCGTTCAGACCCGCGCATTCGGCCGGCTCTCGCTCACCGGCGGAGACTATGGCCCCGAGGGCGCGATCTTTACCGCAATCGTTTTGCTGGTAGGGATGGCTGTCCTGGTCCGCATCACGCGCGACTACGCCTGGAACTACACCTATGTTCCGATCGTCGCAGCAGGTTATCCCATGGACGCCCCCCCGCCGGCGGCCCACGTTGCCATGGAGCAGCAGGCAAGGCCCGC
The DNA here is from genome assembly GCA_035483075.1 of Edaphobacter sp. GTDB lineage: Bacteria > Acidobacteriota > Terriglobia > Terriglobales > Acidobacteriaceae > Edaphobacter. Next base: position 4,105 of record DATHQG010000168.1, on the reverse strand, counting down.
CACTGCAGTGTCTCTGGTCCAAATTCTTCCGACCACCCCACAGGCCCGCTCAGTCGGCGACGAACCAAAACCCTGACCGTCCGGGAACGAAAATAAAGGCAAGAAACAACAAAAATAAATCTGAAAAGGTGGCATGTTTTTAAAGTCCGGGAAAGTGTCCGGCAACACACCATCTTTCACCAGCAATTCACCACAACTTCACCACAAAAAAACCACCTTTTTCACGCACATTTTCGTAAAACCCCCTGTAAAAACCACCTTTTTCACCGCAGCAAAAAAATTACATCTATTGACCCCCGAAAGTGACTATCACCTCTTGTCAAAAGCAAAGAGAAGGCGCAAGCTGTTCTATATCTGAGGTGCTTCCATGGCACTGACTCTCAACAGATCGGCCCTCCTGGCAGGCCTCCTGACCTTGCCCTTCGCGGCGGCCCACGCCCAGGTCTTCGTCGTGGGCGAAAAATCCGCCACCGCAGGCATCGCCACAGACTTCACCCCAACTCACGTCCCACTACCCGAAGGAAAGCTGGACGAACGCGGACGCCGCGAACTCATTCGCAATCTCGAAGCAGAGCAGGGCTTTGCCCATCGTGCTCTGCCAATAAGCTCAGGCATCACGCTTCAAGCAAACGGGCAACTCACACCGGGCCCCGCAGAATACAGAAAACTAATTTACGAGAAGGGACAAGCTGCTGCTCCCGGCGATCGAGTCGTGGTCACTTCATTGACAATAAAGAGCGACCGCCTCGTTATCGATTTCAACGGCGGCCCCTACGCGAAACACCGCTTCCTGAGCCACGTCCAGTTGAATGATGCACCTGTTACGCAAAATACCGGAGAGGTCGCGACGGGCTCACGCATCACGCTGGTGTTCGAGGGTGGTATCCCTGAAGTGTCGAGCCCAGAGGTGAAGGCGCTGCTGGAGCCGTTGATCGACTTCGGAGTTAAATCCTCCGAGCAGGCCTACGCCGATACGCTTCCGTCAGCTTTGAAAGAAGCCATCGCGGCCCATGAGGTGCTGGTTGGAATGAACCACCGGATGGTCCTCGCTGCACTGGGCGCACCAGAAAACAAGATGCGTGAGCAACAGAGCGGAGACCCAAATGGCGGCCACTATGAGGAGTGGATCTATGGCCATGTGCCCCAGACCATTCGGTTCGTCCGGTTCGTCGGAGACCGAGTGACAGTGGTCGAGATCGCTGCACTCGGCAAGCCCATCGAGATCCATGACAAGGATGAAATGGGCGGCTTCAACGCGCCGGCGCCCACCCGCGAGGTCGCGATGGGCGATAAAGAACAGGGAGCAGATGAGACCAAGCCAGCGGCGCCGCCGACGCTGCGCTTGCCAGGAGAACCCGTTCCCGATGGAGGCCCTGGCAAAGTCCAGTTTCCAACCAGCGGGCCGGCCGCACCGATTCCAGCGCCTCCGACGACCTCATCTACAGACCCTTCCCAGACTCCGAAGCCCTTCATAGGTCCTGTCGTGTAGACTTATAGAAGAGCCTCAATCGCAGTTCTTCTCCAGCCGATTACCGCCGTGGACGCGTCCCGGACAATCCTTACGAGAAGTTTCGGATGATTCGATTCTGCTTGCCCGCAAGGGTGGCAGCTAATCAGGACATCCAGCGCGCGAGCCGCAACATTCGTATTAGGGAGAACAAGTATTATGGCGAAGATTGCCAAGACCGGCGACCGTAAGAAGGTCATGGATACCAACAAGAGCACGGATTGTCCGAAGTGTTCCAAACCCACCCGCATCGTCAAGCGCGTCAAGGACCGTGAGCGCGGTACTCCTGGCGGCGTGTATATCTCCTGCTCGGCGTGCGATTTCTTCGAAAAACTCTAACTCTTTCGTCTTTGGACGTGCAACAAAGGGCCCCTATATGGGCCCTTTGTTGCCTGGGTCCTGCGATTCACAGGGGGCAAATAGGGGCCCAATCGTGGTCCCGCTCCATGCACCAAAGTTGTACAAATAATTTACCGGCAAGCACTTGACGATCGTCAGTTGGGACGGGCAGACTCTACGCTGGAAAGTAGGATCCCGTTTTATGATTACCACCGCGTCTGCAACGCCTTCCGCTTCAAACCTTGCTTCTCTACCCCAATTCAATCGCCCCACCTATCTGATGTGCCCGCCGGAGTGGTATGACGTGGACTACGTCATCAACCCCTGGATGGCTGGGAACCTTCATCAGCCGTCGCGTGATACGGCGTTCATGCAGTGGAAGGGCCTGTATCAAGAGCTTCAGCGAATTGCGGAAGTGCGGCTGCTGCATGCGCGCGAAGGCTCGCCGGACATGGTGTTTGTCGCCCATGCGGCGCTGGTCCAACATGGAGTCGCGGCGGTCTCGAGCTTCACGCATCCACAGCGACAGACCGAGGAGCGGCCGGTGCGGCAGTGGCTGGAGGACGCGGGTTTTCTGCTTTGGGCGACGCCGCGCGAGACATCGTTTGAAGGTGAGGGGGACGCGCTATTTGACGCGAATGGCGGGCATTTGTGGGCCGCGCATGGGGTCCGGACGTGCAAGATCAGCCATCGCCATGTGGCCGATGCCTGGCATACGCCTGTGACTTCGCTGCATCTGGTGGATCCGCGGTTTTATCATTTGGACCTTTGTTTTGCGCCACTTAGCGGGGGCTATTTGCTGTATTTTCCGGGGGCGTTCGATGCGGGTTCTCTGGTGAAGATTGAAGCAGCGTATGGGGTGGATAAACGTATTGCTGTCAGCGAGTTGGAGGCGACGCAGTTTGGTTGCAATGTAATCAATGCCGGGCGGGAAATTCTGATGGGTGCGGTTGAGACAGACCTCGCTAAACGCTTGACGGAGAGGGGTTTCGATGTGGCGGAGCTGCAGTTGAGCGAGTTTCAGCGCGGGGGTGGCTCGGCTAAGGCACTGGCGCTTCGATTGAGCGATATGGACGTTACGCATGGGGCGGAAGCGCCGGGGTTGGCTACGCAGTTTTAGGTGTTTTTTTCTTTTGTGGTGGGACAGGCGTTTTTGCAGGGGTATTTGCGAAAAAGTGCGTGTTGGATGTGGTTTTTTTGTGGTGAAGTTGTGGTGAATTGCTGGTCAATCGTGGTGAGTTGACGGACACTTTTTGGGTCCTAAAAACATGCCACTTTTTCTAACTTTATTTTCAATTTGTTTTCGCGTCCGCCGAACTAGCCAGTTCGATCTCCTGCAGGACCGCACGGGCGGCGGCGGCGGGGTCTGTGGCGCGCGTGATGGGGCGGCCAACGACCAAGAGGGATGCACCGTCAGCGATGGCCTGGGTGGGGGTCGCGACGCGCTTCTGGTCCCCGACTGCGCTTCCGGCGGGGCGAATCCCGGGGACGACCAGCAGGGAATCGGGGCCGGTCTCCTTTCGCAGGATGGCGACCTCTTCGGGGGAGCAGACCATGCCGTTGATGCCCGAGGCCTGGGCCAGTCTGGCGAGGCGGAGGACCTGTTCGGCGGGCGACGCGGTGATGCCGATTCCGGCCAGTTCGTTCGCGTCCATGCTGGTGAGGACAGTGACGGCTAACAGACGGGGAGAGCCGGGGGCGGTTGCGGCCTCGGCTGCCGCGGACATCATGGCGGAGCCGCCGCTGGCGTGGATGGTGAGGAGGGAAGCTCCGGCCTGGGTGGCGGAACGAACTGCTCCGGCCACGGTGTTGGGGATGTCGTGTAGCTTGAGATCCAGGAAGACGTCGAGGCCGCGGTCGCGAAGGCGCTGGACGATGTGGTTTCCTGCGGCGTAGTAGAGCTCCATGCCGACCTTGTACCACTGACAGGTGTCGCCGAGGTGGTCTACGAGGGCCATGGCCAGGCGTTCGTCGGGCAGATCCAGCGCTACGGCGAGGCGGTCTTTCGGCCGGGTAATTGTTTCGGTGGGAGGCATGGTTTCAGTTTAGCGAATGACGACTCGTCATGTTGGCTGAGGACTTCTGCAAGTGAGGACGGTTGACCTGTAAGAAGTGGCAGTACCAACACCGTCGCGCAAGGTCGATGATCGCGCGGAGGAAGTGAGCATCGTCCGGGGCCGCAGCATGTCGTTTTGAGCAAACGACGATGTTCGCCAAATTGAGGTGCCCTGTGAATCTTCGCGCACCAAGCTGTGCCTT
>DATHQG010000167.1:0-6429 GCA_035483075.1 Edaphobacter sp. | reverse complement strand
GTGCATGGCCAGTTTGCCAAGGGGCATGGATTTGTCATGACACTTCCAGTCGTTCTTGCCTTCGGGGACGCGCTCGAGGGTGCGGCGGGTGTTGGAGATCTCGATGTCGTAGTCCTGGAGGAGGATTTCAGAGATAGTCATGGATTTGTTTCCTCGATTTATGAAATTCGCTTGTAAGCCGTCGGTCGTGAAATTAATTTTCTCCAGATCAGTCTGGCAATAACTACAATTCCGAAATAAAAACCGCCATTCACGATACTTGCAATCCATGAAGCGATTGCTTCTTGTGTCGCTGTGCCGCCATGGACCCCGGTAATCAAAAGGCGCACGATAAGTCCGGGCATCAGTGGATAGAAGAGAAGATTGAAAGCTCCGCTCCGGTCAAAATAAAAGTGGCCGCTGCAACAAAGAGACCGAGCAGCAATGCCAACGAAATACCAAATTTGTCCACCGAGGCGAAACTAATTCGGCTTTGCGCCATTGATTCCAACCTTTATAAGCCAGTGATGTTGAAGCCGCAGTCGACGTAGGTGATTTCTCCGGTGATGCCGCTGGCCAGATCGCTCGAGAGGAAGAGGGCGGCGCCGCCTACTTCGAGTTGGTCGACGTTGCGGTGGAGCGGGGCGCGTTCGGTGACGGCGTCGAGGATTTTGCTGAAGTCGCCGATGCCGCGTGCGGCAAGAGTCTTGATGGGGCCGGCGGAGATGGCGTTGACGCGGATGTTTTTTGCGCCGAGCGATGCCGCCAGATAGCGAACGGTGGCTTCGAGGCCGGCCTTGGCTACGCCCATGACGTTGTAGTTGGGGAAGACCTTGGTTGAGCCGTAGTAGGTGAGGGTGAGGATGGAGCCGCCCTGGTCCATGAGCGGAACGGCGGCGCGGGTGACGGCGATGAGGGAGTAGACGCTGACGTCGTGGGCGATGCGGAAGTCCTCGCGGGTGGTGAGGAGGAAGTCGTTCTTGATGGCGTCGGCAGGAGCAAAGGCGACGGCGTGCACTATCGTGTGTAGGGTGCCGTAGGTCTCTTTGAGGGTGGCGAAGAGTGCATCGATCTCGGCGTCGACGGAGACGTCGCACTGGTATGCCTTGGCGTCCTTGAGTTCAGGGATGAGGGCATCGGCTTCTTTCTTGAGGCGCTCGTTCTGGTAGCAGATGGCGAGTGTGGCGCCGGCTTCCGAGAGCTTCTGGGCGATGCCCCAGGCGATGCTGCGTTTATTGGCGAGGCCGAAGACGACCGCGACTTTGCCTTTGAGATCAATCATGGTGTTACGAGTTCCTTTCAGATGCGGTTGCGACCTAAAGGATAGCAGTGAGGGTGGGCAAGTGCTATCGCGGGAGTAGATCGCTGCGACTTGAGGGGAGGATGACGTGTCCCAGTTCCGCTTCTGCGTCTTTCTCGTGGAGGAGGACACGGCAGCAATTACGGCCCGCGTTCTTGGCGTCGTAGAGGGCCTTGTCGGCGCGGGCCAGGAGCGGGCCTGCGATTTCGCCGGGGGCGGCCTGGGTGATCCCGATGCTGATGGTGAGAGGCAGCCCGGCACCCGGTATGGAGAGTTCCTGCACCGACTGCTCGATCCGACTGGAGACGGCGAGGGCGTCTGAACAGGAGGTGTGGGGAAAGATAACGAGAAATTCGTCGCCACCGAATCGGCCAAGGAGATCATGTACGCGCAGACGACCTGAGATGGCTGAGACGACATCACGCAGGGCGGTGTCGCCAGCTGCATGTCCAGCATAGTCGTTGATGGCTTTGAAGTGATCAATGTCGACCAGCGCGATTGAGAGGCCGTGGCCGCTGCGGCCGGCACGCTTAAGTTCGGCATCGAGCTTCTGCTCGATACCGCGGCGGTTGAGGACGCCGCAGAGCAGGTCGCGTTCCGACTCGTCTTTGACGAGGGTGAGTAAGTCACCGCAAAGCATGAGCAGGAAAGAGAGGCCGATGAGGAAGGCAAAGGAGACGCTGAGGAGAACCGAGACGGTCTGTAGGACCGCACGCTGCTCTCGATTTGGCATGACGCCATACACGAGCAGAAAGAAGACGCGGTTCAAAGCGAAGATGGCATAGCCAGCCATGAGATAGGCGAAGACCTTTAGAAAGATCCGGTCCGCTGCCTGGCGGAAGATCTCGACTGCGATAACGCCGCGGACGAGAAAGAAACTGATGGCGATGACATAGGTGAGGGCCAGGGGGTGGTTGTGGGAAAGGACAAGGTATCCGGTCAGGGCAGATGCGACGGCGGTGAGGATCCAGGCGTAGCGGATCTTACGAGGACTCTTGAAGAAGTGAAGGACGCCCGTGTAGAAGAGCACAAAGGCGCAGAGCAGTAAGCAATGGGCAATAACAACCGAGAGGAAGGCTGGGATGGAACCGGACAGTAGCAGAAGGACGTTGGCGATGGTTGCCGCGAAGAACGCAAGGGTGACGGCGCCGGCGCCACGAAGGTAGGGGTAGATGACCTTCATGCAGCAGAACACGATCGCATACACGAGCGTCAAAACAATCTGACAGCCGAGAAGGGTGCCGACATCTACCGAGGAAATGAAGGACATTCGGGGGCCTGTGCCGATTGTATGCGTAGCGACTTGAGAAACAAGTGAACTTGAAGCTGCAGAATCCAGTTAGATGCTGCAATTTTAGTGAGAGGAGGTGAGCCAGTCGTATTGGGCTTCGGAGATGGGCACCACCGAGAGGCGAAACTGGCGGAAGAGGATTGAGTCTTTGAAGACAGGTGCGTCGCGCATCTCGGCAAGAGTATGTGGGTGCTTTACTGGGTTGCCGGCTTTGATCCTGACTTTGGGGTCCTTGAGGTCGGAGTCATCGACGGAGACGACTTTAGCTGTGCCGACGGCGACTTTGCCTTTGCCGGAGTGGTAGATGACGAGTTTTTCGCCAGGCTTCATGCTGCGAAGGTTTATGAGGGCCTGGGGGTTGGAGATGCCGTCCCAGATGGTCTCGCCGTCGCGGAGGAGGTCGTCGTAGGAATAGGTGTCGGGTTCGGTTTTGAGCAGGTAAGGCATCGCGGTCAGCTCCGTTCCGGGAGGATCCCCTCCCTGGCAAAATCGTGCAAAGTCTTCGAAGAAAAGGACTTAAATCTGGACTGCTAGGACAAAGTCCCTATTTTCAATGGGCGGTGCTTGTAAAGTCTTCTAAATAAATAGTTTATTCTTGTCTGTTAATACACGTCGATTTCGAGTGCTGCCGTGTTCTTTCGACGAGTATAGCCCGAGGGACGCGGCGGTTCCCTAGATGGAAGACGAAGGTTGCGGTTGGCGGATTGCGGGAGATTTGGGTGGTTGTTATCCGCCAAGGTCGACAAGATTGACCTTGGCAACTGGCTGGCCTAGGAAGTTGGAGCCGAGGCGTTGGAATTTTTCGATGGAGTCTGTTGCATAGAAGGTACAGTTGGGAGTCTTTTCTTCGGAGCGGTGAGTCGCTAATGCTGGGTGAGCGGCCACGGCCCGGGCGGTTGCGTCGGCGGAGTCGACGACGATGAGGGGATGGCCGATGGTCGCGAGGACGCGACGGATGGCTGGCTCGATCAACGGGTAGTGGGTGCAGCCCAGGAGGAGAGTCTGGGCGTTTGGGGCTTCATTGAGTGCTTCGGTCAGGTAGATACGTAGAACTTCATCAGTGACGGGGTGGTTGATCCAGCCTTCTTCTACCAGAGGAACCAGGAGTGGGCAGGCCTTTTCGTGCGCTGCAAGGTCGAGGGCGTTTAGGGCGTGGGTGTAAGCGCGGGACCGGACGGTGGCGGCAGTGGCGAGGACGAGGACCTGGTTTTGGGGGGAGAGTGGTGGTGGACTGCTCAACCCCACGTTAGCGACGATAAGACCGTCGCGAACATGGGGCACCCGGGGTGGCGGTGGTAGAGAAGCAGATTTCTCCACTTCGCTGCGTTTCGGTCGAAATGACGATTCTTGAGAGGGTGGCTCTGGAAATGACGATTCTTGAAAAGGTGGCGTCGATTGCAGGGCGGCGTGGGCGCCGGGTTGGACTACGCCGATCACCGGGATGGGCAGGGCCCGCTGGATGTCTTCGAAGGCGAGGGCGGTGGCGGTGTTGCAGGCGATGACGAGGAGGTCTGCGCCCTGCTCGTGGAGGAACTTTGCGCTGGAGACGGCGTAGCGGGCGACAGTCTCGCGGGACTTGGAGCCGTAGGGGAGCCGGGCGGTGTCGCCGAGGTAGATGTAGTGGGCGCCGGGGACGAGCGGCAACAGCGCGCGGAGCACGGTGAGGCCGCCGAAGCCCGAGTCGAAGACGCCGATGATGGGGGACCTTGTCTGGGTTTCTGTCATCTGGGTTTTTGTTTGAGTCATGTTTACGGTGTGGCCGGGGTTTCGATTGGCGTGATGGGTTTGGCGCTAGTGTCGGTGGCGGGGTAAGTGCGGAGGAGGTCGGCGTGACCGGCGAGTGTGTCGTGAGGTTGGCCGTCGACCAGGAAGCGGATGGCGGTGATCTGCGGAAGGGCCGCGTGGAGGGTGCCGATGATGGATTGCACGGTGAGGGCTTCGACCTGGATACCGGAGGGGTGGTTGTTGATGAACTCACCATGGAGGTTGATGACGGCTAGCTGGCCCGGCTGTCCGCCAGTGGCTGGTTCTGGATCGGTGAGGAGGAAGACGTCGTCGACGGCAGGGCCGCTCTGGAGCGGGTGGGCCGAGCTGGGGAGAGCGTAGGCGGCCAGGAGGTGCTCGAGCAAGGCACGGGCACGGACGGAGGGTTCCTGGGGCAGGGCCAGTGATTCGGTAGTGGGAACGATAGAGGCGTCGGCGTCGCTGGCGATGTACAGGGTGATGTCTTCGGTGTTGGCCGAGGTGGGGGCGGCGATGGGAGTGGCGTCGTAGGACGCGGAGAGACGCTTCTGGGCCTGCTCGCAGCCATGGAGGAGGAAGGCAGCCATGAGGAGGATGCCGGCGACGAGGCCCCAGAAGAGAATGCGCTGGTAGCGGGGGATCATTTTGCGGCCCCTATGGCCTGAATCTGGTGGTTGCGCCAGGAGATCAGGGCGGCGGCGATGGCGCGGACGATACGTTGTTGATATGCGGCGTTGGTGATGGGCGTGGGGTCGGAGTCGGCGGGGACGAGAGGGGCGATCTCGATGGCGACGGCGGGGCAGGTTAGGTTATCGATGGGGCGGACGGAGGCGCGGCTGAGGATGACGGGGAGCTTGGCGTGCTGGAGGGCGAGGCCGATCTCGTTGGCGAGGTTGAGGCTTTGGGAGACGGAGCTGGCCTGGGCGGAGTTCCAGAGGACAGTTGGATGGGGCCCCTCGAATTCGTCGGGCGGGGCGAGAGTGGAGGTAATGATATGTACGCCGTTGCCGCTGTCGGTTGCGTGAAGGACGAGGCAGGCGGTGGGATGTGCGTGGTTGGCGATCTCGGCGCGCTGGTCGGTGGTGAAGGGGACGGTTGGGTCTGTGTCGCGGGTGGAGATGATGGTGAAGCCGTCGGTGGTGAGGAGGGCGCGGAGACGGCCGGCGAAGGTGAGAGTGAGGTCTTTCTCGAGGAGGTTGTTGGAGAGGTGGGCGCCGGTGTCGGGGCCACCGTGGGCGGCGTCGAGGAGGACGGTGGTGCGGGGTATGGGTTGCTGGGCGGAAACGGCGATAGGGAGCGTCGTCAGGACGGCGAGGGTGAGGTGCGTCGCGATTTGTCGATGGGGAGAGATCAAGGGAGTCTGGTTGATTGTAAACGCGGAGCGGGACGGTGATGGGAAGGTGTCTCCGGTGGCGATTCATGGAGTGAATGGGCGTGTAATAGAGCGGTCTCCCCGTTCGACTATGCTCAGGGTTCGATAACCCACCCTTCACGATGAGACTGTGAAGGATGGGCCACCCGGGTTGCTGGGTGTTTGGAGCTAGTCGAGGGCGTAGATAGCGAGGCCGCTGAGGAGCTTGGGGTAGAAGTCGGTGGATTTCTGTGGCATGACTTCGCCGGAGAGAGAGACGTCTTTGAGCTGGTCGAGGGTGATGGGCTTGATGAGGAAGGCGATGTTGGCTTCGCCGGATTCGACGAGCGCGACGGCTTCGACGGCCTCGCGCAGGTATTGGATGTTGCCGGTGGCGCGAATGCGGTCTTCGGTGAGACCGAGCAGGTGGTCGAGAACGACGGTGTGGAGCTGCGCGACGCCGAGCTGGCGCTGTCTTGGGGGTAGGTCCTTGAGAAAGGGGCCGATGGCCTCTGGTTTGGGGGTGAGGAGGTAGTTGCCGTCGCCGGTGGCGGCGATAAAAGAGTCGCCGGGGGATTGGTTGAGTTGAGCCATGAGGTCCGATGAGGACGAGGCGGCGAGTTCGGTGATGTTGTAGAAGGCGCTGGCTTTGGTGATGAAGTCGGGAGAGGAGAAGTTTTCGATTCCGGTTACGACGCGATGGGTGGGCAGGATTGTGATGCCGGGAGCGTCCATGTTGACGAAGGTCATCATCATGGCGGCTTC
>DATHQG010000166.1:0-2183 GCA_035483075.1 Edaphobacter sp. | reverse complement strand
CCCCCACATCATCGCAAAGATCTGGGGCGTTCGCCCCACCCGCAGACAAAGCGTACGGGCGCGACGAAAGACCGGGCCCACTTCCGGCGCCGCATACCCCCGTGAGGCGATGTAGGAGGTACCGAGCGGACCGAGGAACTCCAATTCGCGGGCGTCCCGATCCGGCGACCCCTCCAGCGTTTTCAGAAGCTTCAAACCTTGCGTAAGATGGCCAACCGCCTCAACATGGGCACAGCGGCCTCGCGACCGCAGCCCCGCCTTCAGACAATATCCGATCGCCTTCTCGATGATCCCAGCTTCCGTGAAATGCAGGGCGAGCAGCTCCGGCTGAGTTTCCGCCAAATGCGCAAACCGCACTTCCATAACCTCGGCAACCCGTTGATGAAAGTAGCGACGCTTCCGGTCGTCGATCGCGTGATGCAACGCTTCCTCGAGCAGCGCGTGCTTAAACTGATAAGTGCATGCGGGCGGCTGGCCTTTGACGTAGAGAATGTCGGCGGCAACCATTCTCGCTAATTCGCTCCGCAACGTCTCTCCGTCGACGGCTACGACGGCAGCGACTAGTTCGTAGTCAAACTCGCGGCCCAGCGTGGCGGCCAGTTGCGCCACCTCGAGGTTGCTGGACATACGACCGAGCCGGGCCATCACGAGCTCCTGGAGCGTCTGTGGCAATTCTTTCGGCTTCGCCGTCGCGGTAGCGGGGGACGGAACGCCGGCCGATTCGAACACCGTTGACTCACGGGCCATACGCGTAAACTCTTCGACCAATAGCGGAACTCCGCTGGTGCGGAAATAGATTTGCGCGACCAACGACTCCGGCAGCGCTACCCCCGCATCTCTTCGCATCCATTCGGTCACTTGCCGTCGCGTCAGGCGATTGAGTGCCAGGGTCGTTTGATGAGCCTGCGCCGGCCAAGGGGGTTTGAATTCGGGACGAAACGTGAGGACCGTGAGGATTCTCTCTTGCGGGACCTCGCCGACGAAATGGCCAAGGAATTCCAGGGTCGATGCGTCAATCCAATGCAGGTCCTCGACTACAAGGAGCACCGACCGTTGAGCGGCATGGGCGCGAAACCAATCCCGGAGCACGCAAAAGGTCGCCTCCCGCTCACGAGCAGCGCTGAGGCCCGCCACCGAGTAGCGCTCGTCCGGTGGCAGAAAAAGCAGCTTCGCAAACAGGGCCACGGACTCCGGTCGGCAGAGATCATACTTCTCCAAATGCTGCGCCAACCGGTCGAAGCGAGCCGCCGGAGAAGGTTCGCAACCGGCCCAGAGGAATCGCTCCAGATAATCCGACACCGGATGCAGCTCCGAGTTCTGAAAACGTTGGGCGCAACGCCATTCGATGACCGGAGAGTCCTGGTCGACTGAGGCCCTGGTGGATTCGCCAGCTTCTGCGGAGGAAGCGTTACGGACGCGGGCCTTCATATGCTCAGTGAGCGCCTGCACGAGGCGCGACTTGCCGAGGCCGGGCTGCCCCACCAGGAGGACAACTTGGCCCATTCCCTCCTGAGTCTGCTCCCACCGATCTTTCAACAAACTGAGTTCGGTATCTCGACCCGTCAGCGGGGTGAGCGTTAAAGGTGCCGTTCCAGATCCGGCCCATGGCGTTGAGATGACCCCTTCTCTCATTGCAACGAAGTATGGTGAATCGCTTCTCAAATCGTGCCGCCAGTGCCCCGCTCTGTCGAGCTCGAAAAGGGGAGTGGCGTCGAGCGTTCGCGTAACCTGCTTCACTTGAACGGCAGGAACAGCGGTGAAGTTTCATCTGCAGAACGGACTTTGCAAAGCCGAACGGCTTACGGGTAAGGTCGCTGCCGTCTCGCACGATTTGGATCCATGTCAGAGATTCAAGCGCTCCTCGCGAGCCACGAGGGCGACAATGCAGTAACCACGACAATAATGCTGGCCTTTGTTTTGTCTAGACGCGACCCTGATGTCGGTGGTGATCTGGACTCCTCTCGGCCTGCGACTAGCGCTTTTCGCAGACCTTGAGGGCAGACTCCCGCACGGAATCGAGGATCTTGGCTCGTATCGTTTCATCCTTCACGGTCCTTGCGAGTGAGGCCCCCCCGGCGAAGAGGGCAAGCAGTGTCCACGAACGTTCGGCGGCGCCTTTTCCAGACATGCCACTCGCGAGAGTTTCCGCGAGATTTTGGAGGTCGGTTTCGTAGCCGATGCGG
>DATHQG010000165.1:0-21812 GCA_035483075.1 Edaphobacter sp. | reverse complement strand
CGGAAGAACTCATAGACCGAGCCATGATATTTGTTACCGCCAGCTTTGATGGTGTAGTTCTGAATACCCTGGCCCTCATAGATTGCGGAGTAGCCGCTGGTCTGCACCTGGAACTGATCGACCGCATCGACGGAGATCGCTGTCCACACATACCGCGGATCGCCATTGCCACCGGCACGTACAAAGGGGAGACCGTCGACGTATACCGCGCTGACGGCGCCACGGCTGCCCGAGCCGTTGACGATACCAGTGTTGGTGGTGGCGTTGCCGGTGGTGTTATTGCCCTGCACACCGGGCATGAGGAACGCGAAGTCGGTGGCGCGGCGCTGGTCGGGGTTGCCATAGGCGCCCATCTCGATCGGCAGCGCGGAGTAGAGGTCGTTTTCCATGGTCGCGCCCAGGGTCGCATTGCTGGTCTCCAACTGAGGCGGAGCGGTGGAGACATCGACGGTCTGGGTCTCAGAACCGACCGTCAGGGCGAGCCTAAGGTCTACGACCTCCAACGAATTGACGTGGACGTTTTCCTGGGTCAGCGACTGAAAACCCTTGCCGGTAACGGTCACGGTGTAGATGCCGGCGTCGAGCGGCGATAGATCGAATTCACCGGCGTTCGACGTCGTACGGGCGAGCTTCGTCCCCTGCGTTGTGGACGTTGCGGTGACAATAGCGCCCGGAACTACGGCGCCACTGGAGTCAGTGATCTGACCTTTGATTTCGCCTTTGCCGGCGAGTTGGGCGCTCGCTGGGGCGCTCCATAGCAGCACAACGGCGGTAAGGAGTAGGAGAAACCCGGAGAAAACAAGGGCATTGGAAGCTTCACGCCGCACTGCGGCCTGTTTGGAAATCTTGCTGAACGTCATAATCTAACCTCACAAATTAAGGTGTTTCGGGGGTGAAAACTGACTTTTAGTTGTCTTGATGAATCCTGCTTGTTTTTTCTTGGGGGTCTAAGGTCAGACCACCTTGCACGCGCTAGAAAGCTTCTGCTCTTGCAGTGAGACCTGTCAAGCCCTAATTCGAAGTTTTTTTTGATTGTGAATCAAGGGCAAATACACGCCGCAGGGGCAATAAGCGTGGGAAATTTAGACATTTGGGGTGAAGGCGTGGAGGCGTGGCAGGGCCGAATCGGCGAAGACCTTGTGGTTGTACCTCAAAACGTGCTGTGCCTGAATTGGGCGAAGTGCGGTGCGACGCCAGAGAGAGTGTCTCTAGGGCACCTGCGCCGGACCTAACTGTGGTGTTTTCACCGGAGTCGCCAATCCTACGATCTCGGTGAGGGTGTTGCTGTAGAAGTTTGTGATCCACAGGTTGCCGCTGGCGTCGATGGCGATGGCAAACCCTTCGTCCACCATTGCGTCCAGCGCCCAGCCTGCCGTAGGCGAGAGGATCTGCCCGGGCGAGTTTGCGGCTGAGCCGACGAGCTCTGTAATCGATGAACCGAAGAAGTTGGTCACCCAAACGTGGCCGGACCCATCAATCGCGATGCCCTGAGGATGCCAGATACTGGCCTTATTGTCGCTGTAACCGCTTGAGATCACAGTGCCGTCGCTGGCCAGTTGACTGATGCTATCGCCCATGTAGTTGGTGGCCCACACGAAGCCGCGCTGATCGATAGCTACGCCTGCCGGCCAGTTGCAGCAGGCGTAGCTGGTGAACTGGCTGCCATCGGGAGCGACCTTGGTGACGGTACCGGGGTTGGCTTCGCTGTTGCCCACCCAGCCGTTGTGGTTGGCGTCGATGGCGATGGCGTCGGCGAAGGCGAACTGGGAGGAGGCGTATCCCGTGGTACCCGAGAGCGGCTGACCGTTGCTGGAAAGCAAGGTGACGGTCGAGTTGTAGTTATCAACGACCCAGGCGGTCCCGTTGGTGTCGACGGCAACAGCAATAGGGTAGGCAATGCCTCCGGCGGTGTACCCTGTCGTGCCGGAGATGACTTGACCGGCTGAGCTAAGGACAGTCACGCTACCTAGACCACTGTTGACGCTTGTCGGGGTCTCCTCGTTTGGGACCCACACGTTATTTTGACCGTCGATGGCGAGCCCGTAGGACTCGAAGAGGCCCCCGCCGGTAATGCCGTTCGGAAAGGCTGGAGTGCCGGTAGGCGAGAACTCCGATGCGGCGCTGTAGTAACTGGCGACCCAGATGTTGCCGGTCGAGTCGACGCCGACGCCGGTAGGCCCATGCATGCCACCTCCGGTGTAATTGATAAACATCGTCCAGTCTGAAGGCGCTGCGGTCAGTGGGTGGGTAAAAGCAGTGCTGGTGGTCGAAAGCGTATAGAGCGTAGCGACGTTGGTTCCGGGATTGCGGACGAGATCGAGTGCGGCGTCGAGGGTGTCGGTTGGAGCAGTTCCGCCGGCGGGGGTGGTCGCGGAAAAGAGCGGGCCGCAGCCTGCCGAAGAGGTCGCTGTCGTGCAGGTGTTCAATAAATTGGCGACGGAGTTAATCTTCGCGGCAGGCGATGTTCCGTTTTGGGGGAAAGTGGCCCCGGGAGATGTGCCGGTTGTCAGGTTAGCGAGGCTGGCTACGGTGGCGACGGCGTTGGCGAGACCCTGAGTGTTGGTTGCGGTGGCTCCAAGGTTGCCGCCGGGGTTGAGAAACTGGGCGAGTCCGTATGCTGTGGCGGCGGTCGTGACCTCGTTGATTACGAATTGTGAGCCCGATGCAAGCTGACTGCAGGCACCGACAGCCGTGGCGAGGGCGATGGCCGGGTTGGGGGCGCCGGTGGTCCCGATCTGTCCTCCGCGGACGACGACATAGAGCTGCGAAGAGGCTGCGGGACAGGCATATCCGGCGGCGACGCTGAAGGCCCCGGCCCCGTCGGTGGTCAGAGTACTGGTGAGGAGAGAGGTACTAGTAGAGCCGTTGCCAGTTGTGCCCGCAGCGTACAGCTGCACGGTTGCTCCGACGACCGGACCTTGGCCGGCCATTGCCCTGCCGGTGAAGGCGACACCAGGATTGCTCGCTTGAGTGATGGTTAGAGTGCCGGTCCCAAAGGTAAAGCTGTAATTGGCGGCGGCGAGAGTTCCAAGAGTGGCGGTGATCGGGTAAGAACCGGCAGGAGACGAGGAGGAGGCGGTGGTCGTCAGGGCCGGGAGTCCGGTGACCACAGTTTGCGTATCTCCATTGACGAAGCCCGCAATCGTCGCGGTGAAAGAGGGGAGCACAGATCCTGACAAGATGCTCTGGTTGTTGGGCGTAACTGTGAGGGTGGCCTTATCGACGGTCAGGGTACCGTTGAGGTAGATGACGTTATAGTTTGCGAGATTGGCGCCAGTGGCGGCGGGAACGATCGAGTAAGTGCCGGCAGGAGAGGAAGGCGTCGCGACGGTGGAGGCGGTCAACGTGAAGGTGTCACCGGCAAGGGCTCCACTGGCCGAAGCGGTAAAGACCGGGTTAGAAGTTCCGTAGACCCGGCTTGTGTTGGCGGCAGTGATGGTGAGGGTGGGACGGGGGGCTGGGGCGCTAGAGCCACTGCAACCAGCGAGAGTAAAAGAAATTGCCCCAGCTACTGCCACCGCCAGAGATACGGGGACTCCGCGAAAAAATGATCTCATCGGGATTGAGGATACCAAGGAAACTGCGCCTACTGGTGACGGTACGGTTGCGTGAGACCGTCCAGATCAACGGAGGCCAGGAAGGAGCGAACAGCAGCGATCATCTGTTGACGGGCAACTGCCTGCGGAAGCGTCGTATCGATTGTCTCTGCCTTGATCAGAATCGGAATGGGGCGCTGCGGGTCCTGCGTGAACAAGGCCTT
Organism: Edaphobacter sp.; assembly: GCA_035483075.1. Taxonomy (GTDB): domain Bacteria; phylum Acidobacteriota; class Terriglobia; order Terriglobales; family Acidobacteriaceae; genus Edaphobacter. The sequence continues at coordinate 18,052 of DATHQG010000165.1, read as the reverse complement.
AGAGGTCGGTTTGCTGTAAACGAGGCCGAAGTGAGTGCGGTCGCTCGAGTACTCGCCGCACGAACCGCCGTTGCAGATAGTGGTCGCCTCCAGATACTGGGTCGCGCCATCGTTGAAGAAGGATCCAGAGAAGTTCACGGAGACGTTGCCCGCAGTCGGCAGCGTGATCTGGTCGCGCCAGAGCGGATCTTCCCCGCGGGCCGAGTGGCAGACCAGCGTGTCATGTGAGCCAAGCACGGGAGATATGCCAATGGAGACGGGTGTCCCGCCATCGGCCGGCACGTATTGGGCCCAGTGAAAGACGAGCGGCCCGGTGAAGAGGTTCTCGTTCCATGAACGCGACAGGGTGTAGCTGCCGACGCGAGCAGGAAACTGACCGGGAGCATTCTGATCTGATCTCATCTGGGACGCGTAGCTGTCGCTATGCGCGTGCACATAGGCCCGTGCAACACCGTAACAACTGAACAGAACAAGGACGAGCATCGCTGCGAATCGAAGATAAAGAGAGCGTCCGCCACTGTTCACCGAACCCCAATCTACGGCAGGTCCTGCTCCCGCAGAATTTATCGCAGGCGGCTTGATCTGGCCCGGAGACTCACTCAAGCGGCGGACAACATAGAAGAGCAAAAAGGTGCCAAGGAGAAAGAGGCTGGCCCCAATGATGTAGTCGCCCATCTCCGCCTTGTCCTGCAGCGACGTGAAGTGCAGCGCGACCAGGTAATACAGCACCAGAATGCAGAGCCGGGCAAAGTTGAAGACGTACCCCAACAGAACGGCCCCAGCCACGACCGCAGAGTGCGCGTACCAGCGGAAACGATAGACGTAGCCTGCGATCAATGCGATGAATCCCATGGTGACGGCGCCGCGAATGCCGTTGCACCCGGGGGCGATGAACATGCCGAACTCCGGCGTAAACATCAGGCGGAGTTGGTCCGGGCTCAGCGGCTGGCCCAGCGCAATCGCAAAGGCCCGTGCGACATGGGCCGAGGCGCGCTGCAGCGGCAGGTCCACAAACACATTGAAAATATGGGGAATCGGGTTGACGAACCAGAGAAGGACGAGGGGGAAAAGGGCAGCCCGGAACAGCCGCTTGCCGCCAAAGAGCAGGACCACCCCCGCGCCATATGCAAAGACGACCAACGAGTGCGGCGGAACGTAGATCGACCACTTCGGCGAAAGAACGAAGACCATGATCGACTGGTCCCGCACACGTACGATGGCGGCTGTAACGACGAGGATGACCAGTCCCCACCAGCTGCCTTCCATCTCCCATCCGAGAGAGCGCCAGACGCGTAGAATAAGCAAGAAGCTGACGATCGGGACAAACATCCCGATCGACTTAAGGGCGTCAGTCGTCCACATCCCCCATAGAGCGTTCATGGTGGACCAGATTGTGGACAAACCAAGGAGTGCAAGAAGCGCAGCAAGCCCCGCGGCACGGTACGCACGGAGTCGAACCGCTCCAGTAATACGGAGTGGGCTGACTTCAGCGGCAGCCGGGAAAGTTGACATACAAATTTAGCTTCAGGCGACGCACTGGGGAGAAAAGTGGCCAGCCTTGTAGGGGAGTCTATTTATGTTTACTTGGCCGAATTGCGACGGGCCTTGATACGTGCACGAGCGGATACGAAGAATGCACCTGCGGAGCCTACAACTGCGAGAATTGCTGTTGGATTTTCAGGCGAGTTCACACAACCGCCCTGAGCGTAAAGCGGGAGGGCGACGGAAGAGAGGAGGGCGATGCCGGCAAGTACAAGACAGGTTTTCTTCATTTGTGTCCTCTTTTGGGAAGGTACCGTCACGAAAGTTGAAAGTCAACGCAGAATGACCCTCACTACATAACACTTTTGTGTATCAATTAAGATTTTAATGGTTCGTCCACGAAGTTGAGCGCTGTCTTCTCGCAGTGTGCCTCCCATGGTACAGCCCCTGGCAAGACCACAAGGACTACTGAAGCGTCCCAGAGTTGTGTTGCTTGCGCTCTAGGCTGCTCCAGCTAAGTCCTACCCGTCTACGACCTTACGATGTACCGGCCAAGGGCCTTTTTACTTCGCCTGGGCCGCGAGCCACCTGTGGAAATCAGGCTCCTGTGCGGAGCGCAGCTGAATACAGTCGTTAATGCTGTCAACAGCTTTGGCGAGTGTGCGTTCAGAAGATTCCACCTTATGTGTCGTGAAGAAGTCGATCACCTCGTCCCGCTGTCGCACTGTGCAGAAGAACCCCGTGGCCGCGACCACGTCTGCACCTGACGAAACGGTCAGTTGTGCATGCACTTTGTCCCAGTTCTTTTGGATGTAATCCCATGTCTGGTCGCGTGTTTCCCTGTGCCGGAGCAGCGCCACCAATAATGTCCAGCTGTCCTGGTTCCTCACCTCGCCTGACGCGATGTAGTCGAGCGTACGCTTCACAAGGGAAGGATCGCGGAAGCGCGCGAGAGTGTGCAGAGCGTCCTCCTGCTCACTCGGGTCATTGGAGTTTTTGCTAATCGCAAGCACCTTGTCGTAGAGCGCTGCATCGCCGTTACTTGTGCTCACGAGCACTGCAGCGTCCGAGAGCGTCGCATCCAGCGTCTTGTCCTTCTTGTTCTCCGCAGCGAAGGCCCGCCCCGTCAGCTGTTGCGCTCGCGCGAGCACCGCGGGATCGTGCGCGGCGCCCAAGATCTCGAACAAGGTGCCGCGAAGCTGCTGGCGATCGAACGACTCGCCCTTCACCGGACTGCCCAGCGCCGCATATACCGGCCCAAACTGCCGTCGCAGCACCGCGGCGAACTCGGCACGGTCCTCGTCTGTGGCGATGTCATCGATCTTCTCAATCTGTTGATGCGCAGTGTCCAACACGGCGGCGTTGGGGTCCTGCTTCAGCGCCAGGACCAGATCGAGGTAGTCCCCCACACTTCCCCGTCCCGACCGTACCAGCGCCCAGCGGTCGCCCAGCAGCCCGATCTTCTCCGGCGGCGACAGGGCGGTCTCTGCCTTCGCGACGATCGCGCTGTACTGCTTCGGCGTGTAGGCGGTCCGGTAGTAGCCTTTGGCGCCCGCGTTGGCATAGAACATCGGAGACGCAACATCCGCAGGGAGGGGAATCGTCGAATCCTCCGGGGTCAGCACGCGGCAGATCGGCAGGCCGCTGGTCTTGAGGCACACCGGCACGGTCCACCGTTGGTCCTTCCCTGCGGTTGCGGTCGCGGACAAAAAGAAACGGCCTTGAGTGACCGGAACGCTGCTCACCTGCCGTTCAGAAAACGTCAGCAGAGGCACCCCCGGCTGGGTAACAAAGCTCGACATGATCTTGTCTACCGGCAGGTGCGAGTTGGCCGTCTGTGCGTTCCAGAAGTCCTCCGCCGTCGCGTTCGCATACAGGTGCGCCTGCAAGTAGTTGTGGACACCCTGCCGGAAGACCTCCTTGCCGAGATAGTTCTCGACCATTCCGATCACCGCGCCTGCCTTGCCATACGCGATGCCGTCGAACATCTCGTTGATCTCGTCTGGCGTGTTCGCAGTCGCTCGAATTGTCCGGGTGGTCTTCTGCGCATCAAGGTTCAAAGTTTGGTCGAGATCTTGCGCATCGTCCTGTTGGAAGTTCCACTCCGGGTGCCACTCGGCCACCGGTTTGGTCTCCATCCATGTCGCAAAGCCCTCGTTCAGCCACAGATTGTCCCACCACTGCATCGTCACCATGTCGCCGAACCACTGGTGCGCCATCTCATGCGCCACCACGACCGCAACGCGCTTCTTTGAAGGAATGTCGCCGGTCTTCGTGTCCGTCAACAGATCGGTCTCACGATACGTGATGCAGCCGAAGTTCTCCATCGCGCCTGCCTCAAAGTCGGGTAGCGCCACCATGTCGAGCTTCGGCATCGGATATTTAATTCCGAAGTAGGTGTCGTAGTAGTGGAGAACGTACTTCGCCGACTCGAGCGCGAACTTCGTCAGCTGCACCTTGTCGGGCGTCGAGCAGGCACGGACCGGAACGCCGTCCGACTTGCCTTCGGTGCACTGGAAGTCGCCCACCAGAAACGCGACGAGGTAGGTCGACATCTTCGGCGTGGTCGCGAAGCGGAGGATGTGCTTGCCGGCGATTGGGCCCGGCTTGTCAGAGATCATGTTGGTGTTCGAGATCACCGTGTCGCTCGAATCGACGATCAGCGCAATATCGAAGGTCGCCTTCAGCGCAGGCTCGTCGAAGCTGGGAAAGGCGCGCCGTGCGTCGGTCGCTTCGAACTGCGTTACGGCGTAGTTGCGCGTCTTCGTCTTCGAGAGATAGAACCCGCGGAGCTTATCGTTCAGGACGCCCGTGTATCGTATCGCCAGCGTCACCCTCCCCGCGGGCAGTTCGTTCGCAAAGGTAAACGTGGCCTGCTCTTTTGCTCCGTCCAGCGACGTCGTTGCAGTCTGCGGATGTTTGTCTGCCTCGAGCGCATTCAGGGGTGTCGGCTGCGTTCCCAGCTTGCCGTAGGCGTAGGCCGCCACCGGCAGAACATATGCCTTCACCTCACCGAAGTTGATCTCGGCCGCATTCAGGGTAATGCTCCTGCTCGGCGCATCGAGTACCAGGTCGATTGTCTCCTCCCCGCTGAAGGTCGCCGTATGAAGATCTGGAGTCAGGGTAAGCCCATAGTGCTCTGGATGTACGCCGCCGGGAAGCCGTTGCGCTTGTGCTGCGAAGTTTGTGGTGAGAACCAAGGCTGAGAGAGCAAGAAGGGTACTGCGAAAAGACATGAAGAGGCCTCTGGTTAATAGTAGCGGGAACGCTAGCGGGTGCCGCTGTGGCGCGTCGTTCTATTTGACGCGTCCGACACAAAGGCGCGCAGGACGGTACTCCTTGATTGCGATGGTCTCCGAGGTAAGTCCGGAGGCCGCGCACAGGTTATGCCAATCCTCAACGACAAAGCTGCGCCGGATCGACACGGGCCCATCGTATTTGACGAACGGATGCCAGTTTGTGAAGCGCGCCCAGAGACGAAAGAGGTGGTAGGGCACCGGTTGACGATGAAGATCGTTGATAAACCATCCACGTCGCGCCGTCTTCTCCATCCAGCGAAGAAACAGGACGATCTGAGGGTCCGTCAAGTGGTGGGTGAGCAGCGAAGAGATAACAACATCGACCTCCCCAGACGTGGCATCAGAGATCGCATCGCCGATGATCCATTCGATGCGCTTGGCTGGCGGCGTCGCCTCCTTTGCTGCGCGAATAGCGTCCGGATTGAGGTCAATGCCGGTCAGCGTGACCGCGGTCCCACGCTTCGCCGCCCAGGCATCAATCCTCCGCAGCATATCGCCATCACCGCAGCCCACATCCACCACGCGCAACGGCCTTGCCGACGACGGGTCGGCAGCAATCAACCTCTCCATCCAAAAAATCGTGGGGCGATAGGCAAAGGTCAGCCGATTTACGCGCGCAATGTCTTGCAGGCAGGCGCGAAGCTCTTCATAACTGCACGGTCGATCCATCATCTCGACGAGTTCTGCACGTCTCGAGAGATCGAGTCCCGAAGGCGGCGATGGCGCCTCTCTGGTTCGAGAAGAGGCGTCCGGATTTTCGGGGGACGGAATCGGAGAGGACGGAATGGATGTCGAAGGCAAGATGGTCCCCATCAGTATATCGGCTGAAACCAGACCATTTCGTTAATCACAAGATATGCCGGGGCAGAGGGAAAGGAATGGGAGGGTAGCGACTGTGGTGTCAGGAACGATCAGCCCTGAATCGAAGCGGCCCGCTCGGAGTGACCCGAGACCTCCGACGCTCGCGCCTCCGCATAGGCTGCGGCGCCGAGCAGCGCGCAGGTCTCGTCGAGAATGACGTGGACAGGAATCGACTGCAGCAGCGGCGACAGGCGACCCTTGTCCAGAAAGGCCTGAAGGAACGTTCCGTTCGTCAGCGTCTTTAAAATCTTCGGGGCGATCCCGCCGCCGAGGTATATGCCGCCGGTGGCCAGCACCTTCAGGGCGATGTTCCCCGCTTCGGCTCCATAGGCCCCTGCGAAGACCTTCATCGTCTCGAAGCAGAGCGAACTCGAACCGTCTTCGGCGCATTGACCGATCACTGCGTTAGGGTCCTCGCACTTCATACGATCATGGAGCCACCCCGGCTCGTTGATCTTTTCAACGTCCCGCAGAAACGCGTAGATGTTCTTGATCCCGAGACCGGAGACGACACGCTCCCAGCTCACGCGTCCTTTGAGCGTATCGCGCAGATACTGGAGAAGGGCTATCTCTCGATTGCTTCGCGCGGCAAAGTCGCAGTGTCCGCCCTCGGATGGAATCGGCCGATGTTGCTTCCCGTCCCAGATCAGCAGCGCCTCGCCGAGACCTGTGCCGGCCGCGATCAGCCCTGCATGGCCACTCGCATTCGGATCGCCGGCGTGCAGCGTAAAGATGCTCTCCGGCGCAAGCTCGGAGATGCCGTATCCATTCGCTTCCAGATCGTTGATCAGAAAAATGTGCGGGATCCCAAGCGATTTGACCAGGTCGCGTGTATCCAGCGTCCACGGCAGGTTCGTCAGTTTCAAGCGACCATCGCGGACCGGACCTGGGCAACCGAAGCACGCCGCAACAATCTCGTCCTTTTTCTCCTGGCCGCCGGCGAGGAACTTGTTGACCACATCGTCGAGGCTCGCAAACTCGTGTGCCGGGAACTTCTGGTCCCGAACCGGCTGCAATCTGCCTTTGGCAAAGTTGTACAGCTCAAGGTGGACCTTGGTCCCTCCAACATCGCCAGCAAGGATCATCTATTTGAGCTCCAGAGTACCGGTGGAATCGGAATCCGCCGGTGCTGGCAGCTTAGCTGCTGCAGCCGTATCGAGCAAGAGCGTAAGCTGCCCACTCGCCGGACGGATGAGCTGCGACGGGTAGGTGTCCGGTTGATACGGGCCCAGAAGGACATCGTGGAGCACTTGCGTCTTCTCCTCGCCTTCGATCAGGAACGCCACCTCCCTGCCCTGGTTGATCACCGGCCAGGTCAGAGTGATGCGCCAGGCGTCCTTCTGCGGCACGTGGTTCGGCACAACGATGTGGCCCATCTCGTTCAAAGCGTCAGTATGCGGAAACAACGACGCTGTGTGGCCGTCGTCGCCCATGCCAAGCAAAATGAGGTCGAAGGTAGGTGTCTCGGCGCCTTCAAGCCTGAACGAATTGCGAATGATGGATTCATAGCGGGCCGCCGCGACCTCGGGCTCCAGCTCACCCTCCATCCGGTGGACTCGTCCCGCCGGCAAGGGCACCTTTGAGAGCATCGCCTCCCGAGTCATGCGGTAGTTCGACTCAATGTTGTCCGGCGGCACGCAACGCTCGTCGACCCAATACAGGTCGATCTTGTCCCACGGCACCTGTTTCAAAAACGGCCCCGCTGGATCGGCCAGCAACCCGAACATCGACTTCGGCGTCGACCCACCGGAGATCGCGATGCGGGCAACACCGCGGGCCGTGACGGCCTTCACCGCCGCCTCAAGAAAGAACTGCGCAGCGGCCCGTGCTGTGGCCGCGGGTGTTGCCAATACGCGATAGGTGACGGTAACTGACCGAGGCATAGGTAGTCCTATCTGTTGAAGATTAAAGTTTGCGCCACTTGCGTCCGTCGCTCTTCATCAGAGCGTCGGCCGCCGCCGGGCCCCAGGTGCCTGCAGCGTAGTTGGGCAAGTCGCGGATCGGTTCCTTCGCCCAGGTCTCAAGAATAGGAGTCATCAGCGCCCAGGTCGCTTCGACCCCGTCGCGGTGAGCGAACAACGTCGCATCGCCGAACATCGCGTCGAGCAGAAGCCGCTCATATCCATTCGCCGAGGACTTACCGAAGGCCTCAGCATAGCTGAAGTCCATGTTCACCTTGCTGATGGTCATGGTCGGCCCCGGGACCTTGGCGCCAAACTGCAGCGTAATGCCCTCATCAGGCTGGATCCGCATGGAGAGTACGTTTGGCCGGATGCCTTCGCCGCCCTTGCCGTGCGCGTCCTTGAAGAGCAGCAGCGGCGGCAGCTTGAACTGGATGCTGATCTCGGTGACCCGCTTCGCCAAACGCTTACCCGCGCGAATGTAGAAGGGTACACCAGCCCAACGCCAGTTCTCGATCTCCAGGCGAAGCGCAGCATAGGTCTCCGTCTGCGAGCGAGGATGGACGCGGTCTTCCTGACGGTATCCGACAACAGGCTTGCCATCGACTGCACCCGGCCCATACTGCCCACGCACGGTGTCGGCCGGATGGATCGGCTGGACCGCCTTCCATACCTTTATCTTCTCGGCCCGGACCGATTCGGCAGCAAACGAAACCGGCGGCTCCATTGCGACGAAGCTCAACAGCTCCATCACGTGGTTCTGCACCACATCGCGTAGGGCCCCGGCTGTCTCATAAAACGGCCCGCGACCTTCGATCCCGATGCTCTCAGCCGCCGTGATCTCGACGTGGTCAATATAGTTCCGGTTCCACACGTTTTCAAAGATGCCGTTGGCGAAGCGGAACACAAGGATGTTCTGTACGGTCTCTTTGCCGAGGTAGTGGTCGATGCGGAAGATCTGGTCTTCGTTGAAGACCTTATTTACCTCATTATTCAGCGCCTTCGCCGACTCCAGATCGTGGCCAAATGGCTTCTCAATAATGACGCGGACCCAGTTCTGTCCATCGCCGCAGTCCGCCGGGCGGGCCATGCAGTGGTCGCCGAGGTATTTGATGATGTCGGAGAAGTACTCCGGAGCGGTCGCAAGGTAGAAGAGACGATTTCCCTTGGTTCCGAACTTCGTGTCAAGCTCTGCCAGCATCGTCTTGAGCGAATCGTATCCAGCCGCGTCATCAAAGTTCATAGCGTGATACTGGACGCGATCCACAAACGGGTCGAGCTTGGTATCGTCTTTCTCGACGCCACCCCCACTGACGATGCCCTCCTTCATGTCTGCCGCAAAGGTGTGCTCGAGCGGCCGCCGGGCAACACCGACCACTGCAAAATCCTTAGGCAACAGTCCGGACTGCTCCAGATGATAGAGCGCCGGCAGCAGTTTGCGCTTGGTAAGGTCACCCGATGCACCGAATATGACGACAATGCAAGGATCGGGTGTTCGCTCCGACTGTGGAGTTACGGGCTCGGTGGTGTTTTCGACGGTCAGCATATTCCTTCACCTCTCGTGCTTTGTTAGCAATTCGCCATGACTACGTTATTAATCCTGCAACTTCTTCACATCGTGTCCGCCGAATGCGCCGCGCATGATCGAGAGCATGCGATCGGTGAAGTTGTTCTCCTCACGCGAGCGCAACCGGCGAATCAGCGACTCGGTGATTACAGGCGCGGAGATATTCAGGTCGATTGCCTCCATTACGGTCCAACGGCCCTCGCCGGAGTCCGGAACGTACGCCTCCAGTCCCTCGAGCGTCGGGTTCTTCGCCAGTGCATCTGCGGTGAGGTCCAGCAGCCACGAACGGACGACCGAGCCCTTCTGCCAGATCTTCGAAATCTGCGTCAGATCAAGGCTGAGCGGGGTCTTCGCCTTCATGATAGAGAACCCCTCCGCATACGCCTGCATCATGCCGTACTCGATTCCGTTGTGCACCATCTTGACGAAGTGTCCGGCGCCCGAAGGCCCGACACGTCCCCAGCCCTCGGTCTTGGACGGCGCCAGTGCTTCGAAGATTGGCCGCAACCGCTCGACCGGTTCCTTGTCGCCGCCGATCATCAAGCTATAACCCTCTTTGAGCCCCCACACGCCGCCCGAGGTGCCGCAGTCCACAAAATTGAACCCCTTGGCACTCTCTTCGGCGTGGCGGCGCTGCGTGTCTTTGTAGTTGGAGTTGCCGCCATCGATAAAGGTATCTCCCTTTTCCATCAGCGGTTCGAGCCTTGCGATGGTCTGGTCCACTGGATCGCCCGACGGGACCATGATCCAGATAGCGCGCGGCGCAGAGAGGTTCTTCACAAGATCGACAAGAGAATTGACGCCGAGCGATCCGGTCGTGGTCAGCTTCGCGGTCGCATCCTTGTTGAAGTCGAAGCCGACGACCTTGTGACCCGCAAGACGCAACCGTTCCGCCATGTTGAAGCCCATCTTGCCGAGTCCAATGATTCCTAATTCCATGAAGTGTTTCCTTCCTTAAGCGGCCTCTAAGCCGGGTTGAGCCAGCTCATCTCTGAGCTGTGTAGGTGTTTTCGAAGCGGGTTACGTATATCCAGAGCAACCGCAACCTCGCAATTCTTCAATTCCGTCGCAGAGAGCGGAAGTTACTCCCCCTCAGGGAAATCTGCGCCGACGGTGACCTTCTCCCACGCGGCAATCTCCTTCTCCCAATTAGCAAGCTTGGCACCCATCCGTTGCAGTGCACTTGCGCCAAGCAGCAAGCGTAATGGGGGTGCGGGCGACTCCACAATCTGCATCATCGCGTGCACGGCGCGCACTGGATCACCCCTCTGCTTGCCGTCATTTTCGGCAAAGTATTTGCGCATGTTGCCGGCGGTGCTGTCGTAGTCGGCGATGCGGGCCTTTGCAACCACGCCAGAGCGGCCCAGAAAGTCAGTGCGGAACGGACCTGGTTCGATGATCGTTACCCGAATCCCCAGCGGCGCAAGCTCCCCGGCCAACGCCTCAGATATTCCCTCGACCGCAAATTTTGTAGCGTTGTAGTAGCCCATTCCCGGGCTGGCAACCAGACCGCCGATCGACGAGAGATTGAGGACGTGGCCGCTTCGCTGCTTGCGAAGATGCGGTAGAAATGCGCGCGTTACCCGCAGCAATCCGAAGACATTGGTCTCGAACATCGGCATGAACTCCGCTTCGGAGACCTCTTCGATCGCACCCGCAACGCCATAGCCGGCGTTGTTCACGAGAACATCCACTCGCCCAAACTTTTCGATCGCCTGAGCTACGACTGAATCCACTTGACCTGCGTTGGTCACATCGAGCGCGAGGGCCTTCGCTGTCTGCGGGTACTGGGCCTCAAGGTCCGCCACCTTGTCGAGCTTCCGCGCCGTGACGACAACCTTGCCACCAGACTTCAGGACCTCTTGTGCGAGCAGCCGGCCAAAGCCGGTCGATGCTCCTGTGATAAACCAAACGCGTTGAGGCGGCTGAGCCATACGATCTCCGATACTAGGCCGAGGTAAATGTTCGCAGCTTCGAGTCCTCGCGGACCTCTTCCTTTAGAGGGGGACCCGCGTGATCAGAGGCGACGGCGATCTTCATAGTACCCTCAAGCTTTGGATGCTCAGGCATTACGGTCCGGCGCAGAAGACAACTCTGCAGGAAGAATTCTTGCTGCCCCGAAGAGAATGGGCGGGGTCATCAAATCCTCGCCCATCGATTTATTTCTTCAATAGCTTCTTCGCATGCTCCACCACATTCGCCACGTTGATGCCAAGCTTGTCGAGCGCAATCGCACCCGGAGCGGAAGCGCCAAAGCGATCCAACCCAATGACGGCGCCATTGTGGCCGATATACTTGTACCAGCCCAGGGTAGCGCCCGCTTCAATGGCGATCTTCGGAGTAACCTCGGGCAGCAGGCCTGCTTTATAGGCGTCTGTCTGTTCGTCGTAGATCTTGAAGCTCGGCATAGAGACCACGGTCGCGTTGATGCCAGCGGCCTTCAGCTCCGCGGCGGCCTTCACAATCACGGAAACCTCGGAACCAGTCGCGATCAGAATGATGTCCTTGCCGTCCGATGAAAGCTCGTATGCACCCTTGCGAGCGCCAGTCTGCGCTATCTTGGCGTCGAGCACGGGCAGGTCCTGCCGCGAAAGCGCCATGAAGCTTGGGCCCTTGCGTTCGAGCGCCAACTGCCAGCATGCGGCGGTCTCGTTCGCATCCGCGGGACGAAAATCCGTGAAATGCGGAATCATTCGCAGGCCCATCAGCTGCTCAATCGGCTGGTGGGTCGGTCCATCCTCACCCAATCCAACCGAGTCATGCGTAAAGATGAACAGCGAATGCACTCCCATCAACGCAGCCAATCGCAGGGCAGGGCGGCAATAATCCGAGAAGATAAAGAACGTCGAACCATACGGGACCAATCCGCCGTGAGCGGCCATTCCGTTCACCATTGCCATCATGCCGAACTCGCGGACGCCGAAGAACACGTTTCGGCCCCTCGGATCAACATGAAAACTTGGTGAATCTTTGAATATTGTCTTGGTGGAAGTGGTCAGGTCGGCGGCGCCGCCGAATAACTCGGGCACAACCTGCTCTATTGCCTGCATCACTGCCTGTCCGGCATTACGCGTCGCGATCGGCTTGTCAGTTGGGAACGTCGGAATCTTCTTCTCCCACCCATCCGTCATCTTACCGTTGACGACTCGATCAAACTCCGCCGACGGCTCGGGATACGCCTTGCTGTACTCCTCGAACTCTGCAGTCCAGGCTGCATGAGCGTCCTTGCCTCGCAACCTGATCGTGTCCCAATTGGCGCGTGCCTCGTCGGGAACATAGAAACTCTTGTCCTCGGGCCAGCCCAGGTTCTTCTTGGTCGCCTTGACGTTCTCTGCTCCCATAGCCTCGCCGTGGACTTTGTTGGTTCCCGCCCGGGGGCTGCCGTAGCCAATCACAGTGCGGACACGAATCAGCGAGGGCCTCGCCGTCTCCGCCTTGGCGGCCAGAATCGCCCTTTCAATCGCCACCAGATCGTTGCCGTCCGGTACATGCTGCACATGCCAGTGATATCCCTCGAAGCGTTTCGTCACATCTTCGGTGAAGGAAAGCTCCGTCGGACCGTCCAGCGAGATCAGGTTGTCGTCATAGAGCACAATCAGTTTGCCGAGACCGAGTGTGCCCGCCAGCGAAGCTGTCTCATGCGAGATCCCTTCCATCATGTCGCCGTCTCCGCACAATACATACGTGTAGTGGTCGACGATGTTGTACGTATCGCGGTTATAAACCGCCGCCATATGCTTTTCGGCAGTTGCAATTCCCACCGCCATGCCGAATCCCTGACCAAGCGGACCCGTTGTCACCTCAACCCCAGGCGCCTCGCCGCGCTCGGGATGGCCCGGCGTATGCGAGCCCCACTGACGGAACTGCTCGAGCTGCGACATCGGGAGGCCATACCCGGAAAGATGCAGCGCACCATAGAGCAGCGCCGACGCATGGCCGTTCGACAGGATGAAGCGGTCCCGGTCGATCCACTTCGGGTCCGACGGGTCGTGCTTCATCAGCTTGTGATACAGCAGGTAAGCGATAGGAGCGCACCCAAGCGGGGCGCCGGGATGACCGGACTTTGCTTTTTCAACCGCGTCGACGGCGAGAAAGCGGAGAGCGTTGATGGAAAGTTGGTCGATTTCGTTCTGCGTGGAGTCCTTCGGTTCGCTCATGCTTTTCCTTTGCTCGGTGAGGACACGCGGCGCGGTTGGCGACGCTGAATCTCGATGATTTATCGATCTACGACAGTGTACTAGCCGGAGCGGCCCGGTGCATCTCTGCACCATAGACGCTGCAAATCGATAACCTGTCCGGCATACCTACACTTTTGTAGATGCCGGCAGCTGGATAACGGAGACATCAATATTTCTTCCCAGCCAACGTTCCTCGCCGCCCGGTTCCGGCCACGCGAGGGTAAAGGTGATGGTGCCCTCCTGATCAGCGGCAGTAGAAATATCCACAAATGAGCCCGGATACCCAACCGAACGAGCGTCCTTCGAGTGCGAAGTCGCCCAGTTGTCCAACGTGTAGACGAGACGAAAATGCTCGCGATCGACGATGCGCAACGTATATCCGGAGAAGATCGCCGACACGGGCCGTGTGATCTCGAATATTTCGATGTGGTTGGTAAAGGTGCGCTTTCCCGACTCGACGGCATAGCGCTCCGCCACGACCGAGATACGGTCAAACACGTGCCCATCGGCGGCCGACCGCAGCAGCTTGAGATACTCCGCATGCGCCCAAACCAACGGTTGCGCCGAACCCGCCGAACGCCCGGAGTACATCTTCTTCGAGGGCATATCGGTATAGTCCCAAACCTGTTCGGGCAGCATCCCACCGGTCGAACTGAACATCTCGATCGCCTTGATATGCGCGGAATAGTCATGCCCGGCGGCCAGCTCATAGTGCCCACGCTCGCCCGTCAGAATTGGCCACGAGCGACCCTGGCCCGAGCCGTTGTAGGCGTCGCCATCTTTTTTCTGCCCATAACCATCGTGGTTATATCGTCGCCAGCAAGCGCCGAAGGGCGTCTCCCTCTTCAGGCAATGGTCGACGACCTTCAGCGAATCGATGATCAGCGGATCGTCAGCGCGACGAATGCCGTACCGCACTAACTCAAGAAAGCCGCCATCAATCACCTCGCGTGCTTCGAAGTCGCTCTGCTCTCCCGGCTCGCGATTGTTGATATGGATGCAGCCGGGGAGAAGCTGGGGGTTGTAAAACGGTTCACCCTCGGCGGGTGGGCGTATCCGCATGTAGTGATATTTGACCTCCGGAAGCAGCACTCCCTCTGTCGTCGTGGTCCACTCATCCAGGTGCGCTTCAATCCAGTCCGCGTACGTCTCCAGATAGCTGCCCAGCTCCGACGCCTGACGCGCCCGGGCAATGTCGGCGGCACATATCAATGCAGAGATGACAGCCGCCAGCGTCGATGGTGAATATCCCGCCGCCTCCTCCCAGCGTTCCTGCTGCGTCACCGGAGCATAGCGAACCAGAAACGCGGCAGCACGTTCGACAAACGGAAAGATGTCGAAGTCGCCCAGGCCATTCAACTTCCACAATCGCCACGCCAGAATAATCGGAAACGCAACCTCATCCAGCTGAATACCAGTCCAGTATGGTGTACCGTCGATCCAAAAGTTTTGTGCAAAGCTGCCGTCCGTTCGCTGCGTACAGGCCAGATACACGAGTGCCCGCATCGCAGTGTCCGTCCGCCCGCACGCCAGCAGGGCCGTGGCCGTCTGCACCATGTCGCGCGTCCACACCAGATGGTAACCGCCCAGGTCCGTGTCTCCCTTCGTAGCACCCCACGGAATCGAAGCAGAGGCAATAAACGCGCCCGAATACGTCTTGTCCTCATGCGTCAGCAGCACGTTATGGCTTATCCGCATAAGTTTGCCGCCATCCTTCGCCGCCGAAGAGAGCCTCGGGGGCGAAACCGACCGCGTCCACTGCAGCAGAAAGCGCTGCTGGTGCTCCTGATATGGAGTTGCAAGAGTCTGCATCAACTGTGCAATCGCCGCGTGGCTTCCATCGCCAAACGAGATCGCGATGGTGAACTCGCGGTTCGCCGCAACATCGATCTCTCCCATCACAGCGATATTGCCGTTCAGCGCCTGGCCAAACTGCCAGGTCATCTGCATGTCGGTGCATAGATCCTGGTAGCCGTCGCTGGTCCCCACATACCCGCACGACGAGCGGCTGAACCCGCAGTCCGCTCCCATCGCCAGCATGGTTCCGCCCTTCCATGCGAGCAGGCACCGCCGCCCCGCAACATCGATCGAGCGCGCCGAGTTCCCGGCCCCACCGCCGTTCAAATGAGGCGCCAGCAGTGCATAGCACTTCAACCGCGACAGGATCGCGTCATCCCCACTGATCTTGACGTTCATCAACACCACCGGATGGTGTGGGTCGCTGATGAACTCCTTCGTTACCGTGTACCGGCCCTTCAGATCGCTTGCGGTCACCCGTACCGCAGGTGCTGTGGCGTCGATGTAGTGAAAGTCATAGTCCAGATCGCGCTTCTCTTCATGGAAGAACGTCTCACCATCGCTAAACAGCAGTTCCATATCACGCGTCTGCGGACGGTCAATGGTGGGATAGTAAATCTCGTTCAGCGTCCCATGCGAGACCGTAAACCAGACCCGGCTCGATGCCGCGTAGGCGGTCGACACCGTGTCTTTCTCGCTCGAGGTCCAGCGTGGATCCACACCAGGAGCCCCGAATGCGGGGCCGTCGTCTTCCAGCCAGCGGTAGGCAGCGCTCAAATCGGTCATTCCATATATTAGAGCGCAAATTTTTGGTAATAGTTTCAATTCCTCCGTGAATGAACGATAAACGCTCAGGTGCGTTATGATTTTCAAGGCTGCGCTGTCTGCCCAGGTGCATCGCGCAGACCCGGCCCAGCATCGAACCAAAGACAAAGAACTGACGGTCAGGACGCTCCTGGCTGACACAAACGAACGACGATAGGAGAACCACCGTGGCCTACGAACTACCCCCCTTGCCCTACGATTACGCAGCGCTTGAGCCCCACATCGACGAAGCGACGATGAAACTGCACCACGACAAGCACCACCAGACCTACGTCACCAATCTCAACGGCGCGGTGGAGAAGCACCCCGAGCTGGGCAATAAGTCTCCTGAGGAGCTGATCAAAGACCTCGCCAGCATCCCCGAGGACGTGCGCAAAGTTGTGCAGAACAACGGTGGCGGCCACGTCAACCACACTATGTTCTGGCAGATCATGAAACCCAAGGGCGGCGGCGAGCCGTCGGGTGACATCGCGGCCCAGATCAAGGCCGACTTCGGCGACTTCGAGAGCTTCAAGAAGCTCTTCAACGAGACTACCGCCAAGCAGTTCGGCTCGGGCTGGGGCTGGCTTATCTTCGAGGGCGGCAAACTCAAAATCGTCACGACCGCCAACCAGGACAACCCCATCTCGCAGGGTCATTACCCGATACTCGGCAACGACGTCTGGGAACATGCTTATTACCTGAAGTATCAGAACAAGCGCCCCGACTACCTCGCCGCGTGGTGGAACACTGTCAATTGGGACGAGGTCAACAAACGCTTCGCGACAGCCAAGGCCGCGAGAAAGTAACCCCAACCGGAGCTACTGCAAAAGGGCCGCCTCGCGCGGCCCTTTCGCTTTGTTACGCGGATCCTTGTCAACTTGCATTGGATTCGTAAATGACTCACCATTCTCATGTCGTTCAACGCCCCTCGGAGCAGCCCGTGAACCCGCCGCAACCAGAGATCTCCCGCCGCAAACTTCTGCAAACCTCCGCCATTCTTACCGTTGGGGCCATCGCTCCCCGTAATCTTTTGGGACAGGCTGCAGCTCCCGTTGCCACAACCACCTCTGGCAAAGTTCGTGGCTTCGTGGACAGTGGCGTCAACGTCTTCAAGGGCGTTCCCTACGGCGACGACACTGCGAAGCGTCGCTTCCAGCCACCCGTAAAGCCTGTTGCCTGGACAGGTGTTCGTGATGCGCTGGCCTTTGGGCCCCAAGCCCCGCAGCCGATCCATGCCCGCGACGGACGTTCTTCGTTCTCTCCGCTCGATGAAGAAAGGCCCGTCAACAGCGAGGACTGTCTTCATCTCAATATCTGGACTGCAGGACTGCGCGACAACCGTAAGCGTCCCGTCATGGTCTACATTCACGGTGGGGCCTACTCCTCGAGCAGCAGCAATGGGCCTGTCTATGACGGCGTCAACCTTGTCCATCGCGGCGATGTTGTCGTTGTCACGCTGAACCACCGACTCAACCTCTTCGGCTACCTCTACCTCGCCAGACTTGCCAGTCCGGCGCTCGCTGATGCCTTTGCGGACAGCGGTAATGTGGGACAGCTCGATCTCGTGCTTGCCCTCGAATGGGTCCGCGACAATATCGCCGAGTTCGGCGGCGACCCCCGCCGTGTGCTCATCTTCGGGCAGAGCGGCGGCGGGGCGAAGTGCGCCACACTGATGGCGATGCCCGCGGCAAAGGGTCTGTTTCACCGCGTTATCACCATGAGCGGGCAGCAGCTGACCGCTACGGTCCCAGAGCATGCAACCGAAACCGCTGAGGCCGTTCTCACCGCGCTCGGCCTGACCCGCGACAACCTCGCCGACATTCGCGACCCCAACAAGGTCTCGATGGACAAGCTTGTTGCGGCCATTCGTGCGGGCAGGTACTTCGGCCCGGTCCACGACGGCCGCACGCTGCCTAACGATCCCTTCTCGCCGGTTGCGCCCGCAATTTCCGCCAATGTTCCGATGATTCTCGGCAATGCGCATGACGAGACGCGTCTGTTGATCGGGGCGAGTTCAACTAAACTCTTTTCCCTTACTTGGGAGGAGCTTCCGGAGAACCTCGAACACTATCGGCAGTTCCTCGGCACGCTGAAGACCGAGGACATCATCGCTGACTACCGCAAGTGGTACCCCGCTTACTCGCCCAGCGATGTTTTCTT
>DATHQG010000164.1:0-5006 GCA_035483075.1 Edaphobacter sp. | reverse complement strand
AGCGATTTCTTTGTTGCGCATACCGCGAGTGATGCAGCTGATAATGGCCAGCTCCTTCTTGGAGAGCTTGGGCTGGACGCGCGGGTCGGTGAGGGTGGTGGCCTGGGCGCGGTAGGCCTCGATGACCCAGCTGATGGACTGATTGTCGATCCAGGTTTCGCCCTCGGCGATCTTGCGGACGCACTTGATGAGGAGGTCTGGTGAGATTGAACGCGGAACGACGCCACGGACGCCGCGGCGGTAGAGTTCTACGGTATTGGCCTCGTCGGCCTCGCTAACCTGGACGATCAACTTCGCTGCTGGGTGCTGGCGGACGAGCTCGGGGATGGCATCTATGGTGCCTGCGATGAGCTGGCCTTCGAGGACGACAACGTCGGTGGGATAACGCTGCAGGGCAGCGTAGAGGTTGGTAAGGGTCTCGACCTGGGCGACGACGCGAATGTCGTCTTCGAGGGCAAAGACCTTCTTCATGCCGACACGGTAGATCGCCTGCGAATCGGCAAGGATTACCCGTATGCCGACGTGTGCTGCATT
Organism: Edaphobacter sp.; assembly: GCA_035483075.1. GTDB lineage: Bacteria > Acidobacteriota > Terriglobia > Terriglobales > Acidobacteriaceae > Edaphobacter. The sequence continues at coordinate 4,472 of DATHQG010000164.1, read as the reverse complement.
GTCCTCTGGAACGTCCTCGCTGCCCCGAGTTGGATCGATATTTACAACGGTCATAGTTGTCATGCCTTTAGAAAATACTCGTCGATCACCGCCGCGGCTTTTTTCTGGCCGCCTTGCAGATAGTGGCGGACGACACGGCCGATGCAGTGTATGGTAACGTCCGTTTCGGTCCCCATGACTGCCGAGGGCATAGCGATCGTAAACTCAATTCTAGCGTCCAATGGCGGAAGTTGTTCGCCGACGAAGAGCAGGCCGTTGGCGGAGATGTTCTCCGTCATGGCCTCCAGCTCGCCCTGGTCGGTCTGGAGACGGATTGCGAGTCTCATAGGGAAACGAACCGCCGTGCGAACTGGATTGTCTCCGGTCGGCATCTGCCACTGAGCCACGCGCCCTCCTCTTCACTGCTTCATTGAAAATCGCCCTACAATGGGCCCTTAGCTACCACACTGGAGTGTACCCCACCAAGCACCAGGTGCAGCAATTTTCTCGTGGCGCGGACTACAACGTAGGGGTGAGTGCGGCTGAGCTTCCGACCCATTGCTGGTCGCGATTGTGGTCGACGCCCATCATCAATCCGCGGCCCAGGCGCACGAGAGCGATGGCAGGCTGGAGGGCACCACCATTGGGCCAAAGGTACATGATGCGGACCTCGGCCTGAGTGGGGCCGTGGGGGGTTTGGATGACAGGTTCGAAGGCGACGCGCTCCTGGAGGAGGTAGAGATGACGGTCGGCTGGCGGAATGGCGTGGAGGTCGGCGTCGGTGGGTGCGAACTGAATTCCCTTCCCCGCGAAGGAGTACAGGGGCTTGAGGAGGAGCCTTTCGCGTTGATGGGGAAGGCCTTCGAGGTTGCGCCGAGCGAACCAGTCGTCGAGGAAGACGGCCTTGGGGACGGAGGGGTGTTTGAGGAACGGGAGGGAGAATTTGCTGATGCGGAAGTACCAGTTGGGGTGGCCGGCCCACTCGACTTCGAGCGGGTCGCGGTAGTCGAAGGGGAGGTGGATGTTTTTGCGCTCGAGTTCGTCGACTATGGCGCGGTTGTAGATGCGGTGGATGGGAATCTCGCGACCAACGTGTTCATAGAAGAGGTGGTTACCCCGCTTGCGCAACATAGCGATGTCGACCGTGGCAATGTTGAGCTTGTCCTCGTAGACGCGGAAATCGGGGCGGGTCTTTTGCTGGTCGGGGTCGATCTCGGCCAGGACTACGTTTTCGGGGTCGTGGTCGCCCACGATGACCTTGCGTAAGAGCTGCCAGTAGGTTTGCTCGTTGAGTCCGCCGAGGTACCAAGTCAGGGTGGGATCGAGACGGTAGGCTTCGATGTACTGGCGAGCGAGGAGATCCTGATAGCCGAAGATCGAGGGGAAGGCCTGCATCTCGACCAGGCGTGGGCCAAGGGAGCCGTCAGGGCCACGGACGAGACCGAAGTCGACGGTCATAAAGTTTGGCCGAGGGTCCTCGTTTGGGACGTGGAATTTTTTGGGGATGGTGCTGTTGGAAACCTCCATGTAGGCGGGATTATTGAGGAGCTGATGGGTGAGCTCGGCACCGGTGGCGGCCAGTTCGTCCAGGAGCTCGCGGGGGAAGAAACAGGGGGTCTCTGCGGTGCGGAAATCAATGCTGGTGCGGCTGAGGCGGTTCAACCGGTACAACAGGTCGCGGTACTTGACGGCGGTGAACTGCGCGTTGAATTGGTCGCGATAGGGCTGCAGCATGGGAGCTAGTTTAGCTGCTGCAGCCCGTTTCGCGACGGTCCACGCAGATTATGGGTGGGCGGCGAGGAAGGCGTTGATCTCGTCGTACTCGGCTTCGGTGAGGCGGAAGGCGGCAGCAGGGACGACACCTTCGACCTGTTTTGCGTTGCGGCCGCCGACAATGGCTGCAGTGATGGCTGGATTGTGGAGGGTCCAGGCGATGGCGATGACGCCGGCGGTGACTTGGTGACGGGCCCCGATTTCTTTGAGCCTGTCGGCTACGGCAAGGTTGCGGGAGAGGAGCGGCTCCTGGTAGTTCTTAGCGTTGCGGCGGAAGTCGTTGGATGGAAATGCGGCGACGCGCTCTTTGGTCATAGCTCCGGTGAGCAGGCCGGAGTGCATGGGGGCATAGTTGAGGACGCCGATGTTGTGCTTGAGGCAGAACGGCAGGTTTTCTGCCTCGTAGGTGCAGTTGAGCATGGAGTAGGGTGGCTGCTGCGAGGTGATGGGGGCGATTTTCATGACGCGCTCCATCTGGGCGACGGAGAAGTTGGAGACGCCGATCCAGCGGGCCTTGCCCTCGCGCTGAAGGTCGGCCATTACAGACCAACCCTCTTCGATGTCTTCGTCGGGTTTGGGCCAGTGGACCTGGTAGAGATCAATCGCGTCGACGTTGAGACGGCGCAGGCTGTCTTCGCACTCACGGCGGATTTGCTTTTGGGAGTTGATGATCTGTTTTTTTTCGTCCCAGACCATGGTGGACTTGGTGAAGACGTAGGGTTTGTGGGAGGTGGTTTTCAGGGCACGGGCGACGACCTCTTCGGAGTGGCCTAGGCCGTAGACGGCAGCGGTGTCGATCCAGTTGATGCCGAGGTCGAGCGCCCTGTGGATGGCTGCGATGGAGTCATTGTCGTCCTGGTCGCCCCATGCGAAGGCCCAGTCGCCTCCGCCGATGGCCCAGGCGCCGAAGCCGATGGGGGTGAGTTTGAGGTCTGAGTTGCCTAGTCGTTTGGTTTCCATAGCTGCATTGGACGCGTGGAGAGCGGCCCAGGCTTCAATGAAGGACGAGAAATCGGGGCACTATGTTGAGTGAAGAAAAGCAGATTCCTCCGCTGCGCTGCGGAATGACAAGCAAAAGAACAAACAACAGCAAAAGCAAAGGACAAGCAAAGACAAAAGCAGAGACGAAATGCGGGGCCTCGCCACCGCGCGATGGACGATGAAACTGTCCATCGCTTGGGTCGAGATGGCGCATCTTTGGAAGTTTCGTGAGGCGTTAGGCGTCGAGGAGGAATTGGCCGTCGCGCATGATTTGTTCTTCGCCGTCGGCATCGCCTAGCCAGATGCTGAACTCTAGGCCGACCACGTCGATGTGGGTGGAGGATTTCCACGGAGCTCCGGTGTGGGCGCCGTAGGGGTCGCCGAAGGCGATATGAATGCCGGGGAATTTTTCGTCTTGCAGGATGTTGCCGATGACGCGCTCGACTCCGATGTTGGTGCCGATGGCGAACTCGCCGACGCGGTCGGAATTTTCGTCGGTGTGGGTGTAAGCCCAGAAGTCACGCTCGAGGGCCTTGTTCTCGCTGGTGACGCGGGTGATGCGATTGCCTTCGATGTTGATGGTGAGGGGACGGTCGCGGAGGATGCCGTAGCGGGCGCAGAGGAAGTCGCCGACGACGCCGTCGACGACGAAGACGCCGTTGACCTCGCCCGGCGCGGTAAAGCACTCGCCGCCGGGGAGGTTGCCCCACTTTTCGGTGCTGATGATGCCGGAGGTCTTGAACCAGCGGTAGTCGGGGTTGAGCTGGGCGTGGATGTCGGTGCCGGCGGGGGTGGTGGCGCGGACGTAGGTGGCGGCACGGACCTTGTCGAGGACAGCCTGGGAGAGGCGGTCGATGGCGAGGAAGTCGGCGCGCATGCCCTGGGTCATGATCTCGGGAGTGATGTTGACCATGTGCGCGTGGCGCATGCGGCGGCGATTAACGACGTCGGTCATCTGCATGCGGCTGTGGAGCTCGTTGGGTTGGACCTCGACCGCGAAGATGCTGACCTGCGAGGTCTCCATGTCGGCGAGGACGATGGCGGGCATTTCGGTAAGCGGCCTTAGGGCGATAGCCTCGAGGACGAAGGCGTTCCATGCGCAACCGATGCGGTCGAGCTCTGCGGCGATGGAGGCGGCGATGGTGAGGCAGCGCTCGTCGGTGATGAGGGTAACCTTTTCGTCGGGCTGGATGCGCAGGCAGGTGGTGACCGCGTTGCGAGCGCCGGGAGTGAACTCGGCTGGGAAGGGGGTGGCGCGAAGGTCCGGTATTGTCTGTGTTGCCTGGTCAACCATGGTTTCTCTTTCGGGGTGAAGCTTCCTGTCTAGGATATAGGTTTCCTGAGAATTTCACAGAATTGTGATGGTTTGGTGTGGGAAGAGTTAAGGCCGTTGCGACGAAAAGCAACTGCAGACCCATGCTGGATAACCACAGGCAACGGAACAGCAGAAGCAGATCCCTCCGGAATGACAAACAAATCAACAGCAAGTACGAATTTAGAGGCCGGCTTTGGTCTCCTCGGCCATGTAGTCGACTACGGCTTTGAGGCTGCCGGTTTCGCGGAAGACTTTGAGCTGGCGGTCGGCGCCGGATCCCTGATGGAGCATGGTGTGGATGTAGGAGATTTCTTTGCGGCTGCCTAATTCGTCGAGAACGTCGTCGACGAAGGCGAGGTATTCGAGGATGAGCTCGCGGGCAGGAACCTCTTCTTGTTTGCCGAAGTCGATCATCTTGCCGTCG
>DATHQG010000163.1:0-8127 GCA_035483075.1 Edaphobacter sp. | reverse complement strand
CCAATATCAAGATGACCGAACGCTACGCCAAGCTGGGGCGTGCGCATATCACGAAGACCGGCAATACGGCCAAGGTGATGTGGAGCATGTTGGATAAGAAGAAGCCCGAGCAGGAAGAGGGCGACCAGACCGACGTCGCTTGAGCGATGGTCGTGTATTGGTCGTGCGACTAAAACTTCAACTCTTTGGTTACCGCTAAGTTGTTTAGAATGTGGTGGCCAGAGACGGGATCGAACCGCCGACGCCGGCCTTTTCAGGGCCGCGCTCTACCACTGAGCTATCTGGCCTTGGCATAACGCTTGTTATCGGGGATCGCCAAGAACCACCGTGCGTTACCATCTACATCTGTCGCCCCGGCCTTTGTCAGGGGAGCCTGTTGCTGGCACGGAACCAGCAACGCAAACGCATTTTAAGTATAGCAATCCCGCGCCATACCGCCAACTCATTCCTCTCACGCTATCCTGTCTCATCGCTCATCGCAAGGACGTTCATGCTCTCTCGCATCCGAAGCTTAGCACCTGCATCGATCGCACTCTTGTTCGTCGTCGTGGCGCCTGCGCAGACTCAATTCAACTCTGCGACGAAGACCTCCGCGACTGCCGCCACCCCCCGCGAGCAGCGCGCCACCCATGCCTTCAACGCAGCGAAGCAAAGTCCGCTCGAACTTACGGCGTTCCTCGCCCGCCTGCCAAAGGGTGCAGATCTTCACATGCATCTCTCAGGAGCCATCTACGCAGAGACCTTCCTCAAAAACGCCGCCGCCGATGGTCTCTGCGTCAGTCCTGCCACTATGAGCTTCTTCAAGCCTGCCGCCACGACCAGAAGCATTCCGCCACAACCAGTCTGTGGCGACGGCAACGTCCGCGCCGACAGCGCCTTCAAAGACCAGAAGCTCTACGACGCCCTCGTCGACTCCTTTTCCATGCGCAGCTTCGTCCCCAGCTCCGGCACCAGCGGTCACGATCAGTTCTTCGCGACCTTCGACCGCTTCAACGCCATCGACATATCGCACATCGGAGAGTGGCTTGACGAGGTCGCCACACGTGCCGCTGCCCAGAACGAACAGTACTTGGAGATCATGGAGACCCCTGCATTCGCTGACGTCGCAAAGATAAGCTCACGCATCGAATGGCCCGCGACTCCCTCTGATCCCGCTCTGAACCGTACCGGCGACGCCACGGGAACTGCCCGGGAGGACCTCAGCCATCTTCGTGACGTCCTCCTTGCTGCGGGTCTCCGCGATGAGGTCGCCATCGATCGCAAGCAGCTGGACGACGCCCTGGACGCACGCGACAAAATCGAAAACTGTGGTCGGCCCAATGCAAGGATCGCCTGCTCGGTGAAGATTCGTTTCCTCTACCAGGTCCTTCGCGCATTCCCGCCGCAGCAGGTCTTCGCCCAGACCCTCCTCGCTTTCGAGGTCGCCTCGCAGGACCCCCGCGTCGTCGGTATCAACCTCGTCCAGCCCGAGGACGCCTACATGCCCATGTCCGAGTATCACCGGCAAATGCTCATGATCGACTACCTGCACAGCATTTACCCTAAGGTGCACATCAGCCTGCATGCGGGCGAGCTCGCCCCGGGCCTCGTCCCTCCTGACGGCCTCCGCTTTCACATTCGCGAGGCAGTCGATCTCGGACACGCCGAACGCATCGGCCACGGTGTCGACGTCATGTACGAGAACGACCCCCAGTCTCTATTAAAAGAGATGGCGGCCCGCCATATCATGGTCGAGATCAACCTCACCTCCAACGATGTCATCCTCGGCGTCGTCGCGCCATGGCATCCACTCCCGTCCTACCGCGCTGCCGGCGTTCCCATCGCCCTCTCCACCGACGACGAAGGCGTCTCCCGCATCGATCTCACCCACGAATACACCCGTGCCGCACTCGAATTCAATCTCTCCTACCTTGACCTCAAAACTTCGGCCCGAACCAGCCTCGAACACAGCTTCCTTCCCGGCGCCAGCCTCTGGCAGCGGCCTGACGTCTTCACTCAAACGGTTCCAGCCTGCGCAGGCCAGCCGTTAGGCGCCGCCAATCCCACACCCAAGTGCCTCAGCTTCTTGCAGTCCAGCGAAAAGGCCGCCGAGCAGTGGCAGCTCGAATACCGTTACGACCTGTTCGAATCCAGCTTGCCCTGAGCGATACCGGGCCGCGAAACTCCTGCCGCAATCGCTATGGGCCGCGCTAAACTCATCTCCAGAGCCCATCCATGAAAAACGCCGTCTTCACCGTCCTCAAGCTCATCCTTTTCCTCTTCGTCTTCTTCATCGGCTCTATCTTCCCGCCCTTTCACTTCGAGCACATCCTTATCGCAACGCCCGGCACCACCCGCATCTTCATCGCGGACGGCCTCTTGCTCATGCTCGCCCTGTATGTGGTCCTCGTCATTGTCGAAGCCCTGAGGAAGCGCCTGCGAACAGCTGGCCCATGGACCACCCTCGCCTTCGTCCTCGCCATCATCTTCGGCCTTATGATGAAGTTCGGTTTCCTAACGCGGTCGGCTTTCTAGAGCAATCCATGCCAGACGATTTCCTCAAGCTGCTCGCCGAATCCCAACGAACTCTGGACGAAGGCTTCGCCCATCTGCCACCCAACCCTGCGCCCTCGTTGGGCGACGCGGCCTCGGACATTCTGCAGCAGGTAGCGATGCGCCTCCGCGACAACTATCCCTACGCCCATCCCCTCTACGCAGGACAGATGTTGAAGCCGCCCCACCCAATCGCCCGCGCCGCCTATGCTCTGGCCATGTCGGTCAACCCCAACAACCACGCCCTCGACGGCGGCCGCGCCAGCTCTGCCATGGAGATCGAAGCCGTGACCGCGGTCGCGAATTTGTTCCACTGGCCTCAGCATCTGGGCCATCTCAGCAGCGGAGGCACCTTCGCCAACCTCGAGGCCCTCTGGGTCGCGGGCCAACTTGGTCACACCGAAGACGGCACTCCCATGGCAATCGCCGCCTCCGACCAGGCCCACTACACGCACAGCCGCATCAGCGGCGTCCTCGGCCTGCCGTTCATCTCCATTCCCACCGACGAGCGCGGTCGTATGGACATCGAGGTCCTCGAGTCTCTTCTGGAGACTGGTAAGATTGCAACAGTAGTGGTTACATTAGGGACCACAGCCATTGGCTCCGTCGATCCTCTCGATCAGATCGTGGCGCTTCAGAAGAAATACAAGTTCCGCATCCACGTCGACGCCGCTTACGGTGGTTACTTCACTCTCGCCGCAAACCTTTCCCCCGCGACCCGTGCCGCCTTTGACGCCATACCCCATGCCGACTCCATCGTCATCGACCCGCACAAGCATGGCCTCCAACCCTACGGCTGCGGCTGTGTCCTCTTCCGCGACCCCGCCGTCGGCCGCCTCTATAAACACGACTCTCCGTACACCTACTTCTCCTCAAAGGAACTCCACCTCGGGGAAATCTCCCTCGAGTGTTCTCGCGCCGGTGCTTCCGCTGTCGCACTCTGGGCCACGCAGCAGCTCCTCCCATACACTTCCGACGGCGTCTTCGCGCAGGGCCTCGAATCTTGTCACACCGCCGCCCTCACCCTGCATCGGCGCCTCACCGAATCGCCGCACTTCCTCGCTCCCGCTTTTCCGCCTCAGCTCGACATTGTCTTCTGGGCTGTCCGCGCTGCCACCCCGCAGGCCTCCTCCGCTCTCGCCCAGAAGATCTTCGACGAAGCCGCGAAACGCGACCTCCACCTCGCCCTCGCCCAAATTCCGGTACCCCTTTTTCCACAAGACTCCTGGGAAAATTCCCCTCACGCCGACTCCCGAACCAGCGTGACCTGCCTCCGTTCCGTGCTCATGAAACCGGAGCATCTCCTTTGGTTAGACCACTTGTGGCAACGCCTTGATGCCGCTGCAGTTGCAACATTTGGGTCAATCCCCCGATAGAACCAGCGTAGGTAACCGTAGGTTCTATCTAAATCGTTTAAGCGTTTTGCTAAAATCAGCCAGATTCGATGCTCAAGTTCCTCTTATGGCCGGTCACGCAGTGTATCCCCTCAGCCGATAGAGAGTTCCAGCACCGTGTCCATATCACGCTCTTCACGCAGCATTGGCTCGGATGAGAAAAGGATCAACCACCGCATGACTTTCCCCCCCATTCTCACCCCGTCAACTCCTGATCTTGCCTCCCGTACCGTTGCATACTTCTCCATGGAGATCGCCCTCTCCCCATCACTCCCCACGTACTCCGGTGGCCTCGGCATGTTGGCCGGCGACACTCTCCGCTCCGCGGCCGACACCGCTGCCCCCATGGTTGCGATCTCGCTCGTCCATCGCCGTGGCTACTTCCGCCAGAAGCTCTCCGACATCGGCCAGCAGACCGAGACCGACGTATCTTGGTCCCCCGAGACAACACTTCCCAGCGCAAACCAACTCATCGCCCTTACCATGCAGGGCCGTCAGATACTCGTCCGGGCCTGGCGCTTCGACGTCGTCGGCGTAACCGGCCACATCATCCCTGTCTTCCTCCTCGACACCGACGTCGAAGGCAACGACCCCTGGGACCGCCGCCTCACCGACCACCTCTACGGCGGCGACACCTACTACCGCCTCTGTCAGGAGACGGTCCTCGGCCTCGGCGGCGTCGCTCTACTCGACGCCCTCGCCTGTAAGCCGAAGGTCTACCACATGAACGAGGGCCACGCCGCCCTCCTCGCCATCGGTCTGCTCGAAGACCATCTCGCCGGCAAACCTCTCAAGGAAGCGACCGAAGCCGACGTAGACTTCGTCCGCCAGCAATGCGTCTTCACCACTCACACTCCCGTTCCCGCCGGCCACGACCAATTCGGCATAGACCAGATGTACCAGGTCCTCGGCCACGACCGCGCCGCCGCAATTGACCAGTTTGGTTGTCTCCACAACGGCCTCATGAACATGACCTACATCGCCCTGCGCTTCTCGCGCTTCGTCAACGGCGTCGCCATGCAGCACGGCAAGGTCTCGCAGAAGATGTTCCCCGACTACAAGGTCTACTTCATCACCAACGGCGTCCACGCCGCCACCTGGCTCTCCCCGCATTTTCAGGAACTCCTCGACGGCGAGGTTCCCCACTGGCGTACCGACAACCAATACCTCCGCTCCGTCTACGGCATCGATCCGGCACGCATCGCCGCGGCCCACAACAAAAGCAAGCTCCGCCTCTTCGGCACTATCGCAAAGCGCACCGGCCACCACTTCAACCCCAACGTTCTGACCCTTGGCTTTGCCCGCCGCGTCGCCACCTACAAGCGGGCCAGTCTGCTCCTGCACGACCCCGCCCGCCTGGTCGCCATCGCCGAAAAAATCGGCGGCCTCCAGATTCTCTACGCCGGCAAGGCCCACCCCGCCGACAACGCCGGCAAGGGACTCATCCGCGACGTCTACTCCGCTGCCGCGAAGCTAAACTCCTCGGCACTCAAGATCTACTACGTCGAAAACTACGACTGGGAACTCGGCGCTCTCCTCACACAAGGAGTCGACGTCTGGGTCAACACCCCCCGCCGCCCCTACGAGGCCTCCGGCACCTCCGGCATGAAGGCCGCACTCAACGGCGTCCCCTCGCTCTCCATCCTCGACGGCTGGTGGATCGAAGGCTGCGCCGAGGACACCACCGGCTGGGCCATCGAAGACGGCGAGACCGAAGCCGCCGAAGCCGACAGCCTCTACAAAAAGCTCGAACACTCCATCGCCCCCATGTACGCCAACCCCCACGCCTGGTCGCGCATGCAGCAGCACTGCATCGCCATCAACGGCAGCTTCTTCAACACCCATCGCATGCTGGCGCAGTACTTCGAAAACTCCTACTTCCCCCACACGCAGGTCAGCAAGCTTCCCGGCAGCCCGCTCGAACGCCGCCGTTCCAGCGACGTCCTCGTCCCCGAGCCGGTTCTCGTCTAACTTCAACCCACAAAATCATCACAGGCAACGACTTGGCTCTAGTCGTTGCCTGTTCTCTTGCCTGGCATGATATGGGAGGACACCCCAAATCTAGAACGCCACCTAATCCCCAGCAACAATCTGCGGAACACCCCGCCCGGCCTTTCGCCTCGACCCTAACCGCTCAAACCGTCCACGCATCCGGTCAAAAAACAGATAAACCACCGGCGTTGTAAACAGAGTCAGCGCCTGCGACACAATCAACCCACCCACAATCGTGATCCCCAGCGGCCGTCGCATCTCGCTCCCCGCGCCTCTGCCCAGCGCCAGCGGCAATCCACCCAGCAGCGCCGCCATCGTAGTCATCATGATCGGCCGAAACCGCAGCAGACAAGCCTCATAGATCGCCTCCTGCGGTGTCTTCCCATGCTGCCTCTCGGCCACCAGCGCAAAGTCGATCATCATAATGGCGTTCTTCTTCACGATTCCGATCAGCAGAATGATCCCGATCATCGCGATCACGCTCAAGTCCACCTTGAACAACAGCAGCGCCACAATCGCGCCCACCCCCGCCGACGGCAGCGTAGACAGGATCGTCAGCGGGTGAATAAAGCTCTCGTACAGCATCCCCAGCACGATATAAACCGCGATCAGCGCCAACAGAATCAGCCACGGCTCGCTCGATAGCGAATCCTTGAACGCCTGCGCCGTCCCCGCAAACCCGCCATGGATCGCCGTCGGCATCCCGATATCCACCCGCGCCTGCTGGATCGCCTGCGTCGCCTGGCTCAGCGACGCCCCCGGTGCCAGGTTGAACGACAGAGTCGTTGCCGGTGACTGCGACTGATGGTTCACCGCCAGCGGAATCCTCTGCGACTCAAAATGCGTCACCGCCGACAGCGGAATCATCGCCCCGGTCGTACTCTTCACATAAATGTTCTTGAGCGCATCCGGGTCCTGCTGAAACTCGTCCGCGACCTCCATTACCACGTGGTATTGGTTCAACGGCATATAGGTCGTCGAGACCTGCGTCTGCGCAAACGCGTCCGACAAAGTAGCATCGATCGTCAGGGGCGAAACTCCCAATCGGCTCGCCGTGGCCCGGTCGATCACCAACTGCCCCCGCAACCCCTGTTGCTGCTGGTCCGTCGCAACGTCCTTGATCTGCGGCAGCTTGTCCATGGCGTCCTTCAGCTTCGGCCCCCACTCGTTCAGGTCCTTCAAGCTGTCTGCCGTCAGCGTGTATTGGTACTCCGTCGCCGTATTTCGCCCGCCGACCCGCAGGTCTTGAAACGCCTGCAAATAAAGGATCGCACCCGGGATATTGCTTACCTGCGGCCTCAGCCTGTCCACAATCACCTGCGCCGTATCGCCTTTTTTCAGCCGTTCCGAATCCGGCTTCAACGACATGAACATAAAGCCCGCGTTGGAGTTACCGCGCCCGCCTGCAAATGCTGTCACGTCCTGCACCCCCGGGTCCTTCCCGACGATCGTCGCCAGCTCCAGCACCTTCTTCTTCATCTCTGGAAACGAAACGTCCTGCTGCCCCTGCACCTGCCCACCGATGCGCCCGGCGTCCTGCTCTGGAAAGAACCCCTTCGGTACAAGAATGTACAGATAAACATTCAAGACAAAGGTCAGCACCGTAACCGTCAGCACCAGCTTTTGATGTTGCAGCACCCACCGCAGGCCGCGCTCATATTCTGCCGCCATCCGCTTCAGCGCGCGGTCTCCCAGGTGATAAAACCACCCGTGCCGCCGCGCATTGTGCGGCTCCAGAAACTTCGCGCTCAACATCGGCGTCGTCGTCAGCGAAACCACCAGCGACACCATGATCGCCACCGACAGCGTCACCGCAAACTCACGAAACAGTCTGCCAACGATCCCGCCCATCAACAGGATCGGAATGAACACTGCAATCAGTGACGTGCTCATCGACAGTACCGTAAACCCAATCTCCTTCGACCCCAGCATCGCCGCCGCAAAGGGCGTCATCCCTTCCTCAAGATGTCGGCTGATGTTTTCGATCACCACAATCGCATCGTCCACCACGAACCCCGTCGAGATCGTTAGCGCCATCAGCGACAAATTATCGAGCGTGTAGCCAAGCAGATACATCACCGCAAACGTCCCTAGCAAACTCAACGGCACGGCAACTGTTGGAATCAGCGTCGACCTCACCTCGCGCAGAAACAGGAACACCACCAGGATCACCAGCATGATCGAGATCACCAGCGTCCGCGTCACGTCC
>DATHQG010000162.1:0-3837 GCA_035483075.1 Edaphobacter sp. | reverse complement strand
CAACGGGTTGCAACGGGCTGTGTCGACGGTGAGCCGGGAGGTGTCGCGTCACGGTGGCCGGCCACTGTATTAGGTCTCCGATGTCGATAGCGAACGCATCGTCATTTCATGTCCACAGGGGCAAGGGGGGCCGCGACCGCGAGGTTCTACTGAGTCCGAAGCTGTTGAAGACTCTGCGTGAGTACTGGCTGGAGCGGCCCTTTTATAATGTGTGGGTTGCGATCAACTGATCGAATGCATCGGAACAGAATCATTCAGAAGGAGGTCGAGTGACGCAAGAAAGCCGCCTCACTTCATGCTGCAAATAAGTTCCCTGAAGCACGGCTCACTCAGCTTGGGGTCGCAAACTCTGGGGAAGATGACTTCGGGTGGAACAGAAGAGTAGCGAAGAGCTTCTGGAGCGGATTTAGGAACTTAACTATGAAGCGCGTCTTCCCATCAGTTTGATGAAGTAGAAGGTCATGGGTGTCTGGCCGGTATTTCGAACGCCATGAAGAACGTTGGCTTCGACAAATATCGTGTCACGCGTTTTTACTTGTGTTGTGACGCCGTCGAGAAAAAACTCCCCGGTTCCTCCACCCACGATCATGATCTCTTCCTCAGGATGGCGATGGGGTGGATGTGGCTGCGCTCCGGGCTCCAGCGTTACGAACCCCGAAGCAAGTGCAGCAAGCTGCTCCGTCGGACCGTTGAATTGGACGTAGGCTTTCGCTCCGGGCGCCGCGCCCTCCGGCCGAATGCCGTCAGCCTTCACCACGCTGCTCTGCAGCAAAGGACCCCCGGTTTTCGTGTCCACATGAGTAATTTGCTGCTCGGACTGACCCTGCACTTCCGGTAAGAACGCCATAGCCTGCAACGCAGACACCGAGGTCAGAAAGCTTCGCCTGTTCATCGTTTCCTCTTTGCCGCAAGTCTATATTGCCACTCCCCATTCATCTTGCGGCGACATCACCTACGTCTTTCAAAGCGTAAAGGCAACCAGTTCCGCCGGCAAGTTAGCGCTGCCTGTAGCAACCACGATGAACAGAGTCGTGTCGGCGTTGTGGGCTTCAGTTGGACCTGTTGGTATGTCATCAACTCACTCATCAAGGACCCCATCCTGTTTTCCGCGGCCACCATCGCGGATGGTTGAATAACAGCTATATGCAATATATTTTGTTCTGGGTGGGCTCGTATCCCCTCCATCGACAAATCGAGCGAATCCGTGACACCAGGCCGTTTGGTGACGGCCTAAAACGGTGGATAGAAGATGCGCCCGGCTTTCATCTTGAGTCATCGGTTGGCGGCCACCGACACCAAAAGCTGGGTTGAGCCGACAACTCAACACATTCTTCCTCGTCTGCGTAAGCGTGGCGGAGAAGGAGTCTTTGGTCGAGCTGGAGAGGGTGAGTCCCACGATGGTGTGCGGGCCACGGGTTCGGTTGTTTTCGCCGTTGGTTTTGTTGTCGCCTTGCGTCCCGCTGATATAAGAACTCGGGTCGTAAGGCTTATCGTGACGCCGAATCGTAGACGACGTACTGGTGACGGCCATGACGTTGATGGGAATTTTCCGAGAATCGCCTTGTCGTGCTCGTCCGGCTGGTACGGCTGACCCTTCACGATGCCGCCCAATCCTCATCAGCCGCCTCGATCGGTGCCGTGTCGATGATGCGGGAAAGCATGTCGAAGTAGCTGCCGTCCGACAGGAAGTGCATATTTTACGTCCAAGCCCGAGGCATCCGAATCTGCATCGGCTTGGCGCTTGCCTTCTTTTCCCGACCCCAGCGACGAACCCAGGCATACCCGGCGTGGGAATGTAGATCGCGCCGTTGACAGTCTCGTACCTACCTGGGGGATCGACCCAAATTCGGGTAGGAGAATGCCGGTGGTCCAGAGGTGTCGACGCCGGAGCCGAGTCGCCTGCCAGCGCCCCAGGCTGGACACTAACGAACCTCGAAACCGCAATTCGCCTTGCGCAGCGCTTTCATTACAGCGCAAACTGGAGGCGACAGAATCTGGTTAGATTGCGTCTTCGGAGCCTGCCGTGCTAGCCCGCCATGGATCGCGGCCAACGATGCTGCGTTTTCGTTTCACTCTCGTCTGCCTCCTGCTGATCTCCTCGGCAGCCGCGCGCGGCTTTTCCGTTGCCCTGCCACACACCGCGACCAGCCAGGAGGCTAACAGCACTTCCAGCCATGAAGCTACCCTCGAATTCTGGAACCGCGACATTGTAATTCTGCGCACCAAAGTGGCGGGCGGCGATCCAGCCGAGCGGGCTGGCCGCGCCCACGACCGGATCGAGGAGTTGCCGCTGAATGTCGATCCGAACGAGATCAAACTGCACCCTGTCACCCTGGAGAACCAAGAGGGCATCGGCTTCCTTTACCGCGGTAAAATCCTTTTCTTTATTTCTCCGGCAGACATCGACAAGGAAGGAGGTGACACACTCGATTCTGTTTCCCAGAAGGCCTTGGCTTCACTGGGCGAAGCCCTGCACGCTCGCGAGGATGGGCGGAAATGGCCCTTTATACGGAGAGGAATCCTTTTGAGTACTGTCGGTTTCGCACTGCTCGTCGGCTTTGTATGGCTGGTTTGGAAGGGGCATCGCTTCGTTAAACTGTTCTTACGCAGCAAGCAGCACATTTTTCCGTCGAATCTTCGACTATTCGGCGTTGATCTCTTACCGTACGTGGCCGGATTCGTCTATGCGGCACTGCGCGGTGTGGCGTGGCTCACCACGCTGGCCGCGGTCTACATCTTGCTTTCCTATGCCTTGCACCGCTTCCCCTACACCGAGCCCTGGGGACGGCAGATGGGCGAAAGCGTAATCGAATTCTTTCAGGGTCTAGCTATCTCGGCGGTTAACGCCCTGCCCGGTATTTTCGCTTGCGCTGTCATCTTCACCATCGCCCGCTGGGTCGTCCGTTTGGGGCGGGCCTTTTTCCAGCAGGTAGTGAAGGGCAGAGTCCGTATCTCGCCTCTCGATCCTGACGTCGCCCGGGCAACGGAGCGTATCTTTACCTTCGTCCTGTGGACCTTTGCTGTCGTTGTAGCCTTTCCCTATATCCCGGGATCGAGCACCGATGCCTTCCGCGGCATCAGCGTATTTTTCGGATTGGTGGTCTCGCTGGGCTCCACCGGCATCATCAACCAGGTCATGAGTGGACTGTTCGTGGTTTATTCCCGGGCGTTGAAGGTGGGCGAGTGGGTGGTCGTCGAGGGAATCGAAGGCGAAGTGCTGGAGGTGGGGCTGCTGGCCACGAAGGTCCGCACCATCGAACACCAGGAGGTAACCATTCCCAACTCAGTCCTGGTCAGCCACTCAACCAGAAATTTCACCCGTCTGGGTCAAGGCGATGGCATGGCCGTCAGTTGCAAGGTCACCATTGCTTACGATGTGCCCTGGCGGCAGGTGCACGCGCTTTTGCTGCTGGCTGCTGAGCGTACCGGCAACATACGCAAGCACCCGCCGCCTTATGTTCTACAGCGCGCTCTGTCGGATTTTCATGTCGAGTATGTTCTGATCGCGCGTCTGCAGGTTGAGAAGCTCCGCGTCGAAACCCTGTCCGAATTGCATGCCAACATCCAGGACGCCTTCAACGAGTTCGGCGTACAGATCATGCTGCCGTACATGGACATGAGCGCGCATAACGCTGCAGTCGTGCCGCCCTCCAAGTGGTACGCGCCACCTGCGACGCCAGACAGCGGCAATCCCGCTTCCGCGATCGACCACCCCCGCGTCTCGAGGTCGGCAAGCAGGTGACCTTTTCAACACCTACAGGCCCGAGTCAGTCATGCAGAAACACTCTGATCACGCTTGCTGCTTTTGCAACGCTGGAAAAACGGCGTTCTCGGTAA
>DATHQG010000161.1:0-45248 GCA_035483075.1 Edaphobacter sp. | reverse complement strand
GAGTTCTTGTCGCAGGAGTTCGTCGTTGACGGGGGCGTTGGCAAGGGCTTGTTTTTCGATGGGGCCGAGGGGAACGATGCCGTCGTAGAAGTGAGGGACGAGAACGTGGCCGTTGGCGTCCTTCATTCCGGCAAGCAATTGGACGAGCATCATGGCAGGGTTCGGTGCCCAGTTGCCGTAGTGGCCGCTATGGAGGGAGCGATTGGGGCCGTAGACGGTGATTTGCAGGTGTGCGTCTCCGCGGGCGCCGAAGATGAGGGTCTGACGCCGGGTTTGGTCGACGGGGCCGTCGCACACTAGCCAGACATCGCCGTGGATGAGGTCGCGGTTGGCCATGAGGACTTGTTCGAGATGAGCGGAGCCGGCTTCTTCTTCTCCCTCCCACACGAAGCGGATGTTGGCTTTGAGCGGAATGTGCGCGGCTTGGAGGGCGCTGAGTGCGGTGAGTTGGGCGAAGATTGCGGCTTTGTCGTCTCCGGCGCCGCGGGCGTAGATGCGGGGTTCGCCGTCGACTTGCTTGACGATGGGGGTGAAGGGTTGGCCGGTGTCCCACTCGGAGGGTGTGACGGGCTGGCCGTCGTAGTGGGCGTAGAAGACGATGGTGCGCCTGGCGCCGGGGGTCTTGATCTCGCCGTAGACGACAGGAGGGACGTCGATGGGAAGTGCGGGGTCGGTGAGGAGCTTTGCCTCGGCACCGCGTTGTTGGAGTTGGGCGACGAGGAAGTCCGCGTTTTTGCGGAGGTTGGCGGGGTCAACTGCAACGTTGGGGATGGAGAGGAAGAGCTGGAACTGTTCGGTGAGTTCTGGCTGACGTGTTGCCACGTAATTGTGCGCAGCCTGCGGTGGTGTCTGGGCGATGAGTGTGAATGGCGACACGACAACGGCGAGGACAAGGGCAGATTTCCGCAAGGAAGGCATGATGAAAAGTTAGCATGCGGAGGTTTTGAGGCTAGTGTGCTGTCTTTGAGGATGAAATCCAACGCCTAGCTTGAGTGCTGCCCAAACAAACAGCAGGTCCCTCCACTCCGCTGCGGTTCGGTCGGGATGACAGATTTATTCTGTCACTTCAGAGACGGGTTACAGATTTATTTAATCCCTTCAGAGATGGGTCGCTAGGCGGGGAGGAGGAGGAGATTGGCGTCGCGCCAGATGCGCCACTGGCCGTCGCTGCCGCGGCGGAACGCGGTAAGGACGTTGCCGGCGTGCTTGCGGGTCTCGCCGCCTTCGATGGGCGTGAAGAAGACCTCGAGGAGGTTCCAGCAGACGGCTAGATCGCCGCTGACAGTGATCTCTTGAATGTTTGAGCGGCATTCGATGGTGACGACCTCGATGGCGGCGCGGAATTGGGCGGCAAATTCGTCACGGCGCATGGGCGCTCGGCCTGGAGTGAGGAAGATTACGTCGGGGGTGATGAGGTTGAGCTGGGTGGTGAGGTCGCCCGCGGCGGAGGCCTCGCACCAGGTGTCGACGAGGGCCCGGATCTGTTGGTCGTCTGTTTGCTGGCTCATTTCTTTGTGTCCTTATCAAGAGCGGTGAGGACGATGTCTTTGGTAAGAAGCTCGGGCAGGACGTCGGGGGAGGAGTTCACGGCCGCAGGGTAGATAACGTAGGTGGGGACACCGCTGCGCTTGACTGAGGCGAGCTGTTTTGTAATCTCGGGGTCGTACTGGGTCCAGTCGGCGCGGAGGAGGGTCACGTCGTTTTTGCTGAACTGGTGCTGGACGTCGGAGGACTTGAGGACGAGGCGCTCGTTGACCTGGCAGCTGAGGCACCATGCGGCGGTGAAGTCGATAAAGACGGGGTGGCCGGCGGCGCGGGCCTGGTCGAGCGCTTGCTGAGAGTAGGGCGCCCAGACGAGGGTGGTGTCTTTGGGCTGATAGAGCGGGATGGCGAGGCCGATGGCCGCGACGAGAATCGCGGCGATGGTGCTGGTCCAGCGCGCGGGCCATTTGCCGAGAACCCAGCCGGCGACGGCGAGCATCAGGAAGCAGCCTAGAAGGAGAGCGACGCGGTAGATGCCTTGTCCGCCGCTGGCGCCTCCTGCGAAGAGCGAGCCGTATACGTAGACGAGCCAGATGACGGTCGCGAAGAAGATGACCGCCGTGAGCTGCTTGAAGGTCTCCATCCATGCGCCGGGACGAGGGAGGATGCGGGTCCAGGCGGGCTGGAAGCTGAGCAGGAGGTACGGGGCGGCGAGGCCGAGTCCTAGCGCGGTGAAGACGGCGAAGGTGATGGTGGCGGGTTGCGCGAGGGCGAAGCCAATGGCCGCTCCCATAAGCGGCGCTGTGCAAGGGGTGGCGACGACGGTGGCGAGGACTCCAGTGAAGAAGCTGCCGGTAAAGCCCTGTTTTTGAGCGAGGTCGCCGCCTACGCTGGTGAGAGAGAGGCCGATATCGAAGAGACCGGCGAGCGAGAGGGCAAAGAAGAAGATGCCTGCGGCGAGGAGGGTAAGGAAGACGGGGGATTGAAGCTGGAAGCCCCATCCTGCCTGGCTGCCGCCGGCGCGGAGGGCGAGCAGGACACCGACGATGGCCCAGAAGGAGACCAGGATGCCGAGGGTGTAGACGAGTCCGTGGCTGCGGAGGTGCTTGCGCTCCTGGCCAGAGGACTGCAGAAGGGCGAGGCCCTTGAGGAAGAGGACCGGGAAGACGCAGGGCATCAGGTTGAGGATGATGCCGCCGAGAAAGGCAAGGCCGATGGCAGTGAGCGTGGTGACGCTGCTGGTGGCGGCCCCGGGAGCGCCTGCGCCGGGTGCGGGCGCGATCTCGCCGGGAACGACAGGAGCGGTGACGTCATAGGCGATTGTGTCGGAGAGCTTGAAGACGCCATGAAGAGTGGCGGGGAGGGTCTTCAGGTCCTCGGAGCGGCGGACGCGGAGGCGAACACCGTCGGAGAGAGGCTCGATCTGCTGGGGAGCGGCGTTGGCGATCTGGTCTTCGTCAAACGGATAGAACTCGGCGTTGGTCTCGCGGTTGCCCGTGGTGAGGGCGAGGACGAAATCGGTCTTGCCCCCGGTGACAGTAAACTTTGCGTCTGCCGGTAGAGGCTTGGGGATGAGGGTGAGAGCTTCGCCGAGGGCGCCGACGGTTTGGGCGGGAGCGGTAGCGTCGGGGGAGACGGTGAGGTCGAGGCCGAGGTGGGCCTTGCCGGGGATGCAGACCTCGCGGCAGACGAGCCAGCTTACCTTTGCGTCGAGGTGAATGGGACCGGGCTTGGCTGAGCTTGTCGCGGTGAGCTGGACAGGAAAGGCGACCTCGTCTTCATAGCCGAAGTCCATGAGCGGGCCGAGGGGGAGACGGCTGGGGATCGGGAACTGCATCGGGCCGGCGGTTATGCCGTCGGGGAGGGTCCAGATGATTTTGGGCGGCTCGCCTGAGTCGCCGGCATTGATCCAGTAGACGTGCCAGTGCTCCTCGAGTGTGAGGACGAGGCCTACCTGCAGGGTGCCACCGGGGGCGATGGCGGGCGCGAGCGAGACAAGCTCGGCGGTGAGGTGCTGGGCCTTCACGGGGCCGGGGCCTCCGTCGCCGACGACCTGAAGCTGCGCGTTCGCGGAAGAATGAATGAAGAGGGCGCAGGCGAGAAGCAGCGATTTGCTGAGGCGGCGGATGTTCATCAGGTCCATTGTAGAGCTTGGGCATGCAGGACATGTCAGCGAGTTATCAGGCGGCGGTGCTCGACCATGATGCAGCGATCCATGACGACGTGGATGCCACCGGCTTCGGCACGGTCGGCGGCTTCGAGGTTGATGATTCCCTGCTGCACCCAGAGATTGGGCAGGCCGAGTTGGAGCATCTCGTCGACGATGGCGGGGATGAACCTGGGAAGGCGGAAGACGTTGACGATGTCGGGTTTGACGGGGAGATCGGAGAGAGACGCGTAGGACTTTTCGCCGAGGACCTCGGGAATGGAGGGGTTGACGGGGAAGATTTTGTAGCCGTGCTCCTGCATGTATTCGGAGACGTAGTGGCTGGGTTTGGATGGGACCTCAGAGAGACCGATGACCGCGATGGTGCGCGGGGTGTCGTTCGTGGTGGCGCCTAGCATGTTGTGAATGAGTTCGGGTCCGTTCATTTTTTGTTTGATTTCCTGATAGCAGGTCTATTTGGGCCATGCGCCGAGCAGACGCCGAAGGACTACGAGTTCGCCGAGATGGTAGGCGGTGTGGTCGGCGATAAGGAGAGCTTCGCGAAGGAGGTTCTGGCCGTCGCCCCAGCGGAAGGGTTTGAAGAGGTCGGCTCCTGGGTTTTGGATGAGTGCCTCGAAGTGCTCGAGGTCGGTACGAATGGCAGCGATGGATTGGTCCCATGCGCGAGGACCGGGTGGCAACGGGGACCTTGGCCAGTAGTCCTCGGGCCACTCCAATGGTTGGTAGCCGCCGGTGGGTGGCGCTGAGAAGTTCAGGATGTCGCGCTGGGTGATGCGGAGGTGTTCGAGAAGCTGCCAGGCCGAGTATGGGAGTTTGGGTGGGACGGTGCCGCGAAGTTCGGCGGGAAGGTCTTTCAGGGCGTCATCGAAGGTGACGTGGGCCTGGCCGCCGCGAAGAAGAGCGATTAGTTGTTCGCGCAGGGGTGCATGTTCTTCGGTCGTGTGTTTGGATTTATCCGCTGCCTTGGTCGCGCTCATCGCTTCGCTCGTCCTCCTTTGTTCCTTTTGTTGGATGCAGCGGAGGTCCCAGAGTTACATAGGTTTGCGAGCGATAACTACGGTGAGCGGGGGAAACGTGGTGATGAGGCTGCCACGCTTCTTTTCAACGGCGAGACCGGCCTTGCGAAACTCGTTGGCATACTCGCCTGTGCGTTTGTAGTCTGAGATGAGGGCGGTGCCGCCGGGTTTGAGGACACGGACGATCTGACGAAGCGCTTCGTGTCGGGTCGGCGCGTCGTAGATGTTGTGGATGCAGAGGTTTGAGACGATGACGTTGAAGGTCGCGTCGGGAAACGACATCTCCTGCGCGGGCTGGCTCACGAGGGTGCAGAGGGGAGCGATGCCTTCGAGGTCGAGGTTATGTTGCGTTGCGGCCGGGGAGTTTCCGCCCATGTCCACGTTGGACCAGACATCGATGCCGGTGACGTGGCCGCTACCTGAGAGAGCGGCGATTCGCTTTGCCGCTCCCGCAAGCAGAAGGCCGCGGCCGCAGCCAACGTCGAGCACCTGTTCGTCGCCGTGCCAAGAGTGCAGGCCGAGCATGAAATCGCGGTGGCGGAACTTCCCCACCTTGACGTAGAGGAGAAAGAGGAGGCCTTCGGCGATGAGAAAGCCGCCTGTCCAGGCGAACATTGGAGTGAGCTTGAGGTTGACGGGTTCGATGTGGATGCTGGCTGGGCCGAAGATTGCGAATAGAGCACAGGCGGCGCCGATGACGAAGAGGTTGCGCATGACGGCGGGGGCGTCGATGCCGTAGTCGAGCTTCGTGGTTGCGAGCGATGTGGCCAAGATCCCCTCCAGGTCAACTTTTTAGGCAATGCCGAACGTTGACTGTCAGGAGTGTCTCTTCTTCCCGGCTCGTTCGACAGTGCCGCTTGTCACCCGGTGGGATGACAGATGTCACGCGACGTCATCGTCCTCGACCACTTCTGCAGGGAAGTTACCCTCGCGACGCATGCGCAGGTAGCCGCGGATGAAGGGTTCGAGGTCGCCGTCGAGGACCTTGTCCACGTCGCCTACTTCGACACGGGTGCGGAGGTCTTTGGCCATCCGGTAGGGCTGCAGGACGTAGCTGCGGATCTGGGAGCCGAACTTGATGTCGAGCTTGGAGTCTTCGAGCTTGCGGCTGATGGCCTTCTTCTTATCGAGCTCGTACTCGTAGAGGCGGGAGCGGAGGAGCTTCATCGCCTTCTCTTTGTTCTTGTGCTGGGAGCGCTCGTTCTGGCAGCCGGCGACGAGGCCTGTGGGGATGTGCGTGATGCGGACGGCAGAGTCGGTGGTATTGACGTGCTGGCCGCCCTTGCCACCGGAGCGGTAGGTGTCGATGCGGAGGTCGTCGGGCTTGATGTCGATGACGATGGTGTCGTCGATCTCGGGCGAGACGAAGACGCTGGCGAAGCTGGTGTGGCGGCGCTTGGCAGAGTCGAAGGGCGAGATGCGGACGAGTCGATGGACGCCGGTCTCTCCACTGAGAAGCCCGAAGGCGAAGTCGCCGGAGATGGTGAAGGTGGCGGATTTGATGCCGGCCTCGTCGCCGTCCTGGATTTCGTTTAGCTCGACCTTGAAGTTCTGGCGCTCGCCCCAGCGGATGTACATGCGCATGAGCATCTCGGCCCAGTCTTGTGATTCAGTGCCGCCGGCGCCGGGGTGGACGACGACGATGGCGTTAAGCGGGTCGGTCTCCTCGGAGAGCATGGTTTTGGATTCGAGCTTGTCGGCGAATTCGACCAGAGCGGGGATCTCGCGGGCTAGGTCGGGCTCGGTGTCTTCACCCTCCTTGGCGAGTTCGAAGTAGGCTTCGATGTCGTCGGAGCGGCGGGCGAGTTCGGAGTCGTCGGCGAGGAGGGTCTCGAGGCGTTTGCGCTCGCGCATAAGCGGCTGCGAACGCGAGGCGTCGGCCCAGATGGTGGGGTCGGATATTTTTTCTTCGATGGTGGCTAGTTCGCGGCGGAGTCGGGCCGAGTCAAAGATACTCCCGCAGATCGCGCACTTTGTCGCGGACCGGGGAGTAGGAGTATTCGAGGTCGCTTAGCATATGAACTCTAGTTTACGGCAACTTTGCGTCCGAGGCTGAATGCGAGGCCAAGTGTGGCAATGAGGGCGCAGGCGTAGGCGAAGAGATCGCCGTGGGCCGCGTAGAAGGTAAGGTCGTGTTCGTAAGCGAAGTGCACACGGATGCTGGTCCGCTGGTGGCGTGGTGCGGCGGCGGTGACTCGACCGTAGGGGTTGATCGCTGCGGTCACTCCGGTGTTGGTAGCACGAAGGACCCAGCGATGGTTTTCGATGGCGCGCATACGGACCATGTTGAGGTGCTGCCACGCGGCGCTGGTGTTACCGTACCAGCCGTCGTTGGAGATGTTGATCAGGACGTCGGCGCCCTGCTGGGTGAGGTGACGAATTTCGTCGCCGAAGATGGATTCGTAGCAGATGAAGATGCCGTAGGTGTGGCCGCCAGTGGTGAAGACGGTGCGCTGTTTGCCCGGTTCGAACATACCTACTTCGTTCAGGAGGTTCTTAGCGAAGAAGAAGAACTCTTTGTATGGGACGTATTCGCCGAACGGGACGAGATGCATCTTGTCGTAGTGGCCTGCAAAGGCGCCATCCGGGGTGACGAATGAGGCGCGGTTGTATGGGGTGTAACCGGATTTTGAGGATGGGTCGGGCTCGAAGCCGGTGTTGCCGACGATGATTGGGGCGTGAGCGAGACGAGCGAGGTCAGACATGGAGGAACGAAACTGGGGGTCGATGTCTTCGAATGGCGCAGGAGATTCCGGCCAGACGATGAGGTCGGTTGAAGTGGGAATTGACTGGGTGGAATCGGTCGCTTCGTCGGGTGTGTGCTGCCGGATGAGATAGACAGAGGGTGTGTCTGCAAGCTCCGGGACTCCCAACAGAAAGCGAGGGGACGGATAGCGGCTGAGATAGGAAAAGGACTCGAGGAACTGCTGTGTTGATGGTTGAGGGCCGGTGTTGGCGGCGCCCACCTCGAGGTTCTCCTGCACGAGAGTCGCTGTCGCCGTGGTAGGAGAACTCTTGGGATTTGCGATCAGGCGCAGGCCCACGACGTAAACGACAATAATGACGACACCGGCGATGGTTAGGGCAGGGCGAGTGTAGCGTCGCTCGCGTATGCGAATGCGGACCAGCCAGAGCGCGTTGACCGCGGCGATGACAAAGGAGAGACCGTAGACCCCTGTGACTGGCGCGAGACGTGCCAGCAGCGGGTTATCGACCTGAGCGGTTCCGAGCAGGTCCCAGGGGAGGCCCGTGATGCGGGCGCGGGCGAGTTCTACGGCGACCCAGGCGAATGGAACCAGCAGAAGGGCGACTTGACGGCCGAAACGTTTTCGGAAGGCCGCAATTAGCGTTCCGAACAGTGCATGGTAGAGGCCGAGGTAGAGGCAGAAGAGGACTAGGATCCCGGCGGCGATGGGCTTGGCGAGGCCGCCGTAGAGGTACATCGTCTGGTAGATCCAGTAACAGTTGCCCAAATACCAGATGAAGCCGCAGACATAACCTAGTGCCGCTCCCTGACGGAGGGTAAGTGGATTTCCTGTCTTATTGTTAGCAAGGAGCGGCCAAAGGAGAGGCAGCAATGCGATCCAGCAAAAGGCCGTTCGCCAAAGAGGCGTAGGTCCCGCGATTGGAAAGGGCAAAATTTGGACGACGCCGGATAGTACGGCCAAGGCCCAGAATCGCAGGGGGATTTGTCGCATCGCGTTTGAAGTCTAACATTGCGTCCTCAATTGATAGTTACTCGCAGCTAGTTGGGCGATACAATCAATCGGTATGGAAATTTTGATCCATTTTGTAGCCAGAATCGTTGTGCCACTGTTCTTTATCGGAATGGCAGGGTCTGCCGTTGTGATCGTGGTTAGTTTTGCAGAAGATCTGAAGGAGTTACTGGGAGACGAAGATTAGCTGTCAACGGCAAGGTCGAGAGGGTAATTCCCTCTCACCGGTGGGTCGTAGCAGCCTTCCACACAGGGTGGAAGATGTACCGTTTGCTGCCGAAGCAATTCGATGTGGCCGGTGGAACACACCCTTGAACAACAAACCATAATGGCTTCCAAACAAACTATCACCAAGCCGCAATCGAACCGCGTCCGTCTGGTCGTGGCGTCGTCGGTCATGCTTACCTTTATTTCGTTCTGGCGAGCGGCGGCGATCGTGCTGAACGATCTTGGATCTTCCGCCTTCTATGCGGGCGGAATTGCGGAAGAGGCGGTGGGTAAGGCGGCGCCGTGGTTCATTCTGGGCGTGATGCTGTTCAGCTTTGCAGTGCGGTCGGTCTATGTCGAGAGCTGCAGCATGTTCACGCGCGGGGGCGTCTACCGAATCGTGAAAGAGGCGCTTGGCGGGACGTTCGCGAAGGTGAGCGTCTCGGCGCTGATGTTCGACTACATTCTGACGGGGCCGATCTCGGGTGTGTCGGCCGGGCAGTACATCGTCGGCCTGTTCAACGAGCTGTTCCGGCTCTGCGCGACCCATCATTGGATGACCATGCTCGTGATGCATCCGAGTGGCGAGGCGCGACAGTTGCCGGTGGATGGCACCTCGGCAGTGATTGCCGGCCTCATCACCTTGTATTTCTGGTGGCAGAACACGAAGGGCATCGAGGAGTCCAGCGACAAGGCCCTGAAGGTGATGAAGATCACAACGGTCATGGTTGTGGTCCTGCTCTCGTGGGGATTCTTTTCGGTGTTCCATTCGGGGGCGCATCTTCCACCATGGCCTACGCCGACCAATCTTCACTTCAGCCAGGACGCCTTTGGGTTCCTAAAGGGCACCAATTTCATGCACTCGCTGGGACTGTTTGGCGTGCTGATGGCCTTTGGGCACTCTGTTCTGGCGATGAGCGGCGAAGAGTCGCTGGCGCAGGTCAATCGCGAGATCGAACATCCGAAGCTGAAGAACCTGAAGCGCGCTGCAATCGTGATTGCAATCTATAGCTTCATCTTTACCGGCATTGGAACGCTTCTGGCGGTGATGCTGATCCCCGATTCGGTGAGGGTCCCGCTCTATCGCGACAATCTGATCGCGGGCATGGCGATGTACATGGTTGGGCCGCTGGCGGTGCGGATCGGCTTTCGCGTCTTTGTGGTGATCGTCGGGTTCCTGATTCTCGGTGGCGCAGTGAATACTGCGATCGTGGGGTCGACGGGCGTGCTGATGCGTGTGGCCGAAGATGGCGTCCTATCGGATTGGTTTCGCAAGCCGCAGCGTAAGTATGGGACCAGCTACCGTATTGTGAACCTGGTCGCGGGACTGCAGATGTTCACGATCGTGGTGGCCCGCGGCAACGTGATCATGCTGGGTGAGGCTTATGCGTTTGGTGTGATCTGGAGCTTTACCTTCAATGCTCTGGCGATGTTGGTCCTGCGCTGGAAGTACAAGGGAGAGCGGGGCTGGAAGGTGCCGCTCAATCTGCGTATCGGCAAGACCGAGGTCCCTCTTGGACTGCTTTCAGTCTTCTTGGTCCTCTTAACTACTGCAATTGTGAACCTATTTACCAAGTCAGTCGCTACGGTAAGTGGAATTGTTTTTGCGGCAGCATTTTTTCTGATTTTTTCGCTCTCCGAACGTGACAACAAGCGACGCCACGATCTTACGACGAGACAGATGAAGGAGCACTTTCAACTGGAGCATCAGGACACCGTCGGGCGTGAAGCGCTGGAGATTCGTCCGGGCGCGGTCGTGGTGACGATGCGCGATTCTGCTGCGCCATTCGCGCTGAAGTGGGCCCTGACGCATACAAATACGGACGACCAGGACCTGGTGGTGCTGGCCGCGCGGATGATGGGGGCCGGAGGGCCGGAGTATGTTGACGCCTCGGAGCAGCTGTTCAGCGAGCATGAGCAGATGCTCTTTACCAAAGCAGTATCGGTTGCTGAGAGCTTCGGAAAGCATATTTCTTTGCTGGTAGTCCCGGCCGGAGATATTTTTTCTGCCCTGGTGCAGACGGCTAACTCGCTCGACGCGGCGGCCGTTGTATCCGGTCTATCGACTAAGCTCACGGCGGAGGAGCAGGCATACCACGTTGGCCAGGCCTGGGAGGCACTCCCCGAACCGAAACGACAATTTACCTTCTATATCGTCAAACCGGACGGTTCGTCGCTCAATTTTCATATTGGGCCGCATGCTCCGACCATTGAGCCACATGAGGTGCAACTCGTCCATCGCCTCTGGCTCAATCTGCGACGGTCGCCAGACATGCAGGACCTACACCATAGCGATATTTTGACCTATGCGTTGACTCGCATGGCGACTGAATTCGCGCGTGATAAACAAGGGACCGTGAGAGATTTGCAGAGGTGTATTGAGGAGAGTCACCATCGTCATGGCCTGGGAGGATTGCGTTACGAAGAGCTGGATGACATCGGACCAGGATATGCAATTCAAGCGCCGCGCCCGGAGACCAAAACCGAAGAGAACGAGACTACTTCGACTAAGGTAGAGTAGAGTCGACTTACTCCTTATTTGCAGATGTTAGTACCATTCTGTATCGTCGTGAAGTAATTTGAACAATTAAATCGATGGCAGACATCAAGAAATTGGATCTATGCCAAAATTGGAGGTAACACGTGGATGTAAGTCGTATTATTGCTGAGATTGATTCCCAGATATCGAAGTTGCAACAGGCCCGCGCACTTCTGGCGGGAACGACGGCTGCATCAGGCGCTGGCCGAGGCCGTCCCAAAGGCAGCAAGAACGCTGCCGCAGCAACATCAGCAACGAATCCTCGCAAACGTAAGCTGAGCCCCGAGGGCCGGAAGCGTATTGCAGACGCCATGAAGAAGCGCTGGGCCGAGCGTCGCAAACAGAACGCTAAAGGCTAATATCTCTGAGTTGTATCTGAAAAACGGAGGTGCCTCATGTCGAGGCGCCTGCGCATTTCCTATTGTTGACTATTTTTTTTGAAGACCGTTGTCTAACACCCACTACCGGGTGATGATGACCTCCCGGAGACTGTCCTTTGCCAGGAAGAACCTGTAGTTACTGAACTCACTTAGCATGTTTTCAATCTTGCGATTGTTATAGACGTTCAGTAACGGGTAATTTCCTGCACGCTGCATCTCTACAACATCCGTGTCGGTGAGATGGTATCGGCAGAAGACCGTGTCCGGACTGGACGTCTGATGGAAGAAGGCGAGCATCAGACCACCTGGCTGCAAGACCTGGTGGATCCGGGACAATACAGGGACGACGAGGGCCTCTGGAAGATAGTCTGCCGTGTCCCACAGAATAACGACGTCGAACTTGCGTCCGGAGAAGTTGAGGTTGCTTTCGAGGAAACGCTCTACATCAAACGTGGGTTCCGCGCCGGCTTCGCCAGGGACGAGCCACTCCGGCTTCGACGCTTCTTCCACTACGTTCGCCATGTAGATGCTGTGACCGAGGCCGGTGATGTAGTTGATATTGGAGGAGGACGTAGGTCCGATGTCCAGGATACGCAGTGATTCCTGCGCTCGCAGGTATTTCATCAGTTCGTTCCATCCACTTGAGTGACGAGGCACACGGCCGGCGACGGCCCCTCGTGGACTGCTCGCATTGTCGGTATTGCCGAAAAGGCCGCGCATGCGTCCGCTTCCCTTCCTGGTCTAAGCCTTTGGTTGAGAAAAAAGAGGCGTGGTTGCCTCAGCCGGGACGGGGACAGTGACAGCAGGGGTCGAGGCCTTTGGCGCGTCTGTGGCGGGCTTGAGCTCAACACGTCCGGTCAGGACTGCGCTCTCTTCGATCGAAAGTCTGCCGGCGAGGATGTCTCCTTTGACATTGGCTGACTGTCGCAGTTCGACACGGCCTGTGGCCTGCACGTTTCCCGTTAGCTGGCCGAAGATCACGACCTCGCGAGAGTGGATGTCGGCCCGAACGTGCGCGTTAGGGCCGATGGTCAAACGGCCCTCCGGGAGAGTGACGGTCCCTTCGACATCTCCGTCGATGTAAAGATCTTCATTGCCGGAGAGCTCTCCCCGGATGACGACCGACTTACCGATGACGGTGGAACCCTCTGCTGGCTTCATAGGCTTTTTGTTCTCCCTTGGGTCTTATCTACTGCGTATGCGTCTTGCCCGAACTATACCCAAGCTCATGCCATGAGGCAAACTGCTTAACCTTTGGCACGGCTTTAGCGTCTTACGTAAAATGAGCAGAATGGGTAGACGACGCAGGAGAGAGGTGTGGTTTGGTACCAATGGCAGCGGGGACGCATAGGTCTGTCTCATCCCGTGCGTTTCGACTGCGGGCGCCTTCAGCGCGCCGAAGGCCATGGAGCCGGATTGCAGTGGGTCCCCTCATCCTGTTGAGCGCATTGGCGGGCACGCGGGCGCAGAGTGTCGATGCGGCGAAGGACGTACCCAGCACGCTACTGTCAGTTCCGCCGCGCTCCTGGGTGGTCGATGCTGCCGCCAATGAACTGGTGGCGCTGCATCACAAGGGCTCTTACCTGCGGTATCGCATGGAGACGGTCAACGAGAAGGGGGAGCAGGTCCGCGACGTGATCGAAAGTAAGGATGGCACGGTGGCGCGCCTGATTCTGAAGGACGGAAAGCCATTGACCCCTGAACAGGACAAGTGGGAGCGGCAGCGTCTGAACGACATGATCGCGTCGCCTGGCAGCTACGCCAAGCATGTAAAAAATGGAGAGTCGGACAAGAAGATGGCGGACACACTGGTGCCACTTATGGCGGACGCCATGATCAACACCTATACGCCGGGACAGCCGCAGTCAGGGAAGAACGGCGGAGCACTGGAGATCGTTCTGGATTACATGCCAAATCCGAAGTTCGTCCCGCCGAACACGGAGGCCGAGGCGTTGACCGGGCTGAAGGGAAGGGTCTGGATCGATGCGAAGACCCATTACGTGGTTCGGATGGAAGGGACGGTCTTCCGCAGCGTGAATTTTGGGTGGGGCATGCTCGCCCATATCTACCCCGGAGGCAAGGTGGAGATGAACCAGACGAACGCCGGCGGCAACCGATGGATCTTCACCGACTTTTCCATGGACCTTACGGTGCGGGCCCTGATGGTCAAGACACTCAATATCCGCTCAAACGCAAAGGCAAGCGATTACCAGACGCTTGCTCCGATGAGCTATCAGGACGCGATCCGCCTATTGCTGGCGACGCCCCTGCCTGACCACTAGAGGCTTCAGGCGGTGACTCGGGCCTTTGCATGGAGCGTCTGACGGCGAACGGTCAGGGCCTCAATGCGATCGCGTTGGACCTCGAAGCCGCGTCCGATCTCAGTCGGCACGACGATTTCTCCCTTGGCGCTGACCGTGACAGCGGGCTCAATGATGTCCTGGGCCCAGTACCGGCTGGAGGCGGAGACGTCGCCGGGAAGCGAGAAGTTCGGCAGCGACGACAAGGCGATGTTGTGGGAGCGACCGATGCCAGTCTCCAACATGCCGCCGCACCAGACCGGAATGCCACGCTCTTCGGCGGCGTTGTGGACGGCGATCGCTTCGCTGAAGCCGCCGACCCGGCCGACCTTGATGTTGATGATGCGGCAGGACTCCATATCGATGGCGGCGAGGGCGTCGCGGCGGTTGCGAATGGACTCGTCCAGACAGATTGCGGTCTCGAGGCGCTTCTGCAGCATGGAGTGGAAGTAGAAGTCGTCGTACCAAAGAGGCTGCTCGATCATGAGCAGATTGAACTGGTCCCAGCTGGCGATGTGGTCGAGGTCTTTCATCCGGTAGGCGGAGTTTGCGTCGCAGCTTAGGGTGATGTCGGGCCAGCGGTTGCGGACTGCCTCGAAGATTTTGGTGTCCCAGCCGGGTTTACATTTCAGCTTGATGCGCTGGTAACCGGCTGCGAGCTCCGTCGCGATCTTTTTCATCAACTGCGCTGGTGAGGGCTGAATTCCGATAGAGACGCCGCAGGGAATGACAGCGCGGATTCCTCCGAGGAGCTCGGCAAGTGGAACCTTTTCAACCTGGGCTTCGAGGTCCCAGACAGCATTTTCCAGGGCGGCCTTCGCCATGCGGTGGCCGCGGACCTGACGGAAGATATCCGGGCAACTTCCGCCTCGTTCAACGTTCGCATCGAGTAGACTGGGGCCGAGTTCGTTCTCGACCATGAGCCAGGCCGTGTCGATTGTTTCGTCGCTGAAGTAAGGGTGTTCGCCCGCGACGCACTCGCCCCATGCGGTGAGACCTTCAGACTCGAGTTCTATAAGAAGTATGCGGCGGCCGGTGGTCAAGCCGAAGCTGGTCTCAAATGGATGGGCCAGCGGCATGTTGATCTCGCGCATGTGAATGGCATCGATGTTGAGCATGTACAGTTCCTGTCTTTCTAATCTTGTTGGATGTTGGAGCTTTGTGGAACGAACCAGCTGATTTTTTCGATGAATCGTTGTCAGGCCTCTACGTTTGCGTTTTCACTTGTCTGCGGCTTCCATCCAGGGACCAAGAAGAAAACTGCCGTTGCCCTGAGCGTCGAGTTCGTAGCCGATGACGGCAAGGCCACGATGAAAGGCGGACTGGAGCGCCTCCCGGTTGTTGCTCTGCAGGGCAAGTGCCAGGTTTCGTTGGTGAGCGTCCTGCTTCCACTGGTAGATGGTATGCGGGACGGTAACGCGTTCGATGACTTCGATTGGCTGGGCTTCACCGCGCAGTATACTCGCAACCCGGTCGGAGCGCAGCCACCACTCCGCGTATAGCCTATCCGTCGGCAGGCCCCCCTGCAATGGGGACGAAGATGGGCCATAGAAGTCGGGCTGATAGCGCCGGACGATGACCCCGAGACGACCGATGTTCAGGTGGGCGTTGCGGACCTCCAGCGGATCGAAGGTCCACTCCATCAAATCGAAGCCCCGGGCGATGGCGTCTTCACGCTGAGCGAGCTTGAGGCGCCGGCCTATGCCCTCGTTGCGGTACTGCGGAAGTACAGCGAGCATGTGGGAGTGGAGGTATGGCTTGCGGTCGCGGTAGCCGGGCAAAGACATGGCGAAACCTACCAGGGTATCGCCGTTGAAGGCCCCGATGACCTGGCCACCGATGCGTTGCGCCACCACGAAGACGCGCCGGGGGATGACGTCGCCGTCGCTATAGCCCCAGACCTCAAGCTGCAGGACGACGCAACGCTCAAAGTGTTCGAGTGAGGAAAGCGGCTGGATGCGGATGCTGGTCTGCGGGTTCGCGTTCATGGCCTTTGTGGTTCGCTGGCGGCGTTCTTAGCCTGGTTCCATAGTAAGTCCAGCTCTGACGGCGTCGAGGCCGCCAGAGCGTCCCTGCCGCCCGCCGCGGACTCCATGGCCGCGAATCGGCTGCGAAACTTTGCGTTGGTGGCACGCAGCGCCGATTCAGGGTCGACCTTGAGGTGCCGGGCGAGGTTAACGGCGGTGAAGAGAAGATCGCCGAACTCAGCTTCGATTGCCGTTCTGGATTGGCTGTCGGACGATGGCTTCAGCTCGGCCCTCAACTCGCCGATTTCCTCCTGGAGTTTGTCGAAGAGTCCGTCGGCGTCCGGCCAGTCGAAGCCGACCTTCGCGGCGCGTGAGCCCAGCTTGCCCGCCTCGAGCGTGGCCGGCATGGTGCGAGGAATATCGTCGAGCATCGAGGGTAGTGCGGTCGCGCAGGCTTTTTTTTCGGATTGCTTGATCTGCTCCCAGTTGCGCAGAACGGCGTTGGCGTCGGTGGCCACTGCGTCGCCAAAGATGTGGGGGTGGCGGCGTATGAGTTTGGCGTTCAGGTTAGTGGCAACGTCCTGAATGGTGAAGTGACCGGCCTCGGCGGCTATCTGAGCGTAGAAGAGCACTTGCAGCAGCAAATCGCCAAGCTCGTCCTTCAGATCGGGCCACGCGCGGCGTTCGATGGCGTCGAAGACCTCGTAGGTCTCCTCGAGCGTGTGCCGCTTTATCGAGTCGAAGGTCTGCTCGCGGTCCCAGGGGCAGCCGTCCGGCCCCCGCAGGCGCGCCATGATCGCAATGGCTTCGGCGAGCGGACCGGCCGCGGATGGCGCAACTTCCAACTCTCGCTTCGCAGATACCGGATCCGCCATACCCTCAACTTTACCCGAAGACATTGGCTCCCCGGCTCGAACGCAAATGAATTATGCTTTGCAGCGTATGGTGCACGAGTCCGCAGCGAACGCCAAACCGACGCGACGCAGGAGCCGATGGGTCCTCCTGCTCATATTGCCTTATCTTGGGCTTTGTTTTCCGCAGATCTACGCGCACTCCACACCAACATTGTGGGGCTTTCCCTTTTTTTACTGGTATCAATTCGCCTGGGTGATCCTCGCCTCGGCATTGCTGGCGATCGTCTACCGCAAGCTCAAGACTTAGAAGAAAGAGCAGCTGGCAGGGTGGTTCCATGCTGCCCTGCCGCCATAGGGAGAGAAGAAGCAACGCGTCGGCAGCATACCGTCGCGTTGCTTGAAGGAAGGTTTGTGGTGCGGTTCATCTTGCGCAGCTTGATCAATCGTTCGGAGGGGCCAACTTACTTCTATTGACCGGTAGGGCCAGCGTTTGACGCCGTGGCGGGTTGGTCGCTCATGTTGGACATCAGCTTGATTTCCACACGACGATTCTGGGCGCGCCCTGCAGCGGTGCTGTCGCTCGCCACCTGCTGGTCCTTGCCGATTCCGATGAGATAGAACTTGTGGGGAGGGATGTTGTACTTCACCTGCAGGTAATTGGCGACCGCATCGGCGCGCCGCTGACTGAGCTGATAGTTATACGCTGCATCGCCCACAGAGTCGGTCCCTCCGGTCAATGCGAGAATGTAACCGCGCGTAGTGGAGAGCTTCGCCGCCATGTCGTCGAGCTGCGCTTTGTCCGCTGCGGTGAGCACATACTTATCGAAACCGAAGGTGACGCTGACGTCGGACAGCTGCTTGTAGTTATCCAGGTTGGCAACGACGCCGCTCAGGCTGTCGACCCGGTTGTAAGCCTCCTGGGCAGACTTGTTGGCAGCGTCCGCAGATTGGCCAGCCGCAAGAGCGTGCTGGTCTGCCGTGTCCGCCGCACTCTGAGCACCGGCAATGCCGGTCTTGGCGCGCTCGTCGGTGTCCTGAATGGCGCGATGATCGGCGGCGGTCTTGGTGTCGAGTTCGTTGGTCTGCTGGATGATGGGGGTGGTCTGCGAACGGACATAGTTCTTGGTTGAGCAGCCGACCGTGAAGACGATTACGAAAGCACTGGCGAAGGCGACGGTAAAGGCAGACTTCATTTTGTTATCCTGATAGCTAGTGGAGCTCATCGGTTCACTCTCCTGGTTAGAAATACTTCAACATGCTTTGTTCAGCAATCCGCATGCCAAAGAATTTCTTGGAACAAACGGCTTGTTTGCCTATGTTTACGGGGCAACATAGAATTTTACACAAGCCCGGGAGGCCCTCCGCCGGGAACTTTTGATAGGGTAGCGCGTCAAATCTTCTGGGCAAATGTGTGCATATTGCGCGCAGGGTGGGCGTCTACACTTCAGACTTGGGCTTCGATCGACAGCATGGATCTCCAACAGAAAATCCGGACCCTTCCCACTCAACCTGGGTGCTACCTCTACAAAAACGCCGAGGGAGATGTGATCTATGTCGGGAAGGCTAAGAACCTTCGCGCAAGGGTGCGTTCCTACTTTCTGGAGGCGTCGCAAGCCAATGCGAAGACCGGTTCGCTGATGCGCGAGGCCGTCGATGTGGAGTACATCACGGTCGCGAACGAACATGAGGCGCTGGCGCTCGAAAACAACCTCATCAAGCAGAAGAAGCCGCGCTTCAACATCCTGCTGCGCGACGACAAGACGTATCCGTACATCAAGCTTACGATGAATGACCGGTACCCCAAGGTCTTTGTGACGCGGAGGCTGCGCAAAGACGGCAGCGCTTACTACGGACCGTACTTTCCCGGAAACCTGGCCTACCGGCTGGTCGACCTGATCCACCGGAGCTTCCTGATACCAAGCTGCAAGGTCGATCTGTCGCGTTACCATCCTCGCGCGTGTCTGCAGTACTACATCAAACGCTGCCTGGGACCTTGCCTGGAAGGATTGACGACGCCGGAGAGCTATCGCGAGACAATTCGCGATGTTCAGCTTTTTCTAGAGGGACGTCCCAGCGAATTGGAACATTCTTTGACGAAGCGGATGGAAGCCGCAGCCGCGTCCGAGCAGTTTGAGCTCGCAGCTCGGTTGCGGGACCAGATCGTTACCGTCCATCAAATGCAGGACAAACAGCGCATGGCGACGACGGACAACGAAGATGCGGACGTCTTCGGCTATCACTATGAGAACGAGATGCTGGCGGTGAACCTGTTCCATATGCGCAGCGGCAAGATCGTGGACCGCCGCGACCTCTTCTGGGAGGACTTATCGGAGTCGTTGCTGGATACGTTGATCGAGGCCGTGGATGAGGCCGACGAACTTGAGGCCGTCCCCCGAATGGAACCTGACCCCGCGGCCCCAGCGCCGGAGATTGGAGAAGGGGTCCCGGTCGTGCAGCATACTGCGCTTTCGGAGATGGGAACTGCGTTCAGTCCGGCCGCGTTCTTCTCTGCTTTGTTGAAGCAGGTCTACCTCGACCAGAGCTATGTGCCGCGATCGATTCTGGTGCCCGTCGAGTTTCCGGACCGTGCGTTGCTGGCAGAGATCTTGTCGGAACGGACAGGCAGGCGCGTGGAGATCCTCGCACCGCAGCGTGGGGAAAAGCGTTCGCTGGTCGACCTGGTATGCCAAAATGCAAAGCAATCGTACGACCAGCGATTTCGAGTGCTGCAACCTGGGATGAAGGCGATCCAGGAGGCGCTGCAGGACGCGCTCACGCTGGAAGAACTGCCCCGCCGCATCGAGTGCTTCGACATCTCGCACATCCAGGGCGCAGAGACGGTCGCCTCCATGGTGGTGTGGGAGGACGGCGCGATGAAAAAGTCCGACTACCGCAAGTTTCAAGTGAAGACGGTCACCGGCGTCGACGATTTCGCGAGCATGCGCGAGGTCATCCAGCGGCGCTACAAGCGGCTGCAGGAGGACAAGAAGCCGTTCCCGTCTCTGGTCCTGATCGATGGCGGACTGGGACAGTTGCACGCGGCGTACTCGGCATTGGAGGAGATTGGCATTACGCTGCAGCCACTGGCTTCGATTGCGAAGCGGGAGGAGATCATCTACGTCTACGGGCAGGAAAACGACCCTGTGGTGCTGGATCGGCGTTCTCCTGTGCTTCACCTGATGCAGAAGATTCGCGATGAGAGCCATCGCTTCGCCGTGACGTATCATCGCAAACGCCGGGAGATGCGTGACCGCGATAGTGAGTTGCTATCGATACCAGGAGTGGGACCACGGACGCGGCAGCGACTCATCGAGCACTTTGGCAGCGTGCGCGGCATCAAGCAGGCTGGGCCCGATGCCCTCACCGCCGTAGTGAACGCCGCGACCGCAGAGAAGATCCGCAGCTACTTCGCAAGCGAAGCTGCGGGCAATGCAATATTGCCAGTGTTGAACTAGCCGTCCTATATCTCTCAGGTTTCGTCAATACTGGCCGTTGGAGGAAGGAACTGCTCCGCCGACCTTGAAGGTGTTGCAGGCCGAGATGGTTCCCTGCTCCAGGCCGCGTTTGAACCAGCCGACGCGCTGCGCAGACGAGCCATGGGTAAAGCTCTCCGGGCTTACCGCTCCGCGCTCCATTCGTTGGAGGTGATCGTCGCCGACGGCGGCCGCCGCTTGTAAACCTGCGGCGATATCAGCGTCATGAACGATATTGCGCTGTTCGGTGCTGTGCGCCCATACACCGGCGAGGCAATCCGCTTGCAGTTCAAGATCAACGGAGAGAGGGTTTCTCTGCGACGGGTCCTGGCTCGAGAGATGCCGCACCTGCTGTTCGATGCCAAGAATATTCTGCACATGATGACCGAGTTCGTGCGCAACGACATAGGC
The DNA here is from genome assembly GCA_035483075.1 of Edaphobacter sp. GTDB lineage: Bacteria > Acidobacteriota > Terriglobia > Terriglobales > Acidobacteriaceae > Edaphobacter. The sequence continues at coordinate 24,736 of DATHQG010000161.1, read as the reverse complement.
TTGTGCGAACTCCGCATTGCTCCCACCGAGGCGTTTTAGCTCGTTCCAGAAGCTGAGGTCGATGTAGACCTTCTCGTCCGCCGGACAGTAAAACGGACCGGTCTGCGACTGAGCAGTGCCGCAGCCGGAGTAAGTGTAGTTATCGTAGAGAACGAGCTTCGCGCGACGATAGTCGCGCCCGGTCTGTTCGGGTAGGAGCGTGGTCCATGTTCGTTGCACGTCGTCGAGCGTCCATGAGACGAGCTCCGCCTGCCGGTCATCGCCAGGTGCACCTGAGTGGGGACGATCACCAGAGTTGGCCACAGGCTGTGCTGAGTGAGAAGCGACAGTCCCACCGCCGGCGAGGTAGCTACCGATGTAATTGCGGCCTGTAACCAGACTGATGATGATCAAGACGATGAAGCCGACGATCCCGAGGCCTCCACCACCGTAGCCGCCGCCGGAGGAGCCACGCCGATCTTCAACATCGTCACTTAGTCCACCGGGAGTCCAATCCATGACTCACTCCATTCGTTACGCTTCTATTTTAAGGGCGCCTTTGATCACCTGCATATTCGGTGACTGTGGGGTATTTGCACCGATATGCTACTCTCCGAAAACCGATGGAGAAACCCAAGTCTGAACTACCTCGCGTTCTAAACGCGTCCCACGCAACCTCCATTGTCGTGGGAATCATCATCGGCAGCGGTATCTTCCTGGTGCCGAGAGAGATGATGGCCGCCGTGGGCTCGTCCCGCGGGGTTTATGCGGTGTGGATCATCGGTGGTCTCCTCTCGCTCTTCGGCGCCATGACCTATGCGGAGATCGCCGCTGGGCGACCGCGATATGGAGGCGAGTACGCCTTTCTCCGCGAGGCCTACGGCGACCTTACCGGCTTCCTCTACATGTGGACGCAGATTACAGTCGCCAAACCGGCGTCGCTCGCGACCATCGCGGCAGGGCTGGCACGCGTCCTGGGGACCTTTGCGATCTTCAGCGCTTTTGGGCGGCCGGCCTTTGCGCATCTTCTCTGGGGCCAGATCTTTGCCATTGCGGTGACGTGGCTGATCGCCGGTCTTAACATCATCGGCACGAGGAAATCTGCTAATGTACAGCTTCTCCTGACATGGCTGAAGGGACTGCTAATTCTTGTCATCGCAGGCTTCTGCTTTGGGGCAGCGGGCCACCACGGTTCATGGCACAACTTCGCCACCGACTTCACAGGTGCACGCGGCGGCTTCTCCGGCTTTATGATCGCGCTGGTTGCGGCGTTATGGGCATACGACGGATGGAGCGACGTCGTGACCATGGCCGGTGAGGTCGAGCGGCCGCAGCGCAGCATGCCACTGGCGCTGGTGGGAGGAGTCGCGATCGTCGGTGCGCTCTACATGCTGACCAATGCCGCCATTCAATATGTCCTTCCTGCAGCCGCGATAGCCACGGCGGACAGGCCCGCGGCCGATGCGATGCGAGTGGTCGCAGGCCAGTGGGGAGCTACGCTGGTGTCGATCGGCATGGCGGTGAGTATTTGCGCGACCTTCGTCGGATCGTCACTTTCGGGAGCACGGGTACCGTTCGCCGCCGCACGCGACGGACTCTTCTTCAAGCAGCTGGCACACGTCAATCGGCGGTTTCACACGCCCTCTTCCGCGCTCATCCTCCAGGCCGTCCTGAGTTCCCTGTTGCTGCTTGCAATAGGACGGTTCCAGGCGCTCTTCTCCCTAGCCATCTTCGGCGAGTGGCTCTTCTACATGCTCACTGCCAGCACCATCTTTGTCTTTCGCCGCCGCGAACTGAATGCTGTGCGGCCCTACAGCATCTGGGGTTACCCTGTGCTACCGGCCCTCTTCATTCTCGCGGCAGCGGTGTTGCTCGTGTTTTCGTTCACAGACCAACCGCGAAATTCGCTGATTGGGACGGCCATCATTCTGATGGGCATTCCAGTACATCTCCTGCTACGACGCAAGCGGGCCGCTTAGTTTCGGTTCTGAATCACTCGCTCGTACACCCGCTCATACTCCTTTGCCGGCTTGTCCCAGGAGAAGTCCTGCGCCATGCCGCGCAGCATCATCGCGGTCCACTCCTTCTTGTTGCGGAAGGTGCCAAGTGCGCGATGGAGCGCGTCCATTAGCGCTGAAGGGCTATAGCCCCAGAACTTGAAGCCATTGCCACCGCCGAACGGCTGCTCATCAATAGTGTCGTCAAGGCCACCCGTGGCCCGGACCACTGGGACGGTGCCGTATTTCAAGCTGTAGATCTGGTTCAGGCCACCGGGTTCGTAGCGCGATGGCATCAGGAAGATGTCGGCGCCGGCCTCGATCTTGTGTGCCATTACATTGTCGAACTTCACCTGCACGCGCACCTTCTCCGGGTAGCGGTTGGCCATTTCGACCAACAGACGCTCGTAATACTCCTCGCCGTTGCCGAGTATGACCAGTACCATGTCTTCCTGGACGAGCTTGTCCATGATCTCGACGATGAAGTCGAAGCCCTTCTGCGTCGCGAAGCGGGAGACGACGCCGATGACGGCCGTCTCATCGCTAACGCCCTCAAGTCCGAAGGCATGCAACAGGTCGCGACGGCACTCTTTCTTGCCTGCAAGGGTTTCCGACGAATAATGCGCCGCGATGTGTGGGTCAGTCGCCGGGTTCCACTCCTCGTAGTCGACACCGTTGAGGATGCCAAAGAGATCGCCGCTGCGCTGTCGCAGAACTCCCTCCAGCCCGTTGCCAAATTCCGCCGTCTGGATCTCTTCAGCGTACTTGCGGCTGACGGTCGTGATGGCGTCGGCGTAGACGATGCCGCCCTTCAAAAAATCCACCGTGTCGTAGTGTTCCAGCTTGTCGAAGGTAAACATGTCCCACGGAAGCAGAAGCTGTTCCATCGTCTTTGGTGGAAACCAGCCCTGGTAGCCGGCGTTGTGGACCGTGAGCACAGCCGGAACGTGGCGAAAAACCGGGTCAAAGTAGTAAATGGAGCGCAGCAGCACAGCGAGCATCGCGGTCTGCCAGTCGTGCACATGGAAGACGTCGGGTATGCCGATCACCTTTGTAGCTTCGATGACGGCGCGGCTAAGCAGACCGAAGCGCTCGGCGTTATCTGGGTAGTCGCCGGAGGGCGTGGCATAGAAACTCTCGCGGTCAAACAGCTCTGGACAATCGACGAAGTAGGTCTGCACTCCCGCTTCCTTGCCGCCATCGAGGACGCGGACGAAGCGATTGTAGGACGGGAACGGAATGGTCACGCTCGCAAGAACGATCGGTGGGTCCGGTACGGCCTTGGCGACCTGCCGGTAGTACGGGATAAATACGCTGATCTTGTGGCCGAATTTGGCCAGAGTGCGTGGGAGAGCGCTCACCACATCTGCCAGTCCACCTGTCTTGGCCCAGGGAGCACACTCCGATGCCGCAAATACGATATGCATGTCGTTCTTCTTCCTTTCAATCAAACCGTTAGTCTATAAGAGCACGCGGCAAGTCGCTCACCATTGGATGCAGATGAAACGTAAACCAAAATTCGGGCAGAACTTTCTTGTGGACGATGCTGCCCGCCATGCCATCGTCGACGCTCTGGGCGATCTTGGCAAGCGTACCGCAATCGAGATCGGACCGGGCCATGGCGCAATCACCGAGATACTCGCGGGGCGTTGCCACAGGTTGATTGCGCTGGAGCTCGACCGGGCACTTGCGGCCGAACTGACCTTCCGTTTTCGCGACCAGCCACAGGTACAGATTATTGAAGGCGACGTTCTCAAAGCTGACCTTCGATCTCTTGTGCCCGACAGCGAAACCGCCGATGTGATCGGCAACCTGCCGTACTACATCACCTCAGATATTTTGCTGCAGCTTTTTGCCGCAGGTAGCGCTGGACTGCTCGCGCGCGCAGTTCTGATGATGCAACGTGAGGTGGCGGACCGTGTCTCCGCAACTCCCGGTGTTCGCGACTACGGTCTTCTCTCCGCCACAGCGCAGATGAACGCGCAGGTCGAGAATCTCTTCACGCTGCCGCCGTCTGCGTTCTCTCCGCCTCCTGAGGTCTACTCCACCGTGCTGCGGCTGCACTTCGTGCCACGGTTCTCTGAACTCGGCGTCGACGCGACCGGATTTAACGGCTTCCTAAGGCAATGTTTTGCGCAGAAACGAAAGACACTGCACAACAATCTTCGCGCCGCGGGCTACTCGGCTGGACAGCTCTCCGCGGTGTGGCCAGCCAGCATTCCTGCACAGGCGCGCGCCGAATCGCTGGCGTTGGAACCAATGGCGGACCTGTATCGCTCGCTGTCGAGGACTGGCGTTCTTGCTGCCGCTGCTATCACGCCGTAGCTTATCTTGGTGACGCCGCGGCGCCACTCGGGGCCGATCGCGGAGCCGGGGGTGGGGGCGCAGGCGCCGACCGCGGAGCCGGAGGTGATGAAGGAGGAGGCGCTGGACGCGGCGTGTACGCAGGCGCATAAGCGGGTGCGTATGCGGGCGCGGTTGGCCGCGGGGCCGGGCGTTCGCTTGGTGTCAGTAGGGGGTAGCCCGAGTACTGTTGCGACGGCTGCCCAGAGTGCGACTCCCTTGCCGGCTGTTCCGCTCCATTGGCCGCGGCGGCAGGAGCTACTGGCCTCGGTGCTGGCCACGAGGCGCCGGAAGGCGTTGTTGCCGAAGCTGCGCCCATGACCGGCTGTTTGCTGACGTGGTCGACGGCGAAATCACTCCGCAGAGCCGCGCCAACGACGCTGGGGCCCTTCTGGGCTAACGCGTTGCCTATCGGCCGCAGCGCCTCCACAGGCATGCCGGCAATGAAACGAGGTCCCTGCGAGGGGCGGACTCCACCACTGGGCTCCTGGACAGCGTGGCCAACAGGAATGGAAGGCGGCATGCCGGGCTTGTGCACCGGTCGGGTCGGGAGACGATAGTTCAGAGGGGGCTGAACGATATTGATGATATACACGACACCAAATCCACTCCTGAATCCCCATCCCGTCACCCTGCAGCCTGCACCCGGTGACCATCCCCAGCCAAAGCTGTTCCAATACGACCAGTTGCCACAACGGAATGGCGTCCATCCCCACGAATATCCCGAGGCCCACACGTACCCATTGCCAGGAGATGCGACCCAGCTGCCATACCCGTAGGGATCGAAGCTTGCGTCCAGTGCGAGGGTAGGCTGCCATACCTGGCCCTGTCCGGGAACGTCATACCAGCTGCCGTTGGCGTCCAAATCGGACCACCCATAGCCTTGATCGCCGGCGTAGCCATCGCGTGCAGCTGTACGGTTTGCTGCTGCTTCGGCTGCGGCTTGATCGCGACCCTGGTTCCACTCGTCCCAGGAATCCGGCTCGATATTCTGTAGCAGGAAGTAACGGCCGCTGTCAGATGGGTCGCCGGTGAGCGTCTCTCCGGCGCGCACATTCGTCTTATATCCGTCTGCCTCTGCCGAGCTGGCGTGTTCAAGATGCACGGTCCCATCGAACACAGAGACCGCCGCCGGAGGCTGGTCCAGATTAATGCGAACCGTCGCGTTCGCAATCGGTGAGATATGCTCCCCACCCGCATCCACCTCATAGGTGAATTTGCTTGCGGCGCGCAGCTCTGCATAGACCAGGCCGTGCATGACCGTCAGCTGAGTATGAAAGTTTCCCGCTGCATCGACGCTCAATCCATTCAGCCCCAAAGAAGTGTTGGGTGTCAGCCGAACGACGCTGCCGTCTTCAAACTCCACCTCCGCCTGACCGTCGTCGCCTGTGGTCAGCCTCACCCCTTCGGCCAGCGGCATGTTGATCTGGGCCAGACCGCCCGCTGTGTTGTCCAGATGATCGACGGTCACGTTGCCCTGCAGATAGCTCAGCCGGGCCGCACGGTGCGCAGGAGCATCGTCCGCGCGCGCGCTGAGAACACACGCTGACAAAAAAATGACAAACAAAGCCCGTCCAGAGATGAAATCCTTACGAAATTGGCACAGCAACGCGAACGTCCGCATGACGACCCCCGGCCCAAACGACACCGAGTGTTAGACGTTCGCGCCCAGCCTACAGCTTCAGTGATTTTCTGCCGCGATCTGTTCCAGCATCTTCGCCGCCCGCAATCGTACGCGCTGGATCACTGCCGGGTCATCGGCGATCGCAGCCAGCGTTGGCGAGATCGTGCCCAGCTCGATCGCGCGCCCGGCCTCTAGCTCTTCCGCGAACGAAATCATCTCCGCGTCAAGTCCGAGCCGGTCATACCGATGCAAGAACGCGAGCGTACGTCCTTCGTCCAATGTGTAGGCGATGGCAAGGAAAGTATCGGTCAGCGTCTCAACCGGCTTGATCTCGGAGTAGTTGTAGGTGCACGATCCCGCACCATCAGCGCCCGTGTAGCTCAACGTCTTTTTGCCCGTGTCAGCGATGTTCTTCGCCTTTGACGCGCATTCGATATTCAAGTGGTTCGCCGCTCGAGCTGTCTTGAATATCTTCGCGACGGTCCCCGGGGTCAGGTTGATCGGACGGTCGATATGCTGGGCGGCTTGACCACGCATCGACGTGGCCGTGGCCGCGATCTCCGCCTGGTCCGCCACGTAACTGCCGGCGCCATCTTCTCGAACACGCAAAGTGAAGTGCGGAACCGGCAGACCCGTGCGGTCAAATTGAAAGCTCACCTCGGCTGGCTTTGAGGCAGATGCATCCGCTGCCGACGCGACCGCCTGGGCCGTGCACGCAAGAGCGGAACACACAATAAACATAGCTCCGAGCACAATGCGGACAACAGCTCTCATCGATGCGCGCCCTGAAGTTCCAGTGTCTGTGCAGTGTGGATGTGGCAGATCGCGATGGCCAGCGCGTCGGCCGCGTCTGGCGAATCGAAGGCATTCTCGTTCTCAAGCAGGCGCCTCACCATGAACTGCACCTGCTCCTTGCCGGCAAGTCCGTAGCCAACCACCGAGCTTTTGATCGACAGCGGCGCATACTCCACCACCGGCAGAGCAGACGTCGCAGCGGCCAGCATCGCTACTCCTCGCACCTGTCCAAGTTTCAGCGCGGATTTCACATTTGCAGAGAAGAAGACCTCTTCGATCGCCACGACCTCTGGCTGATGAAGCGCCATGAGAGCGGTCAGCTCCACATATACCTGGGAGAGCCGTTGGGGCGCCTTGTCTTTTTTATTCAGCCGAATCGTCCCTGCAGCAAGGTGAACGAGACGCGGCATTCGGGCGTCGCAGTCCACCTCCACCACACCGTACCCGGTAAACTCCGTTCCGCAATCGATGCCGAAGACTCGCATGGGCGAAGTTTACTGCATTTCGCTGTGCCTTCGGACTATCTAGGTTGAGTCCTTGAAAAGGAGGAGCAGATTAGCGTGAAATCCCCTCAAGCGGCGAACTGGCGGTCGCGTAAAGTTTTCGCTGCATTCTGCCGGCAAGAAACGCCTGCCGTCCAGCGAGAACAGCGTGCTGCATCGCCTCGGCCATCAGGAGCGGGTCTTTTGCCGCCGCAATCGCTGTGTTCATCAGCACCGCATCGAAGCCGAGTTCCATCGCGACGGCAGCATCAGAGGCGGTTCCAACGCCAGCGTCCACAATCAGCGGGACTTCCGTGATCAGCTCGCGCAGAATGCGCAGGTTGGCCGTGTTCTGCAGCCCAAGCCCACTGCCGATCGGCGCGCCAAGCGGCATCACGGCCGCCGCGCCCGCATCGATCAGCCGCTTTGCGAAGACGATGTCGTCCGAGGTGTACGGCAGCACGGTGAAGCCTTCTTTCACCAGCACTCGCGTCACCTCCAGCGTCGCCTGGATGTCGGGGTAGAGCGTCTGCTGGTCGCCGATCACCTCGATCTTCACCCAGTCCGACAGCCCAACCTCGCGACCCAGCCGCGCGGCACGAATCGCCTCCTCAGCCGTGTAACACCCAGCGGTATTGGGCAGCAGGAAGTAGCGCCGCGGATCGATGAAGTCCAGCAGCGACTCGCTCGACCGATCCAGATTCACTCGCCGCACCGCGACCGTTACCATCTCTGCGCCTGAGGCCTCGATGGCCGCCTGCGTCTCAGCTCCGTTCTTGTACTTGCCCGTGCCAACAATTAGCCGCGATTGAAAGGCCCTACCGGCGATCACCAAAGGTTTCATGGTTAATATCCTACCCGTTCCGGATGCGTGTAAAACGCAAACGGCCCGCACTCTCGAAGAGTAGCGGGCCGTCTGGCGGTGAACTGTTGAGATTGACCTGAGGCGTCCATACTCGGACTGGGCCTCGGCGTGGGCTTTTTACTACAAAGACCGCCAGGACTAGAGCTATGGACGCTCTAAGCCTCAGTCACCTCACGTATTGTTATGCAACTATTACTGTCAATTTTCATAGGCTGGACCATCCTCCTTTCCCGTGTAAAAGCAGATTACTCCCGGGGACGATTGCAGGCAAGTGATTCCATAAACACCACTGCCGTGCATCCGGTCCCACGCTCTCTGCATCACACCGCAGGTTGTCCTTGCTCGTTGCACCGAAAGGGCCGCCACTCCATGAAGCCAGTCACCATCATCGGAATAGTTCTTGTCGTCATCGGCATCATCGGCTTCGCCACCGGCGGACTCTCATTCACCCACGAGAAAAAAGTCGTCGACCTCGGCTCGGTTGAGATCTCGCGTAAAACTCAGGACACGCTTCCCCTTTCGCCGATCTTCAGCACCGTTTCGCTCATCGTCGGCCTTGGCCTGGTCGTCGCTGGAGTGAGATCGAAATAGCTGGATACGCACCCGAACTACTTCAGATAAGCGCGCACGAGATCAATCAGGTCTTCGCCTAGCTCTGGCGTTAGAGGAGCGTGTCCGTCCTTCAGAAGATGCAGCCGAATATGGTCTTCAAGCACCTCCGCCATTAGCCCGTTGATTCCGCCACGCGCCGCCGCCAGCAACATCAACACATCGGCGCAGTCATGGTCTTCCGATGACAATGCCCGTTCGACGCTGTCCATCTGGCCACGAATTCTCTTCACTCGATTGAGCAGCTTCACCTTTTCCCTGTCATTGTGCGACATGCATTGTCTCTCCTATACCGTACCGGGGTATACTACCTTAGTTTGTAAGCCCGCCGTATGGAGTGTCCCACACGGACCCTTTGCACGCAGAAAGGAGGAGTCAGCCAATGATCCAAATGATCAAGCGGATCCTACCCCGCAATCCGACCGGGGAAACCCCGAAACGTGCCGAAATCGTCCGGCGCTGGGTTGAAACTGCGGACGAGCGTTGTCCGCTCGCCTGCGTCTGGTTCGCCCTGCAGGAAATCGATGCAGAGCAGGACGATGAGTCCGAACCGCCACGGCCTGCCTTCTCCTCATTTCGTTCGAAGGCAGGCTGTTCGCTTTCCATTAACATTCTTCCTGCACCCTATATCCTGGCCCAATATTTGAAGAACTCAATACATACAGTTGCAGCGATCCTGCTCCTGGCGACCTCCCTTGTCGCGAACGCCCAGGAGCAGGACCTGATCGATGATCGCCCTGGCCACCAGACGAAGCTCCCTGAGGCGCCTGCTCCGGTGGACGAGTCAGCGCCAACGATGTTTCCCCACTCTGAGACTTCCCGCTTCTACATCGCAGGACAGGCAAACATTATCTTGCAGGCCGATGGGCCGTTTCACTCCCCCTACCAAGGCACCAACAGCTTCATTGGCCGGGGCGAGTATAAGACCTCCCTGCTCGGCACGCTCTATCTGGCAGCGCAGGTGCGGCGCGACCCCAAGACCGAGACTGACGCCCTCTTCAACCTTGAATCGGCAGGAGGTCGGGGCCTCAGCGAGGCGCTTGGTCTCGCCGGCTTCACCAATCTTGACGTTGTTCGAAATCCCAACCTTGGCCCAGTGCCGTATATGGCCCGCGCTCAGCTTCACCAGACTATCGGCTTCACCGACACGCTCATTGACAGTCCCCGGACACCGTTTTCCCTCGCGACGCAGGTGCCCGAGCGCCGCCTCGAGTTCTACGTCGGCAAGATGAGTCTGCCGGACTACTTCGATATCAACAGCATCGGCTCCGACAGCCATCTGCAGTTCATGAACTGGACCGTCGACAACAATGGCGCATGGGACTATGCCGCCGACACCCGCGGCTACACCTACGCCGCCGTCGCCGAGTACGACGACAAGATCTGGTCCGCCCGCTACGCCGTCGCCCTGATGCCGACCGTCGCCAACGGCATCGATCTGGTGTGGAACCTGCGGCAGGCCAGCGGCCAGAACATGGAGTTCGAGCTGCGGAAATCGCTGCTCGGCAACCTGCTCCCCTCGGATCGCAAAGGTGTCGTGCGCGTCCTCAGCTACGTGAACCACGCCCACATGGGACTGTACCGCGATGCGAACAAGGCCTTCCTCGCTGGCGAAGGCACTCGCCCCATCATCCAGAACGTTGAGACGTACGGTGCGGTGAAGTACGGGTTCTGCCTGAATGTAGAGCAGGAGTTGACCGAGAACATTCGTGTCTTCGGCCGCTTCGGCTGGAACGAGGGCCAACACGAATCCTTCGCGTACACCGAAGACGACCAGACCTTCGAGTTCGGCGGCGACTACTCCGGCAGGGCATGGTCTCGGCCAAACGATAAGCTTGGCGTGACCTTTGTTACGAACGCCATCAAGGCCGATCACCAGGCTTACCTGAAGCTTGGCGGCCTTGGATTTCTTTTGGGTGATGGCAAATTGAACTATGCCCGGGAAGACATCCTTGAGAGCTACTACAACTTGCACGCGTGGCGCGGACTCTACTACGCGCTCGACCTTCAATACATCAACCACCCTGGTTATAACCAGGACCGCGGCCCGGTGCTGGTCGAGTCCGTCCGTATGCACGTCGATTTCTAGGCGACACCCCCCACTGGTACTTTTTGTGCAAAGTCTTTGATCGATGAGACTTAAGTCTGGACTTCGGTCTTTAGGCCTCACATGGGGATTAGCCGACCGAACCGTATACTCATCGGGTGGGCATGACCGTAATCTTCGAACTCGCCGCTTTTCTCATCGGGCTGCTCTTCGGTAGTTTCTTGAACGTCTGCATCACCCGTCTCCCTCGAAAACAGTCTGTTGTCCACCCTAGGTCGCGCTGTCCGCAATGCGGAGCGCCCGTCCGCTGGTATGACAATGTTCCGATTTTGAGTTGGATTCTGCTCCGAGGCCGCTGCCGGGATTGCAAGCAAACAATCCCCTGGCGCTACCCCTTGGTCGAATTCGGTGTCGGTTTTTGGTTTACCGCGCAGGTTGTTGGGTTAGGGACTTTCCTCGACTTTGCTCATAACGTCGACTTTGCCTCTCCACCTTCAATCCCGCCGGGGGTTATCCACTTCTTTGGCATCGGCGTCCTCGGTTTCCTTCTCATCGGCCTGATGGTGATGGACTGGCAGACGATGGTTCTCCCCAACGCATTCACCCTGACAGGTATCGCCGTTGGCCTTTTCCTGGTCTGCATTCAGGCAATCTTCCTTGGCCCTAATGAAGATCAGGTCCGTCTCACCCAGCACAGCCTCCATCTCACCAGTCCCGGAGGCGTCACCGATAACGGCAATGTTTTCCTGACCGGCCCGGAGAGCCTGATCTTTGGCCGCGTCGCTGCCGTTTGTGGAGCAGCACTTCTGCTTCTGCTCATCCGCTGGCTCTACAAGGCCATTCGCCACCGCGAGGGCATGGGCCTTGGCGACGTCAAACTCCTGGCCATGATTGCTGCCTTCCTTGGCTTCCTGCCCGCTGTCCTTTCCCTCTTCGTGGGGACGCTCGCCGCTGCTCTCTATGGCGCGCTTCTGCTGGCACGCAGCAGGGCCGGAGCGGCCTCAAAACTTCCCTTCGGCAGCTTTCTTTGCGTCGGAGGGCTCTTCGCTGCGTTGTACGGTAATCGCCTGATGAATATGTACATAGCATTGCTGCAATAGCGGGCAAAACCTGCCTTCGTTCGCTTGACACTTGTCAGTCGCAATCTTAGAGTCGAAGATGGCCATGCACAGTTACCCATACATCTGGAACTATGTCCCGCTCGTGCTTCAGATTCTGGTCGCCCTGGGACTCGCCTGCGGAATGGTAGGGGCCTCGTTCTTCATCGGTAAGCACAAGAACTCCCGCACCAAAGCGAGTGCTTACGAGTGCGGGATGGATCCAGTTGGCGACGCGCGGGGCCGCTTCACCGTCCGCTTCTATATGGCGGCGATGCTCTTTGTCCTCTTCGACGTTGAGGCTGTCTTTGTGCTTCCCTGGGCCGTCATCTTCCGCCGCCTGCCCGCCATCACCGGTTCGCAGATGTTCGGCTTCTACGAGATGCTCGTCTACCTCGGCTTTGTCGCGGTCGGCCTCTTTTATGTCTGGAAGAAGGGCATTCTGAACTGGGCGAACGACAAGGGAGACCTCTAATGTACGACCCCTCCTCTGCCCTACAGGGCAAACAAGCAGTCTTTGAGGCGCATCCTGAGAACGCCGCCGTCAAAGCGCTTGCCGGTCTCGCCACCGACGCGAAGTTCGACCGCAATGAGCTGACCATCACCGTAGCTCGCGAAAGCATCATTGCCGCGGGACAGGCTGTCCAGAAGGCGGGGTACAACTTCCTGGAAGATGTCACCGCCGTCGACTGGTACCCCTCCGAGCCCCGCTTCCAGATCACCTATCACGTCCTTTCCATGTCGCTGAAAGAGCGTATCCGGCTCGTCATTCGGCTCGACAGCGATGACGCGTCCATCGACAGCATCACTCCCATCTGGCCGTCCGCAAACTTTTACGAGCGCGAGGTCTTTGACCTCTTCGGCGTCCACTTCGGAGGCCACCCTAACCTGAAGCGCATCATGATGCCAGAGGACTGGAACGGGCATCCATTACGCAAGGACTACCCCGTGGAGGGCTACCGCTAATGGCATCCACTGTTGAAGAGCTAACCGGGCCAGCCGCGATCGACCCCGGCGTCGAAGATGTTTTCGCGAACTCTGCGCGCAATCGCGGGAACGCGCCACCCTCTGACCAAACCATGGTTATCAACATGGGCCCGCAGCATCCTTCGACGCATGGTGTCCTGCGCCTTGTCATTGAGGTCGACGGCGAAACCATCGTCGCTCTTGCCCCTGATATCGGCTACCTGCACACCGGCATCGAGAAGACCTGCGAGGCCAAGTTCTACCAACAGGTCGTCCCGCTTACCGACCGCATCGACTATCTGTGTCCCATGACCAACAACCTCGCCTACTGTCTGGCGGTAGAAAAGTTGCTGGAACTTGAGATTCCCGAGCGGGCACAGTATTTGCGGGTGCTCTTCAACGAACTCACCCGTATCCAGTCGCACCTCGTCTGGCTCGGCACCCACGCGATGGACATCGGCGCGCTGACCGTCTTCCTTTACTGTTTCCGCGAGCGCGAGCAGTTGCTGCGCATCTTCGAGGCCGTTGCCGGTCAGCGCATGATGACAAGCTACGTGCGCGTCGGGGGCCTCAGCCTGGAGCCGCCGCGCCACCTTTATGACCAGATCCGTGCCTTCCTCAAGGACTTCCCTTCGAAGATCGAGGAGTACGAGGGGTTGCTGCAGGGGAATCCGATTTGGATGAACCGTCTGAAGGGCGTCGGCTATCTCTCGCCCGAGGACGCCATCGCGCTGGGCGTTACCGGCCCTCCGCTGCGCGCCTCCGGTGTCGACTTTGACGTCCGCCGTGACATGCCTTACTCCGGCTACGAGAAGTTCCAGTTCAACGTTCCCGTCTCGAAGGTCGGGGATGTCTGGGCGCGTTACATCGTCCGCATGCAGGAGTTCCGCGAGTCGGTGAAGATCTGCCTGCAGGCGCTCGATGGTCTCCCCGAAGGCCGGATCGTGGCGGACGCTCCGAAGATCATTCTTCCGAACCGCGAGCAGATGAAGACCCAGATGGAATCCCTCATCCATCACTTTAAGATTGTCACCGAAGGCTTTGGTGTGCCGGCCGGTGAGGTGTGCAGCTCAGTAGAGGCGCCGCACGGCATGATGAACTACTATGTCGTCTCCGACGGAACCGCCAAGCCCTACCGGGTCCACATGCGGAACCCCGGATTTGCCACGCTTCAGGCGCTTGAGACGATGTGCAAAGGACGGTTATTGGCCGACGTTGTTGCTGTGATTGGATCGATCGATATCGTCCTCGGCGAGATCGACCGCTAACCTCTGATGCTCGACGCACGCCTCAGAGCTGAACTTTGGACCTCCTGGGCATCGCTGCTTCGCTCCTACGCTGCGGCCCACGGACTTAACAGCCGGCATCACGCAGTCGTTGAGGTCGGCGCAGACGAGATCACCCTCCGCGTTGCAAGCCGATGGCTTCGCTTCACGCACGAGACGCTTCAAGACAGCGAAGGACACCAGTTCCCCTTCAACATGGAAGAAGACGGAACGGTTAAACTGAACGGTATCGCCGAAGAGATGGACCTTACCGCCGAACGACTGGCGCGGGAGATGATGCAGAGTGAGTGAATTAGCCAATACGATCTTTTCTCCGGAGACGGCGGCGCGCTTCGACAAACTCGCCACCATCTACCCGCTCAAGCGGTCGGCGCTGGTGCCGATGCTGCTCTATGCGCAGGACGAGGTCGGATATGTCTCCGACGCTGTCGTCACCGAGATTGCCCGGCGGCTCGACCTTCTCGAGTTGGACGTACGCAACGTGCTTTCGTACTACTCCATGCTTCGCACAAAGCCGGCGGGCAAGTACAACGTGCAGGTATGCACCAACATCTCCTGCATGCTGCGCGGCGGATACGAGATCCTCGACCACTGCAAGCAAAAGCTTGGCATTGGGCATAAAGAGACGACCAAGGACGGCGTCTTTTCGCTCGAAGAGGTCGAGTGTATCGGCGCCTGCTGTTGGGCCCCTGCGATTCAGATCAACTACGACTTCCACGAGGACCTCACTCCCGCGAAGGTCGATGTCCTCTTCAAGATGTACCGCGACGGCAAGGGAAAGGACGAAAAATAATGCCGACCCTCGTCAGTCATCCCGATGAAGTAAGAGTGCTCTCCCGCCGGTTCGGCCAGGGCGCAGCCAACATCGACAAGTACGTCGAGCTCGATGGCTACAAAGCTGTCCAGCAGGCCATCGCGCAGGGTCCCGAATGGATCATCAACACCATGAAGGCCTCCGGTATGCGCGGACGGGGCGGAGCAGGCTTTCCTACGGGCATGAAGTGGTCGTTTGTACCCAAGATGTCGGAAAAGCCTAAGTACGTTCTGGTCAACGGCGACGAGTCTGAGCCCGGCACCTGCAAAGACCACATCATCTTCCTTGAAGACCCGCATGCAATCATCGAAGGAACGATGATTGCAGGGCTCGCCATCGGCTCCAAGCTCGGATTCATCTATCTGCGCGGCGAATACCGCTACCTTCTCAAGATCGTCGAAAAAGCTGTTGCCGACGCTTACTCAAAGGGCTTTCTCGGCAAGAATATCTTCGGGAGTGGGGTCGACTTCGATGTCATCACCCAGACCGGCGCGGGCGCATACGAGGTCGGCGAAGAATCCGCGCTGATGGAATCGCTCGAAGGCAAACGCGGCGTCCCTCGCATCAAGCCACCCTTCCCTGCTGTTGTTGGCCTGTACGGCGGACCCACGGTCATCAACAATGCGGAGACGATCGCCTCCGCTCCGCACATCCTGCTGATGGGTGGCGAGGCTTACGCGAAGCTCGGCAGTGAACGCAACGGAGGCACGCGGCTGTTTGGTATCAGCGGCCACGTCGAACGCCCCGGCGTCTATGAACTTCCGATGGGCTACAACCTCAAGCGCGCCATCTACGAGGTCGCCGGTGGAATCAAGGACGGCAAAAAACTCAAGGCCGTCGTACCAGGGGGCGCTTCATGCCCGGTCCTGACTGCGGACGAGATCGACGTTGGTCTCGACTTCGACCAGATGGGCAAGGCCGGCACGATGCTCGGGTCTGGCGGCATCGTTGTGCTGGATGAGACCGTTTCAATCGTCGAATTCGCCCTTCGCACTATCGCGTTCTATCAGCATGAAAGCTGCGGCTGGTGCATTCCCTGCCGCGAGGGCACGGACTGGATTAAGAAGACCCTCACCCGCGTCTACAATGGCGGCGGCTCGAAGAAGGACGTCGACAACGTCCAGTATCTAGCCGAAAACATGATGGGCCGGACGTTCTGCCCGCTCGGCGATGCGGCCGCTATGCCGACTCTCGGCTTCGTCAAGAAATTCCGCAAAGAGTTTGAAGACTACATCGCCGGCAATAAGGCCGGGACACCTATCATCACCGTCGAGCAACTGGTCGGAGCAGGACATTAAATGGCAGACGTAAAATTCACCGTAGACGGCAAACAACTCACCGCGCCCGCCGGCACGCTTCTTATTGAGGCTTGCAAATTGGCGGGCATCGAGGTCCCCGCCTTCTGCTATTACCCGGGGCTCTCGCTGCAGGCGGCCTGCCGGATGTGCGTTGTGCGCATCGAGAAGATGCCCAAGCTCCAGACGGCCTGCACCACGCCGGTCACAGAAGGTATGGTCGTCCAGACCGAGACGCCTGAGATCGCCCAGGCCCGTAAGGCCACCCTGCAAATGCTGCTCGGCAACCACCCGCTCGACTGCCCCGTCTGCGATGCCGGCGGCGAGTGCGAGTTGCAGGACATGACCTTCAAGTACGGCGCTGCCGACAGTTTCTACGCCGAGCCTAAGAACCACCGCGAAGAGCAGAAATGGTCGCCGGTCGTCTACTTCGACCGTCCGCGTTGCATCCTCTGCTACCGTTGCGTGCGTATGTGCGGCGAGGGTATGGACGTCTTCGCGCTCGGTATCCAGAACCGCGGCAGCTCTTCCGTGATCGCTCCAAATATCTCCGCCGAGATATCTCCGGACCACCTCGCGCACGTCGACTGTGAGCAGTGCGGCATGTGCATCGACACCTGTCCAGTGGGCGCGCTCACCTCCGGCACCTATCGCTACAAGACGCGCCCGTGGGAGATGAACCACGTCGGCACCATCTGCACGCATTGCGGCGACGGCTGCAAGACGACCCTCGGCGTCCGCTCGACCTCAGACGGCAGCGAGATAGTCCGCGGAGACAACCGCGACAAGTCCGGCATCAACGGCGACTTCCTCTGCAACAAGGGCCGTTACGCCTTCGACTTCGCCAACAATGAGACACGGATTACTCAGCCGCTTGTCCGCCAGCCGAACGGCGAGATGAAGCCCGTCAGCTGGGAGATTGCGCTCGACCACGTCGGCAAGAAGTTCCGCGAGCTACGGGACACGCGTGGCGGCAAGAGCATCGGCGTCATTGGCTCGAACCGCATCACCAACGAGGAGGCCTATCTCCTCCAGAAGTTCGCGCGAACGGTCCTCGGCACCAACAACATCGACCACCACCGGACTGCGGACTACGTCTCCTTCGCCCAGGCACTCTCCGGCAAACCCAACCGGACCGCGTCGCTGCGCGATACCCTTACCGCCCCGGCCATCATGGTGCTCGGCGGCGACCCCACCATCCAGGCGCCCGCCACTGCGTGGAACATCCGCACGAACGTTCGCAACAACCGTGGCCGCCTCTACATCGCGAACTCAGCCGAGATCAAGCTGCGCCGCCAGGCCAGAGCATTCGCCCACATCGCTCCCTTCAGCTATGGCGCACTCGCCAGCTTCATTGCGGGAGACGACTCCGCTGCCGAGGCCCTCACGCGCCCCGGCACAGACGCGACCGCACTGCACAAATTCCGCGAGGCCGTCCGCGCCGAAGAGCAACTTCTCGTTCTCATCGGATCTGAATTCCGTGGCGCCGACCTCAAGCGACTCCTCGACTTCGGCACCACGCTGCCAAATCGAAAGTTTGCCATGCTCTCCGACTACGCCAACTCCCGCGGCGCGGCAGACATGGGTCTTCTCCCCGACATGCTCCCGGGGTACACTCCACTGGCCGGAAACACGACCTTCGCCGAGTACAACACCTCCACCGAGCGGGGTCTCGACATGCTTGAGATCTTCGAAGCGGCCGGGCGCGGCGAGCTCTCCGCCCTCTACGTCGTCGGCTCGAACCCCATCGCCCGCTATGGGGTCGATCCCGCCGTCCTGCAAAACACCTTCGTCGTCGTGCAGGAGATGTTCCTCACCGAAACCGCCGCCCTCGCCGATGTCATCCTTCCGGCCGCGAACCTCTACGAAAAATCGGGCTCCGTCACCAACAGCTACGGCGATCTCCAACTTGTCAAAAAGGCCGGAGACCGCGCCGGAGTCCGCAGCGACTTCGAGATGATCGTCCGCATTGCCGATAAAATGGGCGCGAATATGCACGCACTCGTTCCGTTCGGCAAAGGCACCCGCGCCGACATGGGCCAGAGCCGCGGTGCGCAGTCCGGCGAGGCCGACCGTCACGCAATCTGGCTTACGGCAAACAATCTCGAACCGAAACTAAGTCCATTCGATCCGTTTGCCATCCTCGACGAGATCCAGCGTCTCGTCCCCGGATACAATTTGCTCCGGCTTCAACTTCTTTCGGGCAACGACCAGCACCTGCAACCTGCCGCACCTGCTCCTCTGGTCCAGATCGGCAATCGCCGCGACCTTGTCCTGCCTGCGAACGACAGCTTATTCACCTCGGGCACACTCGGCCGCTACTCCGCTATGCTCTCCGACCTGCAACACAATGAGGGCCTCCGTCCACCAACCGGGCTCACTCAAATTGAAACGGCAGCCGACTAAGCAGACTAAGTTCAAAGTAAGGCCAGCAGTCAAAAATCTCAGAGTTCAAAGCGCAGAGCCGAAAGCAAAAGATGATGCACCTCACTCAATTTCAGACATTCCTGCTGCTCAGCATCCTCAAGGTCCTGGTCGTCGTCGTTCTTACACTGATGACGGTCGCCTACACGGTGCTGCTCGAGCGCAAGGTCCTGGGCCGCATCCAGAACCGATGGGGACCCTCCCGCGTCGGTCCCTTCGGACTGATGCAACCGCTCGCCGATGGCATCAAGCTCTTCCTCAAGGAAGACCTCATGCCCATCGCCTCCGAGCGTCTTCTCTTCATCCTCGCCCCCATCATCGCCCTGACGTGTGCGCTGATCTCCATCTCCGTCGTTCCCTTCGGAGGCATGCAGAGAGTCACGGTGAACGGAGTAAGCGTGGAGATGTTCAACGTTGCGGACGTCAACATTGGCCTGCTCGTCATCCTCGGCATCACGTCGATCGGGGTCTACGGCATCGCGCTGTCCGGCTGGTCGTCGAACAACAAGTTCGCCCTTCTCGGCAGCCTTCGCGCTACCTCGCAGATGATCAGCTACGAGCTGGCCCTTGGTCTCTCGCTGGTCGGCGTCGTCCTCCGTGCCCAATCCCTCAGCCTTCGCGACATCGTCAACAGCCAGAGCGCCCACGGCATGCTCAGCTGGAACATCTTCGGCGGCTTCCAGTTCGTCGCCTTCTTCATCTACATGATGGCCGCCTACGCCGAGACCAACCGCGCTCCTTTTGATCTGCCCGAGGCCGAGTCCGAGCTGGTCGCCGGCTATCACACTGAGTACAGCTCCATGAAGTTTGCCATGTTCTTCATGGCCGAGTACGCCAACATGGTCACTGTAAGCTGCGTCGCCACGCTGCTCTTCCTCGGCGGGGCCTCCAGCCCTCTGGGTCATCTGCTCCCTGACGACTTCGGCGGCCCTGTTCTCGCCGCCATCTTTCCGATCCTGTGGTTCGTAGTCAAAGTTCTTGGCTTCCTTTTGCTCTACATCTGGGTGCGAGGCACGCTGCCCCGTTTCCGTTATGACCAGCTCATGAGCTTCGGCTGGAAGTTTCTCCTGCCGGTCGCCATGGCCAACATTGTCATCACCAGCTTAGTCATTGCACTACGTAGTTAGTCTCGCGAAACGGCGGAGCAAGTTGTTTTACAATCAACAGATAGCGCAACAACGGTCCTGCTCCGTGTCAAATGATTTTGAAGCTACAACAGACCCACGAAAGAACTAGCCGAACATCATGCAACTGGCACTCTTTATCATCTTTGGCGCGCTGGCCGTAGCAGGAGCACTCAACCTCCTCCTGCAGCGCCATCCCATCAACAGCGCCCTGTCGCTGGTCGTCGTCATGATGTCGCTCGCCGTACTGTACTGGTCGCTCGGGGCCGAGTTCCTCGCCGCCGCACAGGTCATCGTCTACTCCGGCGCCATCATGGTCTTCTTCGTCTTCGTCATCATGCTGCTCAACGCCGGCGAAGAGGAGCGCACCACAGGCAGCCGTGCCGCTTACATCGTCGGCTTCCCGGGCGCCGCGGCCATCTTCTGTTTGCTGAGCTTTGTCTTCCTGTCCGAGCGCCATGCCCTCGGCGGCACGAACATAGGCGGCTATCTCAATCATGTCACCAGCAATATCTCCGAGATCAGCGCCCTTCTCTTCACCAAGCTCCTTCTCCCCTTCGAAGTCACCTCCATCCTCATTCTGGTAGCGATCCTCGGAGCCGTCGTGCTCGCGCGAAAGGAACAGTAGCATGCGCATCGATCCAAATCACTTCGTTCCCGTCTTTACTGCCTCCGCCGCTGCGGTAATCTGTCTCGCGGCAGCTGTCGTTGCCCGCAAGAAGAAGAAGAAGAAGAGAGGCGTCTAGCAATGGTCCCTATCGCCGCCTACCTCGTCCTCGCCGCTGTGCTCTTCTCCATCGGAGTCGCTGCTTTTCTGATCAAGCGCAACCTCATTACCGTCTTCATGTCGATTGAGCTGATGCTCAACGCCGTCAACCTCACCTTCGTCGCCTTCGCGCACATGTGGCACCAGGTCTCCGGCCAAATCTTCGTCTTCTTCGTGATGGTCGTCGCCGCCGCCGAGGCCGCGGTCGGACTCGCCATTATCATCTCCATCTTCCGCACGCGTGAGACGCTGAACGTCGACCAGGTCGACCTGATGAAATCGTGACCTCTATGACTCCTGCTTCTCAAATCTCGGACTACCTCTGGCTGATTCCGCTGCTTCCCTTCGCCGGCTTCCTTATCAACGGGACTATCGGCCGGAAACTACCCCGCGCCCTCGTCAGTGCCGTTGCCTTAATCTGCACCGCCATTCCAGCCGCCATCGTCGCGTGGCTGTGGGCAGTCATGAAGGCCGCAGGTGCGCCCGACATGATCCAGGTCGTCAGCCGGCCGTGGATCCAGATCACCGGCCTGCAGATCGACTTCGCCTTCACCGTCGACCACCTCACCCTCATCATGCTCGGCGTCGTGACCGGCGTTGGCTTCCTCATCCATATCTACTCCGTCGGCTACATGGCCCACGAAGAGGGTTACTGGCGCTTCTTCGCATATCTCAACCTCTTCATGTTCTTCATGTTGGTCCTTGTCCTCGCTGAGAGCTTCCTACTGATGTTCGTCGGCTGGGAGGGTGTCGGTCTCGCCTCTTATCTGCTCATCGGCTTCTATTTCAAGAAGGACTCCGCCGCCAACGCAGGCAAAAAGGCCTTCATCGTCAACCGTATCGGCGACTTCGGCTTCCTGCTCGCGATGTTCCTCATCGTCCGCGAGTTCGGCTCACTCGACTTCAGTCACGTCTTCAGCGCCATCAGTGTGAACCCGGAGTGGCACGGTGGAGTCCTTACCGCCATCGCCCTTCTGCTTGTCCTCGGTGCT
Source organism: Edaphobacter sp. (assembly GCA_035483075.1). Classification (GTDB taxonomy): domain Bacteria; phylum Acidobacteriota; class Terriglobia; order Terriglobales; family Acidobacteriaceae; genus Edaphobacter. The sequence goes on along the minus strand of DATHQG010000161.1, from coordinate 3,231 downwards.
GTCGGTAAGTCCGCGCAACTCCCGCTCTACGTCTGGCTCCCCGACGCGATGGAGGGCCCGACCCCGGTCTCCGCGCTTATTCACGCGGCCACAATGGTCACGGCCGGCGTCTACATGGTCGCGCGTTGTCACACCTTGTTCGAACGCTCCCCGTACGCCCTCGGCGTCGTCGCCATCATCGGCGCAGCTACCTGCATGTTTGCCGCATGCCTTGGCATGGTGCAGCATGACATCAAGCGCGTCCTCGCCTATTCGACCGTCTCGCAGCTCGGCTACATGTTCCTCGCGTGTGGAGTCGGGGCCTACGCGGCCGGCATCTTCCACCTGCTCACTCACGCCTTTTTCAAGGCGCTACTCTTCCTCGCCGCGGGCTCGGTCATCCACGCGCTCTCGGGCGAGCAGGACATGCGCAAGATGGGCGGCCTCCGCAAGCGCATTCCCATCACCTTCTGGACCATGACGATGGGCGTCTTCGCCATCTCCGGGATTCCTCCCTGGGCAGCTTTCTTCTCCAAGGACGAGATCCTCTACCAGGCCTTCGTCTCAAACGGCCCAATCGGCAAACTCGTCTGGTTCATCGGCCTCGTAACGGCCGGCATGACATCGTTCTACATGTTCCGCCTCTGGTTCAAGACCTTCTGGGGACCCGAGCACTTCGAAGAACACACCGACCTCCATGATCACGGGGCCGCTGTCCACACCCAATCTGGCGGCCACGCCGTGATGGTCGCCGATCCTGAAGAGGGCCACGCGCACGGCATCCACGAATCCCCCTGGGTCATGCTCGGCCCGCTCGTCATTCTCGCCATTCTCTCCTTCATCGGCGGATGGGTCGGTGTTCCGGCTGCCATGGGGGGTCACGACGAAATCGGACACTTCCTTGACCCAGTCTTCACAAGCGGCGCGGCTACCGAAGCAACAGTCGCAACAGCCAGCCACGGCCTCGAGCTCGGCCTGGCCTTGCTCTCGGTTCTGGTCGCCCTCACAGGAGTCGGCATCGCCTACAGCTTCTACTACAGGAAGCCCGGCACCGCGGCCGCTCTCGCCGAACGCGCCCCGGCCCTCTATCGCCTCGTCCAAAACAAGTTCTACGTCGACGAGATCTACGGCGCGCTTATCGTCACGCCACTCTTGATGTTCGCCCGTTTCTTCCTCGGCGGCCTCATCGACGGTGGCGTCGTCAACGGCTCCGGCGCAGCTGCAGGCGCCACCACCCGAGGCCTCAGCTCACTCGTACGCCGGGTTCAATCAGGCAACATCCGCTCCTACGCCGGCTGGCTCGCTCTCGGGGCCGCAGCCGTCCTGCTCGTTATGATCTTCGGCCGTTCTGTCTGGCTGCACTAAAAAAACACGCACCTGTTTTAAGAAACACGTGGTTTTTGCTCCACCAAAGGGACCAATGAACATCGACCACACCATCCTGACCGTCATCATCTTCCTCCCTCTTGCGGGCGCGGTCCTGCTGGCCTTGCTGCCCGACAAGGGCAGGCTTATGCAGTGGGGTGCGCTCGCCGTCACCCTCGTAACTTTTGTTCTTACGCTGCATCTTCCCGTCCGCTACGACTACGCAGCCGCCGCCGGCACGTTTCAGTTCGACCAGGACCTCTCCTGGATCAACTCACCCGCCATCCGCTACCACTTGGGCGTCGACGGCCTCTCGATGTGGCTCGTTGTCCTCACCGGTTTCCTCGCCCCCCTGGGCGTCCTCATCTCCTGGAACACCATCAGCGAGCGCAGGAAGCTCTTCTACACCCTCTTCCTGCTCCAGCAGGTCGCGATGCTCGGCATCTTCGTCTCGCTCGACCTCTTCCTCTACTACGCCTTCTGGGAGCTGTCCCTCGTCCCAATGACGCTTTTGATCGCCACCTTCGGGCGCACCGTCAACCGTCGTCGCGCCGCGATCAAGTACTTCCTCTACACCTTCATCCCATCGGCAATTCTGCTCGTCGGCATGCTCTGGGTCTATGCCCACACCGGCACCTTCCAGCTCCCTGACCTCGCCCAGCTTGCCGCCACCCACAGCATCTCAGGCAACTCCGCCGCCCTTTGGCTGGCCTCGCTCGCCTTCCTCGTTGCCTTCGCCGTCAAGGTCCCTGTCTTCCCCCTCCACGGTTGGCTCTCGGACGCCATCGCCGAGGCCCCCACCGCCGCCGTCATGGTCCTCGCCGGAAAACTCGGCCTCTACTCCATCCTGCGCTTCTCCTTCAGCATCTTCCCCGAGCAGTCCCGCGAGATCGCCCCTCTGATGATCGCGCTCGGAGCAATCGGCATCGTCTACGGCGCATTGATCGCACTCGTTCAGAAAGACCTGAAGCAACTGGCCGCCTACGGCACCCTTGGACATGTCAGCGTCGTGATCCTCGGCATCTTCACCTTCACCATCGCCGGCATGGACGGCGGAATCTACGCGACCCTCAACGAAGGCATCGGCGGCGGCGCGCTCTTCATGCTTCTCGGCGTCCTGTATGAGCGCTACGGCACCTACGACATGCGCGACTACGGCGGCCTCGCGGCGAAGCTCCCCTGGATGGTGACCCTCTTCGTCATCACCACACTCTCGGTCATCGGTCTTCCCATGCTCAACGGCTTCGTAGGCGAGTTTCTCGTGCTCACCGGCGCCATGCAGTCCGCCGTCACGCACCACACCCGCTGGACCGTTCTCGCCACCACCGGTGTCATCTTTACCGCCTCGTACATGCTCTGGATGATTCAGCGGGTCTTCTATGGCGACCTCAACGACAACACCGCAGATGTCCCGGCGCCCGACCTCGATGCCCGCGAGCACCTGGCCCTCTGGCCCATGGTCGCGCTCATGCTTCTCATGGGCGTCGCGTCCCCAATCTGGATGCGGGCGATCGACACCGCGGGCACAGCACTCGCTGCCGCTGAAACTGTACCTTCCTCGGAAGCGAATGCCCCAAACGCATCTTCGCTTCATCGAATGCCGAACGGCGCGATCGTCTTCAACGGACACGTGATTCCGCCCTGCGACGCCACCCATCCCTGCTATGTGGACTTTCGGGTCGTTCCCGCGAAGGAGGTCCGCTAGATGTTCACTAACGTCCTGGCCCTCCTCCCCGAACTCATCCTCACGCTTACCGGCGTCCTCATTATGATGGCCGAGCCCTGTCTCAAGCCCGCCTCCAGCCGCAAACCCCTCGGCTGGATCGCCATCGCCGGCACTGTCGCCGCCCTGGTCGGGAGCTGGTATCAGGTCTCTCTCGGCGTTAC
>DATHQG010000160.1:0-3074 GCA_035483075.1 Edaphobacter sp. | reverse complement strand
ACGCCCCTTCGGTTAAACTTTATCCCACATGCTGCTTGAGCTTCCTGCGAGCTCTTGCGGCCCTCGACCATTGGGCTCCGTACGCCGGTTTGGGTGATCGTCCTGCTGGCGTTCTTCTATGGGGCCTTCACCTCGCTGCAAGATACGAACATGAACACGCTTGTCTATGCTGACATCACCGAGGAAGAGACAAGCAGCGCAAGTTCCATCGCGAGCACCATGCAGCAGATGTCCATTGGTTTTGGCGTCGCGTCAGCGGGGCTGGCCACAGCACTTTTCATTCCCAGTCGCGCTCATTCCAACCCACCACAAATGATCCGAGGCATCCCTGAGACATTCCTCGTTCTTGGTGGATTCACGGTCTTGTCCACGATCATCTTCTCCAAGTTGAAAAGAGGCGACGGTGGCAACGTCAGCCAACAGAGGGTCTGCACGGTGGGTGAATATCCATCCAACAAACTGGCACAGCGTCTGACAACCGACCCGTGCTTAACTCCACTGCTTTATCAAAGAGCCGTATGGGACGATTTGTCGGCCACACGGAGGTTATCCAGCAACGGCGTTCGAGGAAGTCTGGGCAAATTGGCGTTTCGATGGAGCCACACTTTCCACAATGCGACTTGTGGCTCGTGTCGACTACGAGTTTCGCGTATCGGGCAAGGTACGTTCGGAAAACCGGGGGCAACGGTACTGCCCCGCTGTCACCTTGGTTGTACTCCGTCGGGAGTTCAGTCGTCAGATCTGGGCCGTGCCGCCATCGACGAAGAGTTCAATGCCGTTAACGAAACTCGAGTCGTTCGAGGCGAGGAACAGCGCTACGGTTGCGATCTCTTCCGGACGGCCCATCTCGCCGCGTGGGATGAGGGCTTTGAAGCGCTCTTTCGCCTCTGGGCCAAGCGGGTCGAGGATCGGCGTGTCGATGGTGCCGGGGCTGAGAATGTTTACGCGAATTCTTCGCTCCTTCAACTCCACCAGCCAGGTGCGAGCAAAGGAGCGCACGGCGGCTTTACTGGCGCTATAGACACCAAACCCCGGGAACCCCTTGATGCTCGCGATGGAGCCGTTCAGGAAGATCGAACCGTTGTCGTTGAACAGTGGCAGCGCCTTTTGCACCGCGAAGAGCGTGCCTCGCACGTTGAGATCGAAGATCTTATCGAAGTGTTCTTCGGTCACCTGTTCTAGCGTGGACAGCTCACCCTGGCCGGCGCTTGCGAAAAGGATGTCGATCCTGCCCTTTTCGCGCTTGATTGTCTCGTAGAGGCGATCCAGGTCGTCGAGATTCGCAGCGTCGCCCTGTACGCCTGTCACGTTCTTGCCGATCAGATTCACGGCCTCATCGAGTTTTTCCCTGCGGCGCCCGGTGATGAAGACGTACGCGCCCTCTTCGACGAAGAGTTTTGCTGTTGCGAGTGCCATGCCGGAGGTGGCTGCTGTGATGACTGCTACCTTTCCTTTGAGTTTCCCCATGAATGTTCTTCCTTCGCGTTTGGTTGGTTGTTAAGGAGAGTCCGCTGCTGCACGCGCGTTGTGGACAGAGCGCTTAGGCGAGACCACCGCCAACGCGGATTAGCTCGCCGGTAACCCATTTGGAGTCGTTGGAGGCGAGAAACGTCGCGACGCTGGCAATGTCATCCACTTGGCCGATGCGCCCGAGCGGCGTTTGCGCGACGGCTCCCGCCTCAAACGGGGAACCAATGAAGCCCGCGGCATGCGCGCCTTCGGTCTCGACCATGCCGGGATTGATGGAGTTGACGCGGATCTTCTTCGGGCCAAGTTCCTTGGCGAGAACGCCAGTGATGGCGTCGACGGCGCCCTTCGTTCCCGTATAGACCGCGCTGTTGGGTGGAGTGAGGCTGCTTACGACAGAGCCGATGTTGATGATGCTGGAGCCTTCGCTGAGGTGCTTGACGGCGGCTTGCGTAGTGAGCAGTACACCGAGGACATTCACGTTGAAGATCTTGGTGTAATGCTGTTCAGTGAATGTCTCGATGGGGGAGAATTCGTAGACGCCCGAGTTGTTGACAAGAATATCGAGGCGTCCGAAGTTCTTGACGGCTGAATCAATAATGCCCTGAGCCTCGGCGGCCTTGGAGACATCGCCATGGACGGCGACGGCTCTCCCACCAGCGGCGGTAATGTCGGCAACCACGGCATCCGCCCCAGACTTGCTGGAGGCGTAGTTGACCACCACGGAGGCGCCTTCAGAGGCAAGCGACTTGGCAATGGCCGCTCCGATGCCTTTCGATGCGCCAGTGACGACTGCGACTTTCCCTGCGAGCTTACTCATACACAAATCTCCTCTTTGACGGCGTTGGACTTCCGAGGTCATTTGGGCTGCTCTCGGTCGTTCCAAGTGGATAGATGGATTGAGGGTCAGAAAAGATTCAATAGTTCGGAACCACCGAACTATTGAACCGAACCCCTAAGACGACTACTCTGTATGGGTATGCGGCCCCTGTTACATCCTTCGATTAACGAGGTGACGGTAGAGGGGATTCTCCACGCACTGTCTGACCCGGTACGGGTGGCTATATATGCCGACATCGTCGCGCAAGAGTGCCCGCACAACTGCTCGAACTTCCTGAGAGTAAGCAATAAAGCGATTCCAAAGTCCACCCTCTCGCAGCATTTCAGGGTCCTTCGCGAGGCTGGCTTGATTCGGAGCGAACGGCATGGCGTGGAGATGCAGAACATCTCGCGCTGCATTGAGTTGGAACAGCGCTTTCCGGGTTTGATAAGGGCGATCGTTTCCGCGCACACCATCCAGTCGGCGGGCGAGGCGCGGACAAAGAAACCTGTCCCAAAGCGGCCTTCCAGGCGGGCAACCGCTCAGTAGGAGGCGGATCGGTTCCGATACGCTTTTCAGTCCGCCGAACACACGGTCTGGAAATCGGCATTTGCTGACCTGCGCTGTTCGGGGTCCCCAAACGGCGTTGTGGGAAGCCAAAGTTTGTAGGCCCGAAGCCAACCTTCCCTGAAGCCGACGTGTGAGGACTAGTAGCACCTCAAAGCGGGCATTGGCAGATCTAGCGCTCGTTGAGTGCGATTTGTTACTCCGCCTCAACTCCTCATGA
>DATHQG010000159.1:0-12906 GCA_035483075.1 Edaphobacter sp. | reverse complement strand
GTTGTCGTCGAAATTAATCTTGCAATCCAGCGCCAGCAGCTTATCGTCCTTCGTCGTAATGAACGGATTGATCTCCATCAGCGTCGAATCCGTCTCAACAAACGCCTTGTACAGCCCCGTCATAAACTTCACGGCATCATTGATCTGCGTCGGCTTCAACCCCAGCTTGAACGCCAGCTTCCTCGCCTGATACGGCGCAAACCCCACCGCTGGATCGATGTACTCCTTGTAAATCAGCTCCGGCGTCTTATGCGCAACCTCTTCGATCTCCATCCCACCCGACTGCGAAGCCATAAACACGACCTTCGCCGAGGCACGGTCCAGCACCAGCCCCAGATAAAGCTCGCGCTCAATCGCCGATCCCTCTTCGATCAGCAACCGCTGCACCTTCTGCCCCTGCGGCCCGGTCTGGTGCGTCACCAACTGCATCCCCAGGATCGCCTTCGCGGCAGCGTCTGCCTCTTCGAGCGACCTCGCGAGCTTCACTCCGCCGCCCTTGCCGCGGCCACCGGCGTGGATCTGCGCCTTCACCACGACGACCTTGTTCCCCGCGCCAAACAAGCTCTTCGACACGGTGTCCGCCTCTTCGAGCGTGGTCACCATCTCGCCGCTGGGGACCGGCACACTATACTTCCGCAGAATCTCTTTTGCCTGATACTCGTGAATTTTCATAGGGTGTTTTCGTCAACTGCCTGCTCCAGAAGTGTATCGGACGCGAAGAACTCCCAGCAACGCGAAACCCGAACAACCGTGCGCTTATCGCCCATCTCAGTCGTTGCGGTTGCCCTTGCTTTTCTTGTTGTCATCCCGTAGGGATCTGCTTTTGCCTTTGCTGTTGCTTTGTCGCCGGCCGTTTTTCTTTACTTACTTTTATCGCGACCCTTCACCGAAGACACAGAGTATCTGCTTTGTCCTTGGCCCTTACTCTTCAAAGTTCGCAATCCGAACCAATGTTCTAAGATTCCTTTCGATGCCAAAACTCACTTACACCCGCCGCGAAATGCTGCAGCTCTCCGCCACCGCTGCAACCGCTCTGCCTCTTCCCGCCTTCGCAAGGGCCGCACAAGCCACACCAAACACCAACCTCTACGCCCAACTCCTGCAAACCTGGTGCGACGGCCTCCTCGCCCATCAGGAGACAGCCGTCCGTGACCCCTCCCTCCGCGGCGCTCTTCTCTGCCCGGCCTGCGCCATCATCCACGGCCGCTGCGGCGATGCCGTCTACCCGCTCCTCCGCGTGGCCCACACCACCGGCAAGTCCAAATACGTCGAGGCCGCCCTCCTCGTCCACGAATGGTCCCAGCAACAAGTCAGCCGCGCCGACGGCAGTTGGATCAACGACGTCACCCTCAGCTCATGGAAGGGCATCACCGTCTTCCACTCCATCGCGCTCGCCGAAGCCCTCCACCATCACGGCGAACTCCTGGACGCCGCGACACGCCAACGCTGGACCGACCGTCTCGCCCGCGCCGCAAAGTTCCTCGACAGCTTCATAACCATCGACACCGGCAACATCAACTACCCCGTCACCGCGTCCCACTGCTTCTCCCTCTGCGCCCAGGTCCTCGGCGACCACCACTACCTCGACCGCGCCCACGCTCTCGCCCACGCGTCCCTCGACTACTTCACCCCCAACAACCTCCTCTTCGGTGAAGGCCACCCCCAAACCGCAATCACTGCAAAACACTGCCGCCCCGTCGACCTCGGCTACAACGTAGAAGAGTCCCTCCCCGCTCTGGCCCAATACGCTCTCCTGGCCAACGACAAGCCTGTCCTCAACCAAACCGTCGCCGCACTCCGCACCCATATGGAGTTCATGCTCCCCGACGGCGCCTGGGACAACAGTTGGGGCTCGCGCAACTACAAGTGGACCTGGTGGGGCAGTCGCACCAGCGATGGCTGCCACCCCGCTTACGTCCTCCTCGCCCAACACGACCCAAAGTTCCTCGAAATCGCCTACCGCAACCTCGAACTCATGGCCTCCTGCACCCACAACGGCCTCCTCTACGGCGGTCCCGACTACGACGCGCACGGCGACCAACCCTGCATCCACCACACCTTCACCCACGCCAAGTCCCTCGCCACCGTCCTCGACAGCCACGCCGCAACCGCAATCCCAAAAACTGTCATTTCGACCGGAGGCGGCGCATCTGCCGCCGCAGTGGAGAAACCCGCTTCTCTACCTCTCGTGCCTTCACCCCGCCTCTCCATCCCCCGAGACGAACCCTACGGCCTCAAGTCCTATCCCGAAATCGCCACACACCTCGCCGCCATCGGCCCATGGCGGGCCACCGTCACCGGCTACGACTTCGAATATATCGAGCGAGTCCAGTCCGGTGGCGGAGGCGCAGGTGGCGGAGGCCACGCCTCAGGCGGCGCTCTTTCTCTCCTCTATCACCAAAAACTCGGCCCCATACTCACCGCCAGCATGATCGAATATCAGATGATCGAAATCTCGAACCAACAGGCCTTCCTCGACAAGCCGCACATGCCCCTCACCCCGCGCATCGAGAGCGCCGGAAAACAAACCTACACCAGCCTCAGCGACTTCGAGGCCATCCTCACGGCCACCGCCACCCCCAACCAGATCACCTTCGACGTCCGCGGGCGCCTCCTCACCGCCTCCCACCAGCCGCTCCCAACTGGCGACGCTCACTATCACCTCATCTATCGCCTCACCCAAGCCACCGTCGAAATCATCGCCAGCGCAGACACCGACTCCCAAACACCGCTGCAATTCATCCTCCCCGTCATCTCACGCTCCAACGAAGCAATCGCGCAACCCGACCCCAAAACCATCCAAATCACAAAACCAAATGGCACTCTCACCGTCCGCACCGACGCCTCACAGGGCTTCGAAGCAGCCCCAAAAGAGCGAACCTTCAACCTCGTCCCGGGCTTTGAGTGCGTCCCACTCACGATCACCATGCACCCCGGCCAGGAAATACAAATTCACCTTGAGGCACATTGAACAAGTATTTGAGGGCCAGGAATCAGCCACCAACGACAGAGGAGGATAGCTTCAACTCCTTCTTCAGATGAGCTCTTCGCGCCCCGGCAGCCGGACGCGCCACCACCGCAAGGGAACGTGTCGTCCTTGGACTCTCCGCAGTTCCGTCTGTCTTCGGCACAAGCAGAAGGTACGGGACGACCCGGTCCGAGAACTGACTCCTCAATCGAGCCGACGAGAACGGTGGCGCATGGTCTCCCACAATCAAAAAGATCGTCGGACGCATCGTCGCTCTCAAAGCAAGCTCGGACACCGACCGATGAACATTGAACACAAGCTGATACCAGGAACAGATCGCCTCATTCTCGGCCGTAATCGAGCGGTCCGAGCACGAGGGAGGGTCCTTAACAAGGTTCGGAATCGGCACCGGCAGATGCGAATTCAGTGTCACCCAATAAATAAACTGCGGCGAATCAGAATTCTTTTCAAGCTGATCGCCTATCCATACCGAGGTGGCCGCGTCGCACGTCCCTGGAAATGGGCCGGGGCACATAGGCAGACCCTGCCTCTGCAGTTGATCGCGGAACCACGTCTCATCAAATCCGATCCTGCCATACCAATCCACCCGGTCAAACATCCGCGCGCTGTACCCATGCACTGCCGTGCTGTGATAGCCCATCGCGTTCATTGTTTCGGGGAGACATCTCTTCAACTCAGGGACAGACGCGGTCAACAACCCGAATCCCATCGCGCTCCCGCACAGTTCTCGCGCCTCTCCAGCTATGGTCGGTCCATAAAATGGAACAGTCCCCTGGCTTAGGGTGTACCTCTCGAGGAGACCCTGGCCCGAGTATGGTCGAACGAGGGACTCTTCCAGGTCAGTGGCCAGCGGCTTTCCCCACGACTCAACTACAATTACGACCACGTTCGGAAGCATATCCTTAGTCCCTGAGGATGAAGATGCAGTCTCGAACCTTGCCAGCATCTTCGACGCTGACGGCACGGAAACATTGACCCCAATAGGGTGCGTACGACTGTATCCCTGGCGTTGCAGTTCACTCATGACGAGTGCGTGCGTCGGCACTCGAGTCAAGCGAGACGTGTTCAGTTGACGGTCCTGTCCAAATAACGTGGTGTGCCCGGTACTCACGTCGACGGTTCCGCAAGCAATAACGAAAATTGCGAGCGCAGAAGCACCGTATCCTCGGACCCTGCCGTCGATACGGCTGTCAAGAGCGAGTGACGCCATGACGCACACCACAGCGATGCAGATCGTGACCACCGCGATGCCCCAAAGGTGAGAAGGCGCAGACTCGGACACGTATCGAGCGCTGCGAAGCATCTCCAAGGGGCTGAGCATATAGGTCGCTCCGATACCTCTCAACATGTCCAGCAGCATGGCGCCCAGCAAAAGCCAAATCGTCAGAGTGCGGCGAATAAAAAATGACAAAATTCCAATCATCGCAAACTCAACGTTGAACCACCCCGTCAACAGGAGTCCTATCGTATGACTCGCGATCCAGAAGGGAATATTGGCAGCAACAATATAGACAAAGATTGCAAATGCAGCTCGAACTTTCATGGGACCCGAAGAAATACGGTGGAATAGTAAAGCTCTGTTGTCCACGCTATCGGTTGCAACCAGCAAATCGATACGAGAAAACGAGCCAACTTACGATCTCCGTCCCGAAATGAAACTGACCTCAGCCACTCGCCGCCGACGTCGCTCGCGCCAATCGTCGCCATCCGCGAGGACACAATGCCGTCCGCGACGCATCTTCCCTCACCTGCTACGCTTAAACCAATGCCCCTCCAGCCTCACCTCAAACGAATCATCGAAGGCCACGAGATCCTCTCCCGCGCCGACGCCGCCGAACTCCTCCAAATGGTCCTCCGCGGAGAAGCCACCGAGCTTGAACTCGCCGCCCTCCTCAGCTCCCTCGCCACCCGCGGAGAAGCCTCCACCGAAATCGCCGGCTTCGTCGACACCATGCGCGCCGCCGCGACCTCTATCCCACTGACCGACGCAGAGCGCACCACCCTCGTCGACACCTGCGGCACCGGGGCCGACTCGAGCGGCACCTTCAACATCTCCACCGCCGCAGCTCTCGTCGCCGCCGCAGCTGGGGCGACCGTCGCCAAACACGGCAACCGCGCCGTCACCTCCCAGTGCGGCTCCGCCGACGTCCTCGAGGCCCTCGGCGTCCCCGTCGCTCTCTCGCCCGACGAAGGCGCAGCCTCCCTCCGCAAACATCGCTTCGCCTTCTTCCACGCCCCCGCCCTGCACCCGGCCATGAAGACCGTCATGCCCGTCCGCCGTGCCCTCGGCATCCGAACCATCTTCCATCTCGTCGGCCCACTCTCCAACCCCGCAGGCGCCTCCGCGCAAATCATGGGCGTCTACGCCCCGCACCTCGTCCCGCTCGTCGCCAACGCAATGCTCCTGCTGAACACCCGGCACGCCTTCGTAGTCCACGGCGACACAGGGAAGGGCGGCAACGGCGGAGGCGCCGGCAGCATTGGGGGGTTAGACGAGTTCTCCATCTCCGGCCCCAGCCAATTCGCCGAGGTCCACAACGGCATTGCCACCCTCTCCACCATCACCCCCGAAGACGTCGGTCTCCGACGCGCCCCCATCGAAGCCCTCCAGGGCGGCGACGCCCGCACCAACGCCCAAATCCTCATCGCCATCTTCTCCGGCGAAAAGGGCCCTCGCCGCGACATCGTCCTCCTCAACGCCGCCGCTGTCCTTGTCACCGCCGACCTCGCCCCAGACCTCAGCACCGGCATCGCCCTCGCCGCCCACACCATCGACTCCGGTACTGTCACAAAGCTCGTGGCCGCGCTCGCCGGACCGGGGTCCACGGAACCCTGAAGCACTCCATCGCGTACTATCTCTTAGCAACTCACAGGAGCAGTACCCAAATGTCGACCTACCCTCCACCAACCCCCTCACTCGACCCTGCACTCGTCACCACGGCCTTTGAGGTCCCCGGCCACCGTATCGTCCGCAACATCGGCGTCGTCCGCGGCATCGTCGTCCGCTCCCGCAACATCTTCGCCACCATCGGCGCCGGCCTGCAAACCCTCGTCGGCGGCGACATCACCCTCTTCACCGAGCTCTGCGAAAAAACACGCCAGGACTCCTACGCCATGATGACCCTGCACGCCGCCCAACTCGGCGCCAACGCCGTCATCGCCGTCCGCTATGACGCAAACGAGGTCATCCGCGGCGTCACCGAGGTCCTCGCCTACGGTACCGCCGTCGTCGTCGAGCCCATCAAGAATTAGCCATCTCAAAAAACAAAAACCTAACACCGCTGCCACCGATAAAGACCTGAAAACCGATCCATCGGGACACCATCAGTCCCCAAAAATCGGTGTCATCGGTGCCAATCGGTGTTAAGCCGTTCTCCTACCGGGCCTCAAACACCAGATTGAACGGCGTCTCCGCGGCCTTGCGGAAGTGCGTAAATCCCCCGCCTCGCACGACCTTCTCCAGTCTCGCCGGCCCGGCCTGCGCTCCCAGCCCTAGTCCAACCTCCTGCGCCAGCGAGCAAGGCACGCAGATCGTAGCCGAAGCCGAATAAAAGATCCTCCCAACCGGATTATGGTTCGCCGCCGTATCGTCGTTCGCAAACGGCTCTACAACCATCCACGTCCCGCCCGGCGCCAGTGTCGTCTTCACATGCGCAGCCGCGCCCACTGGATCGCCCATATCATGCAGGCAGTCGAAGAACGCGACCAGGTCATAGTTCTTCCCCGCGAAGTCTTTCGCAGACGCGACCTCAAACGTCACCCTGTCCGTAACGCCCGCGGCCTTCGCCTTCTCCCGCGCCTTATCAATCGACGGCCGATGATAATCAAACCCGATGAACTTCGACTTCGGATAAGACTTTGCCATCAACAGTGTCGACGCGCCATGACCGCAGCCGATGTCCGCCACTCTCGCGCCCGCCTTCAGCTTCGCCTCCACGCCCTCCAGCGCCGGGATCCAGTTCGAAACCAGGTTCGCGAGATACGTCGGCCGAAAGAACCGTTCCGTCCCTTCAAACAACCCCTTCTCATGCTCGTGCCAACCCATCCCTTTGCCCGTGCGATAGATCTCCGTCAGCTTCTCCTCGTCTTTCATCAGCGAAGCCAGCAGATGATAAAACCCCGGCAGATGCACTGGCGTATCGTCGAGCGCCAGCACCAGCGCCTGCTCCGGAGTCATGAAGTAGGTGCCATTCACCGCGTCATACTGCACCAGTTGCCCCGCCGCATTCGCATTCAACCACTCGCGGACATATCGCTCCGAAGTCCCCGTCCGCTTCGCCAGCTCTGCCGGAGTCACCGGCCAACCATCGCCCATCGCCCGGTAAAGCCCCAGCTTGTCGCCAATCAAAATCAGCGGTGCCTGCAGCGCCGCGCCCATGTCCTGCACCGCCCGTCCCAACAACGCATTCAACGCATCCGGATCCACCGGCCGTGCCGGTGCTTGCTGTACTGTAGCCATTTCGCATCTCCTCGGAAAAGTGTTCCGGGACCGCGTCGACGTCTACCGAAATTGTGTGCTTTGAGCAGGACTTCAGAACAGGAGCACGGACCGGCAAAGCAAGTCGCGCAGGTTCCCGGGCCCGTTAACTGGTCACGAGCATACGCGCCACGTTTCTCCATCGTCAACGAGAGCGGTCCCTCAAATCTTCGGTCACCCAAAAACCGCTCGGCCCTACTTCCACTCCCAGACTTTGGAGGTTGTACCACCAGACGCATCCACCTCATATTCAAAGGCCCCACAAGCTCCGTTCAACCGCGCAAGCTTCTGCGAAGTTGTCCGGAAGAACAGCATGCCCCGATAGCTGACCGAGCCGCCTGGCCCGAATTTGCCTACGCCCGTTCCCGTCCACGTGAGGCTCTCGCCGTCCTGCGTCGTGTTCAGCCCTTGGCCTTCGCCATGGATCGAACCATCCAGACCAACAATCGAGGTATAGGTGCCGATGCCTGTCGCAGGCACACCTAAGATCTGGCCGCTGTCTTCGAACGACACCTCTGCTGTTGGGGGGTCAACGGAAAGCACTCGTCTTACAAGTCTCTTGCCCTTGGTTTCGCTGATCAAGTCTCCAAGCATAGTTACACCTCTTCTTTCTGTAAGTTTTGAATTGTTATCCCGGGGAGTGCGCAATTGTACTCCCGAAGAACTACAGATAGTCCAAATCTGCCGCGGCAGAAATTACGCACCAATTTGCAGGTTCGCAACGCTTCGCCCACCGGAAAGGCCAGCCGAAACGTGTATGCTGCCACTGACGCCGAAAGCACAAAAAACAAGCAATCCCCACTGCAAATCTCTTCACAGAAACGTCACTGCCGCAGTCCAAGCCAAAGGAGAACCTCCTTGCCGATTCGCCGCGTTCTATACTCCGCACTCCTCGCGATCTCGCTCCCGCTGACCGCGCAACAACCCGCGACCCCAGCCGCACAAAGACCCGGCGGCCCGAACTCCGGCCCCGCGCCCGCACCGCCACCTCTCACCGGCGATGCTCTGCAACAACCCGGCGTACCCACCGGCACACTCTCTGAAAAACTCACCCTGCGCAGCCAGATCTACGACGGCATGGTCAGCGACTACTGGATCTACGTCCCCGCCCAGTACGATCCCAAAAAGCCAGCCGCCCTCATGGTCTTTCAGGACGGTGAAGGCTACCTCAACCGCAAGGGCAACCACCCCGCCCTCAACGCGCTCGACAATCTCATCGCGCAGGGGAAAATTCCCGTCATCATCGCCGTCTTCACCAACCCCGGCGACATCTCCGCCTCACCCGGCACGCCCACCTACAACTTCGTCGCGGCCTACGGCAAAAAATGGGACCGCACCCTCAAAGACTCCATGCGTTCCACCGAATACGACACCGTCTCCGACCGCTACGCCCGCTTCCTCCACAACGAACTCCTCGCCGAGGTCAGCAAACACTACAACCTCCGCACCGACGCCTACTCCCGCGCCATCACCGGCTCAAGCTCCGGCGGCATCTGCTCCTTCAACGTAGCCTGGCAGCGCCCCGACGACTTCAGCCGCGTCATCTCCTGGATCGGCTCCTTCACCTCCATCCAGTGGCACGAAGACCCCGCAGTCCCCGACGGCGGCCAGGACTACCCCGACAAGATCCTTCGCGAAGACCATCGCAACATTCGGGTCTGGGTCCAGGACGGCAGCAACGATCAGGAGAACCCCAAATACGGCTCATGGCCCATGGCCAACATCCGCATTGCCAACGCCCTCAAGCTCAAAAACTACGACTTCCAGTTCACCTTTGGCAAAGGTCCGCACTCCCAGGCCGAAGGCGCCGCCGAGTTCGTCGAAGAGTTGACCTGGCTCTGGCGCGGCTACGACCCCGCAAAGACCTCCGAGACCTTCACCCAGGACCCAGCCGAAGCCACCAAGCCACCCTTCCGCGTAGCCATCGTCAATCGCTAAAGGTGGGCCCAGTCGCTTACAGCACCATCTCTTGTGCATCTTCCGAAGACGCAGGAAAAAAACGGTTCACCCTATCCTGTGCAGCACGTTCACCTAGGTCGCATTTCCACAAAACACGCCGTATTTCCACAAAAATATAGCGTTCGGACCCCCTTGCATTCATCGCCAGCGCGAGTATCTTACGAATCAACGGAGGAGAAATTCTCCAGTAGGAGAGAGTAGACAAGAGTCATCACGAGCACTGGAAATGGAACTCGCAAGGGGACCAGGAACAGGGCTCGGAACAGGACCGGGAACGGAACTCGCAAGAGTACCAGGAACGGAACTCGACAGAGGCCCGGCAACGGAACTCACGAAGCGCTCAGGAGACTGGCCGCAGCGGGATGACACGAGAAAGCTCTTACAGCGAATGTGATGACGGAAGAGTACGGGAAACGGCGGGCTCCGCTCGCAGGTCCCGAACGAACTCTGAATTGACGAGTAGTTGTGATCCGGGCGCCGAACCGGATCTTCGAAAAATCGGAACGAGGGGGCGATATCTCGAAAGAGAAATCGCCCCTTCGCTTTTGTGCGACCAGCTATGCATTAAGCAGCGCAGCTAAGAGAGCGACTCAGGCCGTCTCAGCGGCCAATCGAGTCGGCGATGGTGCCCCTTGCAGCGTGACGTAGCGTGATGGTTCGCAACACGCCTTATCCAGCCTAGCCAGGTCCAACTGCATCTCGCGGTCTGCCCCGAAAGAACTCAGCGCCGCCTCGAGGACCGCTGCCGCTCCAGCATCGTTCGGCCACTCAATGCTGTAATGCATCCATTTCCCTTCACGCCGCGCCGACACCACCCCTGCATTGCGCAGATAGGCCAGGTGCCTCGAAATCTTCGGCTGGCTCTGCTTCAAAATCTCAACAAAGTAGCAGACGCAAACCTCACGTCCATTCATTAGATTGAGCAACCGCAAACGCGTACGGTCGCCCAGTGCCGCAAACAGGCGAACCAGATCGACGGACTGAGAGCTTCGGGCCATAAAGAAATAATATACGCCTTGACAGATATGTCCAAACTCAATACATTCGTCTTGGCATATACAACTGGAGGCACCCAATCATGGAAATGCAGGAAAATATCCGCAACAAATACGGTTCCATCGCCCGGTCCGTCACCGAAACCAAAGCCGCGGCATGTTGCGATCCCGCCATGCGCTGCTGCGATCCCATCACCAAGGATCTCTACGGCGCCTCCGAAAAAGGCGAACTGCCAGTGAAGGCCGTTCTCGCGTCCCTGGGATGCGGCAACCCCACCGCACTCATCGACCTCAAGCCCGGCGAGACCGTGCTCGACCTCGGCTCCGGAGGAGGAATCGACGTCCTTCTCTCCGCAAGACGCGTCGGCCCAACCGGCAAAGCATATGGCCTCGACATGACCGACGACATGCTCACCCTCGCCCGCGAAAACCAGCGAAAAGCAGGAGCTACCAACGTCGAGTTCCTCAAAGGCGAAATAGAAAACGTCCCCTTGCCCGACAACTCCGTCGACGTCGTAATCTCAAACTGCGTCATCAATCTCTCCGCCGACAAGTCAAAAGTCTTACGCGAAGCCTTCCGCGTACTCCGCCCCGGCGGCCGCTTCGCCGTCTCCGACGTCATCGTTCGTGGCCATGTTCCCGACTCCGTCCGACAAAGCATGTTGCTTTGGGTCGGCTGCATCGCCGGAGCGCTCGAAGAGTCCGACTATCGCGCCAAACTCGCAGACGCCGGCTTTGCGGACATCGATCTCGAGCCCACCCGCACCTATGACATCGAAGATGCGCGAACGTTCCTCACCGAAGCAGGAGTCTCTGTCGACGAGATCGCGCCCCAGGTTGAAGACAAGTTCATCAGCGCCTTCATTCGCGCTACCAAACCGACGGCCGCCTGTTGCGCACCAGGCTGCTGCGATCCAGCCATTGTCGCCGCACACCCATAACACCATGGCCGACACTCACTACAACGCTCTCTTTATCTGCACCGGAAACTCAGCGCGCTCCATCATGGCGGAAGCGGTCCTGAACCACAAAGCAAAGGGCAGATTCACGGCCTACAGTGCAGGCAGCCATCCCTCAGGGGCTGTCCGGCCCGAAGCGCTCAAGCAGCTTGAACTCGCCGGCATCGCGACCCACGGCCTGCGCAGCAAATCGTGGGACGAATTCGCAGCACCCGATGCCCCACCCATAAACTTCATCTTCACCGTCTGCGACAACGCAGCCAACGAAGTCTGTCCCATCTGGCCCGGCCATCCGATGACCGCGCACTGGGGCATTCCCGATCCGGCCGCCGTCAAAGGCCCACCTGAAATCATCGAGCGCGCATTCAACGATGCATTCTCTATTCTCGATCGCAGAATCAGCCTCTTTCTGGCCCTTCCGCTCTCGACCCTCGAATCATTGGCGATCCAGAAAGAGATCGACACTATTGGCCGGCAATAACTGTCACGCCGCCTTCGCCCTCGTCGTCGTAATCACCACCACGCTGATCAGAACAAACGATGTCCCCAGAATCGTCCGCAATCCAAGCGTCTCCCCACCCAGAAAATATCCAATCACCACCGCCACCACCGGATTCACATACGCATAGGTCCCGACCTTCGTCGGCGATTCATGATGAATCAGCCACACATACGCGGTGAACCCAATAATCGAGCCCGCCACAATCAGATAAAGCAACGAAAGCCACGCAGCACGCGATACCGCACTCGGATGAAAGCGTTGAAACTCCCCCAGAGCAGCCGAAGCAAGCGCCAGCATAACTCCCCCGGCAAGCATCTGCGCCCCCGAGCTCATCACCTTGGAAGACGGAAGCGCGAGCTTACGCGTCAAAATCGACGCAACCGACCAGCTAATAGACCCGATAATCAGCGCCACAGCGCCCGTTCGATCAATCGGCGCCCCGCCAAGATTCAACGTACTCACCGAAGGCACCATCAGCACGGCCACTCCACAAATTCCGATCAGAAGCGCCAGCGCCAAACGGGCCGTCAACCTCTGCGTTCGCAGGATCACGATCTCCGACAGCGCCATAAACGCCGGTATCGTCGCCATCATCACTGCGGCAATACCCGAAGGCACACGCTGCTCGGCCCAAAACAACAGCCCGTAGTCCATAACGAAGATAAGAAACGCAATCAACAACACCGACATCCATTCGCGCCTGCTCGGTGGGCGCTCGCCCCGCGCAATCGTCCACCCATAAAGAACGACTCCGGCAACCGAGAACCGCATCGCCGCCAGAAGAAACGGCGGGACCTCGCGCACGCCAACGCGAATCGCGAGAAACGTAGATCCCCACACAAAATAGATAATCGCGAAGGCCAACAGCGTCTTCCACGTCGGGCGATGGGTTTTGGCTTCCATACCCGATCCTATCAACACGCGAGACGCGGCCCCGCCGATCGCAGTCGCATCATCACCTCAAAATCTTCGACGGGCCTCGCGACCCATCCGCCCGCAGGATATACTCGTCATCAAATTCAAGG
>DATHQG010000158.1:0-7152 GCA_035483075.1 Edaphobacter sp. | reverse complement strand
CCTGGGGCCAACGGGCGTAGGCAAGACGGAGATGGCGCGGACGCTGGCGCAGTTTTTGTTCGGCAGCGAGAAAGCGCTGATTCGCTTCGATATGTCGGAGTTCATGGAGAAGCATTCGGTCAGCAAGCTGATCGGTTCGCCTCCGGGATATGTTGGATATGAAGAGGGCGGCCAGCTTACGGAGCGGGTGAAGCGGAACCCGTATTGCGTGGTGCTGCTCGATGAGATCGAGAAGGCGCATCCGGACGTTTTCAATCTGCTGCTGCAGGTGTTTGAAGACGGGCAGCTGACGGACGGGTTGGGCAACACGGTCGATTACAAGAACACGATCATCATCATGACTTCGAACATTGGGGCGAAGCATCTGCAGAAGCGGCAGGGTCTTGGCTTCCAGAGTGAGAAGGAAGACATGGTGATGGACAAGATGGAGGAACTGGTCCGCGGTGAGGTAAAACGGACGTTCAATCCGGAGTTTCTGAATCGCCTGGACGAGATCATCATCTTTACGTCGCTGTCGGACGCGGACCTGATGCAGATCCTCGAATTGCTGGTGCAGCAGTTGAATACCAACCTGGTGCATAAGGCGATCACGATCTCGGTGACCGATGATGCGAAGAAATGGATCATCGAGAAGACGGCTTCGGACCGGACATATGGTGCGCGACCCCTGCGCAGGGCGCTGCAGCGGTTTGTTGAAGACCCACTGTCAGAGGCCTTGATCGCTGGCGGTATCGTCGAACGGCCGGCGTTCCTTGAGGTTTACATGGAAAACAATGCGCTGTTCTATCGGCCGGTTTCAGCGGACGGCGAAGAGAAGATGGCAGGGATGGCATTGACAGCCGTGTAAGCCTTGCGTCCAGTCGAAGAGCTTGCGCCCCGGCCCATCGCCGGGGCGTATTGTTTTGGTGGAGGATTTTTGGATTATGGACCGTCGTGAATTTGCTGCTTTGCTTCCAGCGATGCTGGCTGGGTCGGCACTGGTGCCGGAGAGTTTGGAGGGCCAGAGTGCGAGCTTGCCTACGCTCGAGTCAGGTGTGTATAAACCTACGCCGCCAAAGGCCGGATCGATGGCGGGGCACTCCTCCAGCCACTACCTGATGGGAATGTTGAAGGCCGGAAATATTCGGCTGGAGATGCATGAATCGACGATTGAGCCCGGTGCAGAGCATGAGGCCGTGGGGACGCATCTGCATAGCGAGATCTGGCTTGTGCGTGAGGGGTCGGCGGAGTTGACGACGAATGGTATTGCGAGAACGATGGTGGCAGGCGATGTCGGAATCTGCGTGGCGGGGGACAAGCACTTCATCGCCAATACGAGCGATAAACCGGTGACTTATTTTGTGGTGACGGTGGGGCCGCCGGAGTAGTAGCGGACGTTTGACAAATCGATGTTGGGAATTAAATTAAGAGGACTCCGATCCAGCCGGAGTCCTCCTGGGTTGCGGCACGTTATACGAGCGACTGAGCAGTCTTGACCGCGCTCTGCACAACGTCGCTGGCCTTGTCGACGGCGTTTTCGACCTGGCCTCGCGTGCGCTTGATTGCCTTATCTGCTTCCTTGCTTAGGCGCTCCGCCTGCTCCTTGAGATAGTTGGCGGCGTCTTCGAGGTAGTCTCCGGCGTCCTCAACTCCCTTGCGTAGCTGCTTGCGGGTCTTGGTTCCTGTTTGAGGAGCGTAGAGGAGAGCGATCGCGGCCCCAGCGGTGACGCCGATGCCGAAGGCGAACCAGTAGTTTTTTGCGCTCATTTTTGAAGTTACCTCGTGCGTTATTTTCGATCTTCTTGACTACTCTATTGGATTCAGACGGATTGCGATTGGTTGGTTGTTCGTTTTTCGGTTGGATCCGGCCCTGTTTCCGGATAAGGACCGTCTCATTAGACAGCCAGGCCGGCCAGTTCCCTTGCCCGCAAGAAAATCCGGGTGAACATGGTGCGGTTGAGGCGGCCCGTATTGGTATTGCGCAGAGACGGATGATAAGTGGCGAGAAGATGCAGACCGTTGGGGAGAAGATATTGGGCACCATGGGAGAAGCGATACTCGGACCTGCGGGCGATGACGCCGGTTTCGAGCAGGAAGGCAAGGTAACCATCGAAGGCGATCTTTCCGAGGCAGACGACGACACGGACGCGCGGCAGGGCCTGGATTTCGGCGGCGAGGTGCGTGGCGCAGTTGCGGACCTCCTGGGGGAGAGGCTTGTCGCCAGGCGGGGCGCAGCGTACGACGGAGGCTATCCAGGTGTGTCGCAGCTTGAGGCCGTCGGCGCGGTCGAGGGCGCGCGGTTTGCTGGCGAGGCCGAGTTCATGCAGGACGGGGTACATGAAGTCGCCGGAGCCGTCGCCGGTGAAGGGTCGGCCGGTTCGGTTGGCTCCGTGGGCCCCGGGGGCGAGGCCGAGGACGAGGATTCGTGCCCTGGAGTCGCCAAAGCCCGGGACGGGACGGGCCCAGTAGGTCTGGTCGATATAGGCGCGGCGTTTGGTTTCGCCGATTCCGCGGCAGTATTCGCGAAGGCGAGGGCAGCGCTCGCAGGTGATGATGGACCCATGAATCCGCTGGAGGAGTTGAGACGTACTCTGTGCGCCGGAGGGTATCACTGCATCCCATGATAGTAGGAGTGAGGCGTGGGCGGCGCAGGCGTAGGTTTGTGTTTACATAGAATGGTTCAGAATCGGGTGAAGGACAGGCGGCGAGTTGGAAGATCCAAGGCTTAGCAGAATGTACTGGGCGCTCCTGAAGCAAGGAGTTGGCAGGTGGCGCAGGAGTATATGGCGCGCGGCCGTGATGCGGTCAGGCCTGTTGATCGTCCTGGTGATGGCGCTTGTGTTTGCGGGTTTGGCATTTGGGTGGCATGAGCACAGACTCGGGCAGTTTGCCCAGCTGAAGAAAAACCTGGGTAAAAGACCCGTCCACGATGTGACGGTGCGGCCAGGGGGACAAGACGTAGTCCAGCTGCAGCGCTCGCAGATGCTGGGAGGTAATGGGCCGGAGTTTCTTTCTGCGACGCTGCTGCCCGGCCGCGGGATGAATTTGCTGCAGATCACGGCTTATCTTCCGCAGAAAGGAGAGGTGAATCTGCTCGCCTCTCCGACGCTTGAGGAGGCGGCGCGGCTGTTGACCGGGGTTGGCGCGGACGCAACAGGGGCGAATAGTCTGGCGATGGGAGCTGCAATCGAGCTGCCGTGGGCGAGCCGTGTTTCAGGTTCCCCCACACCAGACGGAGGAAGCCTTATCACAGTGTGGCGCGGAGAGCGTTTAACACTGCCGACGGACTCGAAGGACAGCTATGGGCTCGGCGGGGCGATGGCCGCCGGTGGGCTGCTGCTAAAGCAAGCGGCAGATTCGGTGACCACCAACGTGATGCCGGATGGCGGGGAGGTGCAGGCGACCTTCCATCCAGGCGACTTTGAAGGACATTGGCTATCGAAGACAGAGATTGCGACGACGGTGGAGTTAAGCGGCCGGGCGATCGATATGAAGATCGTCGCGCACAATACCGGCAATACCCCCGAGCCGATCGGGATAGGATGGCATCCGCGATTTGCGATTCTGAACGCGCATCGCGGACAGATGATGTTGCGCCTGCCGCAAGGGCTCCGGGTGGAGGTGAAGGACCGCCGGACCGGGCAGCTGAGCGGGAGGCTTTTGCCGGTCGAAGGGACCGAATACGACTTTACCGGCCGCGAAGGTGAGCAGCTGGGGGCGTTGAACCTTGACGACAGCTTTGTGCACCTGAAAACGGGACTGATGGAAAGCGGGCCGGTGGCGGAGTTGCGCGATCCGGAGAACGATTACGGCTTGCGCGTCACGGCGATGACTTCTGCCATCAAGGCGATACGGGTGTATGCGCCACTTGACGGATCGTTTATCTCGATTCAGCCGCAATTCAATTATGACGACCCTTTTGGGCGGCAGTGGGCGAAGGGCGAAGATACCGGAATGGTGGTGTTGGAGCCGGGAGAGTCGACCGTGTGGAAGATCCGGCTGGAGATATTTTCGCTGAGTTCGAGCCAGGCGGAACATCTGTAAAGGTAGGTCTGGCGGACGCCTAGATGACAGGTTTGAGTGCAGATGGGTGGTCGGTGCGGTGTGGGGGACAGTGCAAGGTTTGACCCTGTCTATCGAAGCCTCGTACAGTAGTAAAGAGGCGTAGACCGCGCTCGTCAACGCATTGCGAAGACGCAGCATACACAGACGCTTACTGGAAGGCATGGATTTGACCCCGACTGAGATGACAGAGACGAATGAGACTGCCGAGCAGCAGTCCGAAGCAGCACATACCCACGAGCACACACACGACCATGATCACGAGCATGAGCACGCGCATCAGCATGCTCCTTCGCTGAACCCTGAACTTACCCGCGAGATTGAAGTAGAGGTCGGGGCAGACGAAGTATCGAAGAGTTTTAAGAGGGTAGTGAAGCGATACCAGAAGCTGGCACGGATCCCCGGCTTCCGCGCAGGAAAGGTGCCGGAGTCGCTTGTCCGGTCAAAGTTTGCGAAGGAGGTCCGCCAGGAGGTCCTGGAGAGCCTGGTTTCGGAGCGGTTCCGCAGGGCGATCGACGAGCAGAAGCTGCGCCCGGTCTCGGAGCCGCAACTGTTGGACATGCAGTTGTTCGATGGGCAGCCGCTGAAGTTCAAGGCCGCGTTCGAGGTCGCTCCGGAGATCAATATCACGGGTTACGACAGCGTCCATGTGAGTAAGCCGGATGTTGCGCTGACCAGCGAGGAGTTCGATGCGGAGTTGAGCCGAGTGCTGGATAGCCACGCGACTGTAGAGCCGGTCGAAGAAGATCGCGCGCTGGTCGACGGGGACTGGGCCGAGATCCAGTTCCGCGGCGAGGTGAAGGACCTGGCCCAGACGGTGACCGAGGACGGCGTGCAGAACGCGTCGACGCAGGCACCGATTACGGGCGAGGACGTATTGATCGAGATTGGCGGGAAGAACACCCTGTCGGCCTTCAACGATGCGCTGCGCGGAGCCAAGCCGGGTCAGGAGCTGAAGTTCGAGGTCGATTATCCGGCAGACTTCGGTGAGCGGCGGCTTGCAGGACAGAGTGTGAGCTACGACGTCACCGTGAAGGGCATTAAACACAAGAGCTACCCGGAGCGCGACGCGGAGTTTGCCAAGCAGCTCGGCAACTATGAGAGCTGGGACGACTTCGAGACGAAGCTTCGCGAACATGCGGCAGACCGCAAGAAGAGCGCTCTCGAAAACGCATCGAAGGACAAGCTGCTCGGAGAGTTGATCGAGCGGTTCCAGTTCCCTGTTCCCGAGTCGTTCGTGCAGCAGCAGATTGAAGCACGGCTGGATCGTGGGCTGCGTGCGCTCGCGCAACAGGGCATGTCGGTTGAGGACATGCGCAAGTTGGATTTCGTTCGCCTGCGTGAGGCACAGCGCGACCAGGCGGTCAACGAGGTGAAGGCCTCGATGGTCCTTGATCGGATCGCAGAGGCTGAGGGCGTGACAGTAAGCCAGGAGGACGTTGACCGCGAGTTGCTGATGCTTTCGATCCAGTCGCGGGAGCCTTTGGAGGCGCTGCGTGAAAGGCTGTCCCACGATGGCGGGCTGGACCGGATTCGCGAGCAGATGCGGCGCGAGAAGACAGGAAGCGTGCTCTACGAGAAGCTTGCTTCGTAGAGCGTAGTGTCGGGCTGCATAACGAAGAGAGAAAGAGAGTGTTATGGGACTAGTACCGATGGTGATCGAGCAGACGAGCCGGGGCGAACGCGCCTACGACATCTACAGCCGTCTGCTGCGGGACAACATCATATTTCTGGGAACACCAATCGACGACAACATCGCGAATGTGATCATTGCGCAGATGCTGTTTCTGAGCGGCGAGGACCCGGAGAAGGACATTCAGCTGTATATCAACTCGCCGGGTGGATCGATTACCGCCGGGCTCGCGATCTACGACACGATGCAGTACATCAAAAACGATGTAGTGACGTTCTGCATCGGGCAGGCAGCGAGCATGGGTGCGTTTCTACTGATGGCGGGTAAGAAGGGCAAGCGGTTTGCCCTGCCGAACTCGCGGATCCTGATCCACCAGCCTTCAATGGGCGGGCTGAGCGGACAGGCCACCGATATCGACATCCATGCGCGGGAGATCTTGCGAATTCGCGAGATCACGAACAAACTAATGAGCGCCAGCACGGGCCAGACGCTGGAGCGGATCGAGCGTGACGTGGAGCGCGACTTCATCATGACGGCCGCGCAATCGAAGGAGTACGGCATCATCGACGACATTATCGATCGTCCACGGACATAACTGCCGCGTTGTCTTATTACGGAGAGGCCCGGGCCTACGGTTCGGGCCCTCCTGTATCTGCGATGGTCATGGCGTCTATGACCATTTCGAGGTACAGCGGCGGATACCCGTACCATGCCTTGCTGGTGGAAACGGGTGTAAACTCTAATCGTTATCTTGTTGTGGGTAGCATCCAGGAGCTGTCGTACTTATGAAAACGTCACGGGGCTCAGACGAATCACTTCGTTGTTCTTTCTGCCATAAATCGCAGGACGCCGTTGCCAAGCTGATCTCTTCCCCATCGGATTATCCGCGGGCCTATATCTGCGATGAGTGCGTGGCGGTCTGTAACTCCATCCTCGAAGATGATCGCACCGAGACACAGCCCGGCGCAGCCCCGGCCCACCTGCCGAAGCCGCAGGAGGTCAAGGCGTTTCTGGATGAGTACGTGATCGGGCAGGACCAGACGAAGAAGAAGCTGGCAGTGGCCGTCTACAACCACTACAAGCGTATCCAGATGAACAAGACGCGCGGTAGCGATGTGGAACTGGCGAAGTCAAATATTTTACTGGTGGGACCGACTGGATCGGGCAAGACGCTTCTGGCGCAGACGATGGCGAAGATGCTGGACGTTCCGTTTGCGATTGTTGACGCCACGACGCTGACCGAGGCTGGCTATGTGGGCGAGGACGTCGAAAACATTATCCTGAAGCTTCTGCAGGCCGCCGATGGCGACGTGCAGCGGGCGCAGAGCGGAATTATCTATATTGACGAGATCGACAAGATTGGACGGAAGGACGAGAACCCTTCGATTACCCGCGACGTTTCGGGCGAAGGTGTCCAACAGGCGCTGCTGAAGCTGCTGGAAGGCACGGTCGCCAACGTTCCGCCACAGGGTGGACGC
>DATHQG010000157.1:0-19154 GCA_035483075.1 Edaphobacter sp. | reverse complement strand
CTCGCCAACGGCCAGAACGTTCGCCGGCTCCACATGCTCATGGACGAACCCATTCGAATGCAGCGCTTCAATCGCAGCAAGCAAACTCGTCGCGACCTGTCTCGTCTCCAGCTCCGTCAGTCGCCGTTCCTTCAGTATTTCGCCAAGATTGGCCTCAACCGGCTCCATCACCGCATAAACCAGCGAGGTCTCTTCTACCACCACATGCCCAAAACTCTTCAGCTTCACAAGGTTCGGATGGTTCAGCGCCGCAATCCCGCGCCAACGCGTCAGTATCTCGTCACCATCGAAGTGCGACTCGATCAGCCGTATCACTGTCGGCATGCCCGTGCCATTCGACGTGGAGAAAAAAGCACTCCGCCCCTCGGGCCGTATCAGTTTTGTAAGTGGGTAGACCCCATCGATCGTTCGACCTTCATATTCCGTCCAAAGATTCATTGTTCGCTTCCCTTCCTGGGGGGTATCGAACCAAGGAAGAAGAAAGGCCGCTCGGGCAAATGAAACAGAGGACGTGACAGGCGCATCAGCAAAACCAAGCGCCGCTCTACCAGGTGCCATTATCCTTCATTGCGCCTCACCACTCAACGCAAAGCGGCTTTGTCGAACCACAGCACTAACTTCCGGTCGCAGTCACCAGGTACTGCTCGATCTTGCCGTCCGGCTCCTCATACACTGTCACGCGCACCTGCTTACCCGGAAAACTAACGTTGAACACCCTGAACGTCATCCCGCCGCGCTTCTCCTCCGCCACCTGTTTGAAGCTGCTCGGCGCCCCCAGCGGTCCCAGACTCTCAGCAAAATCCTCCATCGCCTCGTCTGTAAAGTACGCATCGCACAATGGCGTCAGCTGCGAGCGGTCCAGCTTCCCCTCCTGCAACCCAGTCAAAATATCTAGCGCCCGCTTCTCTGGCGCCGTAGTCGTGTTCTCAACGTTCTTCCACGAAGCCCCGGCCAGCACTAGCGGCGCGATCTTCAGCGCCAAAGTCGCCGCCGCACTCGAAGCGTCCTCATTCGTCAGCACAGTCACCGCAGCTTTGTCGTCCGGGAACACAATATTCTCCGACACAAACCCTGAAACCTCGCCGCTGTGCCCCACATAGCGATGCCCGTCCCGAACTCCCACCTGCACGCCTAACCCATACCCGGTCCCTTTACCGTCCTTCAGCTTCACCTCGGTAAACATCGCATCATACGAAGCAGGCGCCAGCAGCGATCGGTACATCAAACTGATGTTCCACAACGCAAGATCACTCGCCGGCATTGCCAGCTCTCCCGCGGCAAACATCCACCCCTGCCCCTCCTGCGGCGCCGGACGCAACGGCCCCAGCGCATGTTGGTAGTAGCCCAATGGATCGCTCGCCGGCAGCCTGCTTGCGTCAGAATTAAACACATCACTCATCTTCAACGGCTGAAAGATCCGCTCCTGCAACTGTTCGGTCAGCAGCTTGCCACCTACAATCTCTGCAATCCGCCCCGCAATCACATAGTTCGTATTCGAGTACTGCCACTGCGTCCCCGGCTCGAAATCGAGCGGCTTCTTCGCCCACACATCCAGGATCTGCTGAGGGTTCGTCGGCTTCATCATCGAGGTCATCACATAGTCCTCGGGCCAGAAGTCCTGATACCCCGACGTCATCGACAGCACCTGCCGGATCGTCACCTCATTCGCCCGCGTCAACTCCGGCAAGTATTTCCCCACCGGATCGTCCAGCTTCAACTTGCCGTCCTGCATCAGCAGCAACAATATCGCCGCCGTGAACTGCTTACTGACCGACCCGATCGAATAATGCATCCCCGGCCTGGCCGACATCGCCGGCTCCAACCGCGCCATTCCATACGCCCTCACGAACGCGACCTTCCCGTCCTGCACGACTGCCACCGATGCGCTGGGAACCTCGGTCGCCTTCAATACATCGGCCGCCGCCGCATCAATTTGCCTCGCCGTGGCAGCGGGAAGAGAATTCTGCGCTACCAGAGGCAACACTACAGCCATCACCCAGCCCAACCCCAAAACCCCCGCCACTCGTACCTGGAGATTCGTCATGCACGAAAGACTATCAGCGACCCGCCAGTAAGTCAGCCTGCACTTCGAAATCACGCCACCGGCAGATTTCTCGAACGCCCTCAAATTTGCTACCCTTGCGCCCATGCGTCTCCGTCATCTTTCGCTCGCCCTCGTGCTGACCTGTTCGACTGCTTTAGCTCAGTCCTTCACTCCGATCCGGGAACAGAAGAACCTCTCCCCCCCCGCCATCGCGAAGCTGCACACCCTGGAGATGCTCAACTCTCTTCCCGCCGGCGAATGGCATTTCCATGCAGGCGACGTCCCCCACGGCGAGTCCCCGTCCCTCGACGACTCCACTTGGCCCCTCGTCAAGCCCCGCGCTAAAGCTCCACAGGACGCCGTCTGGTACCGCCGCGTCATCGAAGTCCCTAAGACCCTCAACGGCTATGACATCACCGGCGCCCGAATCTGGTTCCAGTTCCACGCCAACGCCAACGGCCCCATGCCCCAGATCATCTACTTCAACGGCCGCCGCGTCGCGCTCGGCGACGACCTCGAACCCATCGTCCTCTTCGACCCCGCCAAACCCGGCGACAAGGTCCTCGTCGCCGTCAAACTCCTCCACACCGTAGATGAGAAAACCTTTGCTGGCGTGGGCCTGAAGATCGAACCCAACCCATCAGCAACTGGCCCCAACGCACGTCCTAACCCCGAAGACATCCGAATCCAGTGCATCACCGCAGCAAACCTCCTTCCCGCACTCCCCACCCCACGCAAAGACCTCCTCCTCAAAGTAGAGGAAGCAGTCGCCGCCATCGACCTCAAAGCTCTCGAAGCCAGCAATCAATCCGCCTTCGACGCCTCCCTCCGCAAGGCGCAAGACATCCTCACCACCCTTCACCCCGTCCTCTCTCAGGCCATCATCGACGAAGCAGGCAACTCCCACATCGACGCCGCCTGGCTCTGGCCACGCTCCGAAACCATCGACGTCGTCCGCCGCACCTTCACCACCGCCCTCCAGCTCATGGACGAGTACCCGGGTTACACCTTCAGCCAGTCCGCCGCGCAGTACACCGCCTGGATCGCCGAAAAATATCCCCAGATGAACGACCAGATTCGCCAGCGCGTCAAAGAGGGCCGCTGGGAGATCGTCGGCGGCATGTGGGTCGAGCCTGACCTCAACCTCCCCGACGGCGAATCCCTAGTCCGCCAGCTCCTCGTCGGCCAGCGCTACTTCCAAAAGGAATACGGCGTCACCGCTCGCATCGGCTGGAACCCCGACTCCTTTGGCTACAACTGGCAGCTCCCGCAGATCTACAAACGCTCCGGCATGGATTACTTCGTCACCCAGAAAATGCACTGGAACGATACCAACCAACTTCCCTTCCGCCTCTTCTGGTGGGAATCCCCCGACGGCAGCAAAGTCCTGACCTACTTCCCCACCGACTACGTCCATGACAACGTCAACCCCACCCGCATCTCCGCCGACTTCGCCGAATCCGCCGACCGCAACCCCGGAACCGCTGAAATGCTCGACCTCTACGGCATCGGCGACCACGGCGGCGGCCCCACCCGCGCCATGCTCGACCAGGCCGACCAGTGGATCACCGCAGGAAAGAACAACGACGCCGTCCCCACCATGCGCTACCACACCGCGCAAAGCTACTTCACCAACGTAGAGAAGAACCTCAACCCCGACTCCCCTACCTGGGACTACGACTCCATCGCCAAGGGCTACACCGCACCACCAGCCTCATCCACCGGAGCGATGGGCCTCCCCACCTGGAAAGACGAACTCTACTTCGAGTACCACCGCGGCGTCTTCACTACCCAAGCCCAGCACAAACGCAGCATGCGCACCAGCGAAGTAGCCACCCTCGACGCCGAAAAGCTAGCCTCTCTTGCATGGCTCAACGGCCGCCCCTACCCCGCTGACCAACTCACCGAAAACTGGAAAAAAATCACCTTCAACCAATTCCACGACCTGGCCGCCGGCTCGGGGATCGGCGTCATCTACAAAGACGCGCAAAAGGACTACACCGAAGTCTTCAATTCCGACACACTCATTACCAACGCCACGCTCAAAACCCTGACCGACCAAATCAACACCGCGAACCAACCCGGTGAAGCGATACTCGTCACCAACACTCTTGCATGGCCGCGCAAAGAGACAATCCAAATCGATGTGCAAACGCCAGAGGCCGGAGAACTCACTCTCACCGATGACGCCGGACGCAAGCTTCCCTACGAAGACCTGAACGAAGGGGTAAATATTCGAGACCACACCGTGCTCGCTACGGTCGACGTCCCTGCACTCGGCTATACCGTTCTGCACGCAACCGCTTCGTCATTAGCCACGCAGCCGCGCGGCTACGAAACCACCCCCGCTGATCTGACTCTCACCAACGACAAGCTCACAGTCTCCATCGATCCTAAGACCGGATGCATTACTCAGATCTCCGATCTCGGAATGACACGTAAGTATCTGGCCCCAAACTCCTGCGGCAACCAGCTTCAGGCCTTCGTCGACACTCCGAAGCAATACGACGCCTGGAACATCGACCCCGGCACCCTCGATAGGGCCCCGTCCATCATCGATCACGTCGACTCGATCCATGTCATCAGGTACAGCCCCCTCCGCAAGACCGTCCTCATCTCTCGCCACTGGCAAAATTCCAAATTCACCCAAACCATCTCCCTCGACGCCGGGGCCGACCACGTCGACATCACCAACGACATCGACTGGCACGAATCCCACGTCCTCCTCAAAGCCGCGTTCCCACTAGCCGCCACATCCGGGAAGGCCACCTACGAGATTCCCTACGGCTCCATCGAGCGCCCCACCACCCGAAACAACTCCTGGGAGAAAGCTCAGTTCGAAGTCCCCGCCATGCGCTGGGCCGACCTCGGCGACGCCAACCAGGGCCTCTCCATCCTCAACGACTCAAAATATGGCTACGACGCGGTCGGCAACACCCTCCGCATCACGCTCCTTCGCTCCCCCACCTGGCCTGACGCCGAAGCCGACCGCGGCCACCAGCACTTCGTCTACTCCCTCTACCCGCACACTGGAACCTGGAAGCAGGCCCAGACCGTCCATCGCGGATATGAGCTCAACGACCCCCTCAGGGCCGAACAAGTCTTCTCCCACACCGGCACCCTCCCCGCCGAACACTCCTGGGCCAGCGTCGAAAACCCCAACGTGACCCTCACCGCAATCAAAAAAGCCGAAGACTCCGACGCCCTCATCTTCCGCATGTACGAGTGGGCCGGCGAAGCCACCCAAGTCAAGCTCCACGTCCCGCCCGGAGCGACCGGCGTTACCGAAACCAATCTCATGGAGAAACCCGAAGGCGCAGCGCTCAACCTGACCGGCGACACCATCACCGTCCCCATCAGACCCTACGAAATCCTAACCATCCAGGCAACGTATCCCCACAACGTTGCGGCGAAGTAATCGCCGCTGCATTGAGTCTCTAAAATCGTCATCCTGAGCGAAGGGCGTAGCCCGAAGTCGAAGGACCCCGAGACCGCTCGCGCACCCATGCCTTCATTGCTTTTTCCACCACGAATCCTGACTTTGACGTGATCGCCCGCGGCTACTCATTCCGCAAAGCGATCACCGGATCCACACTAGCCGACCGCCGCGCCGGAACAATCGAAGCTATCGCCGCCGCCACCACCAAACTAACCGCCGCGAACAACAGCGAAATCCACAGCCCGGTCTCCATCGCCGCAAAAGCGTGCGCCAGCACTCGCTGCGCCACAAACGTCAGCATCAGTCCCGCCGCAATCCCCGCCCCAATCAGCACCAGAGACTCACGCAGCATCAGCGAAACCACCTGCCACCGTTGCGCGCCCAGAGCCATACGAATCCCAATCTCCGTCGTCCGCTGCGAAGCCGTAAAGCTCAACAACCCATAAATCCCAATCGCCGCCAGCAGCAGCGCAAGGCCGCCGAACATTGTCAGCAGCCAAACTAGTAAATGCCGGGCCGCCAGCGAATCCCCAACAAAACTGCTAAGCGTCGCAACATCGTAAACGGCCTCGGTCGAGTCCACCGCCCGCACGGCCTCCACCAGCGACGTTCGCATCGCGTCCGGATCCATCTTCGTCCGCACCACAAACACCGCTTCGCCAACGGATTGCTGTGCCATTGGCCGATAAACCACTCCCTTGTTCTCTTCCACCTCCAGCGAATCTTTGCGCACATGCCCCACAACACCCACGATCTCCACCCATGGCGAGCTCTGTCCGCCAAATCGCACGTGCTGTCCAACCGGACTGCGCCCCGGCCAGTAGGCCTTCGCCAATGTGTCGTCAATCACAGCGACCGGCGGCCCTCCACTCCGGTCTTCCTCACTAAACCACCGTCCCCGCAACAACGGAATCTGTATCGTTGCAAGATACCCAGGCGTCGCCCACGCATGGTCGCCATGCGGCCCCGGATCATCAGGCCCAGCCGGTGGCCGTTCCTGAATCGCAAAGCTTCCCGACGGATACATCCCGCTGGCAAACGGCATTGGAAAGACTGCAGCAGCAGCAACAACACCCGGTTGTGCACCCAGCCGCTCCGTCACATCATGGATAAAATTCGTCTGCTTCAGGTCCTGGTCCTTATAGTTCGTTGCATCCAGCGTCACTTTGCCTGTCAGCACCGAGTCACTCTTGAATCCTGGGTCGACCGTTTGCAACTGCCTCAGGCTTGCCAGAAACAACCCGCTCCCTGCCACCAGCAGAAACGCCAACGCAATCTCCGTGCACACCAGCACATTCCGGAACCGTTGCCGTCTAGCCCCGGCCGTCGCGCCTTTGCTGTACTCGCTCAGACGCAGCGACTTGTGCGTCCGCGCAAGTTGCACCACCGGCGCCAGCCCTGCTAAAAGAGCAGCGAGCAGACCAAACCCCGCAGCCACAGCCACCACCCTTACGTCCGTATGGACAGCAAAACCCGTCGCCAGATCATGAGGAATCGCAAGCAAAAGCAGCTTGCCAAGCAATGGCCCGGCCACAATCCCGATCACCGTCGCCGTCCCCGCTAGCAACGCTGTCTCCACAACAAACTGCATCGCAAGCTGTCGCAGCGAAGCGCCCAGCGCACTCCGTATCGCCATCTCCTTCATTCGCATCGAGGCCCTTGCCAGCATCAGCCCCGAAATATTCGTGCAGGCAATCAGAAGAATCATCGCCACCACCGCAAACAACGCGAACAGCGGCTTGCGAAGGTCCCCCGCAGCGTCCTCGGTCCATGGTTGAGCAAACATCCCCCACCCCGAGGTCTGTCCAAAGTTAAAGCCGCTCGTCCCCTCCCGCCGAATCTCCTCCAGCCGCTTCTGCTCCATGGCCGCATTGAACTGCGCCACCGTTACACCGGGCTTCAGCCGCACCACGCTGTTATACGACTCGTTAAACCGGTTGTTCGCCGCAAACTCCGTCGGAGCCAGCCCCAACGGAGTCCACAACTCCACACCCTTCGGCCACGCAAAGTCGCTCCGCATCACCCCAATCACGCGATACGACTGGTCATCCAGCAACACTTTCTTGTCGATCACGTCGTGCTGCCCGCCAAACATCCTTTGCCACGCCGCATAACTCAGCACAATCACGCGCTCGGCGCCCTTCTGGTCCTCCTCCGATAAAAACGTGCGCCCCAGAATCGGCTGCGCGCCAAACACCTGGAACCACTGCCACGTCACCTTCCCTGCCCGCAGATGCTGCGTCCGACCATCAAACGTCGCGTTGAAGCTGGCCGTCTGCACCATCGCCGCCGTATCCACCATCCCTTTCATCGATTGTGCGTCCTGAAAATCAGGGGCCGAAACCCCGATGCTCGGCAGATTCAGCTGCGTATACTTCGCATGAAACGAAGCCACACGCTCCGGGTCCTGCACACCCGACGGATGCAGCAACACCGCCTGGATCACGCTGAAGATCGCCGTATTCGCTCCAACGCCCAAAGCAAGCGTCAAAACGGTCACAATCGTGAAGGTGGGCGCTCGGAAAAGTTGCCGCACCGCATACCGCAGATTTTCAAGCATAGTTTTTTCTCCTCGCTGACGAGTTGATACGCATCTTCATTGCACGTTGTTCACCAAAATCAACTGATCAAACCGCCTGATTTTCAGCAGCTTGCCAAATGCCGATCAAAAAATATGTCCAGTTTCAGAACCCCGCGTTCATTTGCGGACAGCGCATAACTCCTCAACTCTCTCGGGCAACTGAAAACCACCAAAAAATGCGAAAATAGAAGCAGCAGAAGCCATGCCGCACACCATGCCCAACACGCCCGAGACCATCGCCGTCGCCATGTCCGGAGGAGTCGACTCCTCCGCTGTCGCCGCACTCCTGCGCGCCCAGGGGCACACCCTCGTCGGCCTCACGCTCCAGCTCTGGAACCAGCGCCGCCTCGCAGGACACGAAGGCATGCCCGAAGCAGTCCAGGGCCGCTGCTGCTCCATCGACGACGTCTACGACGCCCGCCACGTAGCCGAGCAGTTGGACATCCCTTACTACGTCGTCAACCAGCAGGACCGCTTCGAAGCCGAGGTCGTCAAGCCCTTCGTCAGCGAATACCTCGCCGGTCGCACTCCTATCCCCTGCACCCTCTGCAACAACCACCTCAAGTTCGACCAGCTCCTCATCACCGCCCGCCAGATCGGCGCAGACCGCATCGCCACCGGCCACTACGCCCGCAACCACTTCGACGAGACCCGGCAGCGCTGGGTCCTCTCCCGTCCCGAAGACAAGTCCAAAGACCAAACCTACTTCCTCTTCGGCCTCACGCAGGAACAGCTCAGCCGCACCCTCTTCCCGTTAGGCGAGATGCAGAAGCCCGCCGTCCGCCAGATGGCTGCCGATGCAGGCCTCGAAGTCGCCAGCAAGTCCGACTCGCAGGAGATCTGCTTCATCCCCGGCGGAGACTACAACACCTTCTTGAAGGCCTACCTCGACGAACAGAACGAAGAGATGCCGGACACATCAGGTGAACTCGTCACCACCACCGGCGAGGTTATCGGCCACCACGAAGGCATCCAGAGCTTCACCGTCGGCCAGCGCAAGGGCCTCGGCCTCACATCGGTCAACCCGCTCTACGTCCTCTCCATCCACCCCGACTCGCACCAGGTCACGGTAGGCTCCGACGACGATCTCCGCTCCCGCGACCTCTACGCCAACCGCCTCAACTGGATCTCCATTCCCGAACTCACGGAACCCATCCGCGTCAGCGCAAAGGTCCGCCACCGCCACACGCCGGCGATGGCCACGCTAAATCGAGTCGACGAAAACACCGTCCACGCCCAATTCGACGAGCCACAACGTGCAATCACCCCCGGCCAATCCGCCGTCTTCTATCAGGAAGACGAGGTAGTCGGGGGTGGTTGGATCATCTAGCGACCGTCGGCAAGAGAACGCGAAAGCCGCGGCCCTTACAAGTCCCGTTCCTGCGAAGCCTTGCCGCGTCCAAACTCCTTCGCCCGTCCCACCAGAACATCGACCCCAGCCTTAAATCCATTCACCAGGCCCGCGAACTCACGCACAGGTACCTTAACC
The DNA here is from genome assembly GCA_035483075.1 of Edaphobacter sp. Lineage (GTDB taxonomy): Bacteria > Acidobacteriota > Terriglobia > Terriglobales > Acidobacteriaceae > Edaphobacter. The sequence continues at coordinate 9,601 of DATHQG010000157.1, read as the reverse complement.
GCTCGCTGCAGCGTCTCGGAAACATCGGCCGTTGTATTCAGCACCGAAGTCACCATTCCATCCACCCGCGCCGCCTGCGCGCGTGTCCTCGCATTCAATTCGCTGGCGGTCGCATCGAACTCCGCGGCCTTGCTGCGCACGACGTGGCTCGTCTCCACCAGGTTCTCTGTGATGATCTTCACCTTCGGCGCCGAATCATGAATCATGCCTTGGGTCGTATCCAGGATTGGCCCCATCTTCGACCGCAGCTCTTCTGCGATCTCGAGCCCCTTCTTGCTGGCCTTGGCCGCGCCCACTGCCATCACCACCACAGCGACCGCCTGCACGATCATCGCAATTGCTACCATGCCGACAAACCACTCAAGCAGTCGTGAGTTCCCCGAAGAAAGCGAACCCGAGTCCTGCAACCACATTCCCGACATCACGATTCGCAGACCTTCCATATCGTCTCTCGCTCTCTTAAAAAGTATGAGCACAATCATAAGGCCCGGCCACCAGAAAAGGCTGACCGGGCCCTGTCTTCATCAATTTATTTCTACGAACTGTGTTCGCCCGTCGTGCTGGCGTACGCTTCCTTGCCCGCATCGATCGCGGCGGAGACCTTGTCCTGGTGCTCCTGGATCAGTCCCTTGCCCTTCTCCACATACTGGGCCCACTGCGTCCGTCCGCGGTCATAGTACTCCTTGCCACGGTCCACATATTCGCCAACCTGCTGTTTACCCTGCGCGGCCAGAACTGCGGCCTTGTCCTGGGCCTGCTGTGCAAGTACCGCCGCTCGGTCTCTTGCGTCCAGAGCGCTCGCTACCAGGTCCTCGCGTGTCTCTTTGCCAGCCTTCGGCGCATACAGCACGCCAACCAGCGCGCCGACACCAAGACCCGCAAGAAACCATCCCAATCCACTAACTCCACTCTCGTTGTCGTTTTCTGACATGCTCTCTCTCCTGTTCCGGTTTCAATTGCGGAATCTGCTTCTTCCGCATTTATAACTCAACTTCCAATTCCGTGCGGTTCATGAGATCCAAGACCGATCTTAGACCGACCGGCGGCGTCACCAGCCTACGCTCACCCGACAGGTAGTCTAACCCGTACTTAGGTGGATGCCCCGCCGAAAGATTAGGTTGCAGTCACATACTCCACTTCGGCCCTTTCGCGTGGCCTTGTGAAAGCCTTGGAAACTTCGACAAATCGCGCCTTCCAATGGCCGGCAACACGTATCACCTTCCACTGGCACCTTCGTCATAAATAGGAAGAGAGGAAACCGCCGCTCCCTCCATAATGGAGTCTCAGACTGGCGTCTCGCATCGAATACCAGTGAAGTGATTTACAGTGTTCGCAGTAAAAGTATTCGCCACAGGAAAAGGGGACCAATGTACGCCACCAAAAGCCTCTCCACTCCGCGCGCCTTCTTGGCCATCACAGCTCTCACCTTGATTATCTGCCTCACCGCCTGCAAAAGCGCCCCACCCGCCACTCCCACTGATGACGCCAGCCTGACCGCCGCTCTCCAAAGTCGCATCGCCGGCGACGGTGCCCTCAGCAACGAGCCCATCCAGTCCGCAGTCCAGGACCGCATCGCCACCCTCAGCGGCACGGTCAGCAGTGATGCCGCCCGCTCCCTGGCCGCAGCAGACGCCTCTCAAGTCGCAGGCATCAAGACCGTGGTCAACAACCTGACCGTCCAAGCCCCCACACCCATGGTCGCCGCCGCTGCCACGCCGCCGCCTCCCGCTCCCGTGCCCATCGCGCCCAAGCCAAAGCCGGCCCCCGCAACCAAGCCAAAATCCGCACCCGTCGTCCGCGAAGCCGCACCAGCCGAACCTCCCGCACCTCAGGTCGCCGTCGCTCCGCCACCACCACCGCCGCCCGCGCAGGAACTCCCGCCTGCACCTCCACCGCCTCCACCCGCCCCCGAGTTCCGTAACATCACCGTCGCACCCGGCACCACCATTCCTATCCGCATCACCGAGACCCTCGACAGCGCCACCACCCAACAAGGCGATCTCTTCACCGGCACCGTCGCCGCCGACGTTATCATCGACGGCCTCGTCGTAATCCGTCAGGGCACGTCCGTCTCCGGCCGCGTATCTGCCGTCCAGGAAGCCGCCCACTACAAAGGCAGCTCCCTGCTCACCATCGAACTCACCAGCATCAACCGCCGCGGTGAAAAACTCACCGTCACCACCGACCCTTACAGCGTCAAGGGCAAGGGTCGCGGCGCAAACACGGCAGAAAAAGTCGGCGGCGGAGCGGCCGTCGGTGCCATCCTCGGCGGCATCATCGGAGGAGGCAAAGGCGCGGCCATCGGCGCTGCTGCCGGAGGCGGTGTCGGCGCCGGAGCCAACACCATCACCCGCGGAGAACAAGTCCAGATCCCCTCCGAATCCCTCGTCCGCTTTAACCTCACCAGCACGCTATCCATCAAGGTCCCCACCAAAGAAACCGACAGCACAACTACCAGCCCCGACCTGCACCCTCGTCCGCCAACCCAACAGCCGCAGTAGCCAATGGCCTGGATCGAGTCATACGCGGAGAATTTCATAACTCAGTAAGAGAGCTCACCTCCCAGGCTGGTGTAAACTCAAGAGCAGCAAGCCGGATGGATCTCCCATCGCGGACGCTGCCCCTACCGAAAATATCCATCTGAGGTGTTCGTCTTGACGAAGGCATCGGCCAACCGCCCAGCAGGATTTCTTACCTTCACCCTGCATGCGCATCTGCCCTACGTCGTCAACCACGGCACCTGGCCTCACGGAATGGAGTGGCTCCACGAAGCGGCCGCCGAAACCTACCTTCCATTCCTCCGCATGCTCAAAAATCTCGAGCGCGACAAGGTCCGCTTCAACTGCAATCTCAATCTCTCGCCCATTCTTCTCGAGCAGCTCTCTCATCCCGTCTTCATCGCCGAGTTCCCCAACTACCTCAACCGCAAAATCGTCGCCGCCCGCGAAGACGAGGCATTCTTCATCCAGTCAGGCGAAACGCACCTCGCCGAGACCGCCCGCTTCTGGCATCGCTTCTTCTCGCACGCCCTCGAAGACTTCAACCACTTCGACCACAACATCATCGCAGGCTTCCGCCACTTCAACGAGACCGGTCTCATCGAGATCATCACCTGCGGCGCCACTCACGGCTACATGCCGCTCCTCGGCACCGACGAAAGCGTCCGCGCCCAGGTCCGCACCGCCGTCGACACGCACATCCGGCACATCGGCAAGCACCCCAAAGGCATCTGGGCGCCCGAGTGCGGCTACCGTCCCGCCGGCTTCTGGAACTACCCCGTCCCCAACGCAGACGGCTCCCCCACGCCTCCCGGCTTCGATCGCATCGGCGTCGAGCAGGCGCTCTCCGAGTCCGAAATCGACTTCTTCTTCGTCGATACTCACCTCGTCGAAGAAGGCCACCGCGTCCCGTCCCCATACGAGCTCTTGAACGGCGCGGTTCCCACCGACGAACAGACCGAGCGCATGACCCACGGCAATCATCGCTCCCTCTACCAGCCCTACTACGTCGACGGCCCCTACGATAAGCGCTACGCCACCACCATCTTCCCGCGCGACCCCCGCACCGGCGTCCAGGTCTGGTCCGGCGAGACCGGCTATCCCGGCGACGCCGTCTACCTCGACTTCCACAAGAAGCGCTGGCCCGGCGGTCATCGCTACTGGCGCGTCACCGGCTCCAAGGTCGACATGGGCGACAAGCTGCCCTACTACCCCCAGCAAGCCGCAGAGCGCGTTAAAGGCCACGCCTCCAACTTCGTTCATCTTGTCTACGAGGCGCTCAAGTCAGGCTTCAACGACGAGATTCCGCCCATTCTCTGCTCTCCCTTCGACGCCGAGCTCTTCGGCCACTGGTGGTTCGAAGGCGTCCTCTGGCTCGAAGCCATCGCTCGCAACCTGCACGACCCGGAGGGAGGAGGGGCCACCGGCATACAGCTCATCTCCTGCGCCGAGTACCTCGACAAATATCCGCGCGCCGGCTTCATCGCCATGCACGAAGGCTCCTGGGGGGCCGAGGGCAACAACCAGGTCTGGATGAACCCTGAGACCAGCTGGACCTACACCCACATCTACCCCGCCGAGCTCTACACCCGCGAGGTCTGCACCGCAGGCCACTGGCGCAACTCCGCCCTTGGCAAGCGCATCATGCAACAGCTCTGCCGCGAGCTCCTTCTCCTCGAATCCTCCGACTGGCAGTTCCTCATCACCACCGGCGCCGCGCGCGACTACGCAGAGATCCGTTTCCTCACCCACAACGACCAGTTCAACGAGATCAAGGCCATCTGGCAGAGCTTCGAATCCAACGGCGCGCTGACCAAGCCGCAGGAAGACCGCCTCGCGGAGATCCAACACCGCGACGGCGTCTTCCCCGACATCGATCCCGGCCTATGGGTCACGGGAGCCAAACAGACCCGCTCCGACGCCGCCCCTTACAGCGATGCACCCCAGCCCACCGAGTCACCTGCAAAGGACTCGAGCGCCGGCGCCGCCGTGTCGCGCACGGCCTCCGACGAAGCCGCCAAGAGGTTGGCCGCCGACAGTACAAAGTTCGACGGCGCTCCTATCGAACGAGGCGTCGCTCACGCCCCCCAAAAACCATAGCTCGCATACCAGACACTCTACGCACGAGCTCGGGGACGGTTCTTAGACAGCAGAATCTCTGCAATACCACCACTTCAATGTGGTTTGAATGTCTTGCCTGTCTCGATCAGCGTCTTCAGCCGGGAAAGGATCCGAGGCCAGCCGTCGGCCGTCCCGGCGTAAGCGGAATCAGTCTCGGCCCACTCATCATGCATCACCATCACTTTGGTGGCCTCGGTCTCTGGAACCAATTCCACAGTCACGCGGGACGTTGCATCACTTTGCCCCATCGCAAAGGTATACTGCAGCACCTTCGGAGGGTCGAACCGCAGTACCTTGCCATGGACATATTTCATGGGCTTACCGTCAGGTCCCGGCCCCACCCATGCCATCGAGCCGCCGGCCTTCCATTCAGCCTCAAGCTCCGCTCCCATGAAGAGCGTTCGGTTGGACTCCTTCGATACAAAGCCTTCCCAGACCTTTTCTGGCGTGGCGGCGATGTAGATGACATAGCTCAACGGCACGGGATTGGCCATGATGTCTCCTGAGAAGTTGCCTTACAGTAGATTCGCATCCACTCTACCAAAGCGTCGGTTCGCAGACGCCGTTACCGTTACTCAAGCCATCACAAGACGCCGTTGCTGTTATTTCAGCCCGTCACACGTCCTTGACCTCCAAACTGTGATTCTGAGGACCTCCAAACCGTCATTCTGAGCACCTCCAAACTGTGATTCTGAGGACCCCCAACCGTCATTCTGAGCGAAGCGAAGAATCCCCGCATTTTGCTTTTGCTTTTGCTTTTGCTTTTGCTTTTGCTTTTGCTTTTGCTTTTGCTCTTGCTTTTGCTCTTGCTTGTTGCTCTTGTCGCAATCGCGTTCGCCGGAGCCCTATATCGCGCACTTGCCTTTTCTTCAAGGTAGACCCAGCGTCCAACCGGCCGCGCTACCTGCCGGAGGCCAGAGTGAAGCCCAAAGGGGCGAAACGACCGAATCATTGCCGTTGTTTTTATTCTTCCTTCTTTTTTTCGCGTTTTCAGCCCAGAAAACGCATGTCAAGCCCAAAAAGCTCCTAAGCCTTTACCAATCAACAACATCCAGTTGGCATGTTAGTTCCATTCAACCAGCTATACTGGATATATAGATCGGAAAACAAGTAGGCCCCGGGACACTTTCCGGGGCTAACTCGTTTTGATGCAATATTTTGCACGTAAATCATTTGTTTTGAATATTTTACCGAGGGCCGATCGGCGTAAGATAATGAAGATAAATGGTTTACGCGCGGGCTATAGGGGGGTACCTCGCGGCGAGGAGCACAATTACACTCGGGCACACGGTCCGAACGGCCTAATATATCGCCTGATGAAAAGGGAACAGCAACTGGAGTCATATGCCGAACAACAAAGCAGCAACTCCCAATCGCCGCAGCTTCCTCCTCGGCAGTCTCGCCGCAGGAGCGGCGGCGGCCCTCCCGGCGGAGACCCATGCAGCCAATAACACCCCGGCAACGCAACCAGACCGCACCTACTGGCTCGAACAGGTAGAACTAGTCTCCGAACCAGTCTTGAAGGCCCTCAAAGAAGGCACCCTCCGCCGCAAGATGCCCGTCGAAGCAGCAGCCGGCCAGGCCGAGGCTCGCGCAGTCGGCACACACCTCGAAGCCCTGGGCCGCCTGCTATCCGGCCTCGCACCCTGGCTCGAACTCGAACCCACCACCGAGGAAACCCAAAAAGAAACCACCCTGCGCAATCGTTATCGAGACTACTCCGTGGCCGGAATCACCTCGGCCCTCGATCCCGCCGCGCCCGACTACATGCACTTCGGCGAATCCTCCCAGACCCTCGTCGACTCGTCCTTCCTCGCGCTCGCCCTGCTCCGAGCACCCAATCAACTCTTCAATAAACTCGACGCCAGGACCCAGCAACGCCTCGCTGAAGCACTCGTCACCCAACGCAAAGTCCAACCACCCTTCAACAACTGGCTCCTCTTCGCCGCGATGAACGAAGCGCTTCTCATGACGCTGCACCAACCATGGGACCGCATGCGCGTCGACTACGCCCTTCGCGAGCTCCAAAGCTGGTACCTCGGCGACGGCACCTACGGCGACGGCCCCCACTTCCACTGGGACTTCTACAACAGCTTTGTCATCCAGCCCTACCTCCTGCAACTCATGGACACACTAGGCGACCAGTCCCCATCCTGGTCCTCGATGCGCGAGCCAATCCACCAGCGTGCACAACGCTACGCCGCAATCCAGGAGCGACTCATCGCCCCCGACGGCTCCTACCCCGCAATAGGCCGCTCCATCACCTATCGCTGCGGCGCATTCCATCTCCTCGCCGACGCGTCCCGCCGAAACATCCTGCCTGAAAACCTGACCCCACCGCAGGTCCGCTGCGCCCTGTCTGCGGTTATAAAGCGCACCCTCGGACCCGCAGGCACATTCTCCAACGAGGGCTGGCTGCAGATCGGCCTCGCCGGCCACCAACCCAGCCTCGGCGAAACCTACATCTCCACCGGCAGCCTCTACCTCTGCAGCGCAGCTTGGCTCCCTCTCGGACTTCCCCCAGCCAACCCCTTCTGGTCGCGACCCCCGGCGCCCTGGACCTCGCAAACCATCTGGTCCGGCAAAAACATTCAAGCCGACCACGCCCACGATGAATGACATCTCGAAACCATCAAGAAACGCGTAAAACGAAAATAGGCCCACTGGTATGCAAAACTTAACGCCGCATGGAACCATGTACGCAACGTTAGGAGCAAGAAAACATGAGCACACAGCCGCTACCGAACTTAGTACCGCCATTCACTCGTGAGACCGCAGCAGCAAAGGTACGAAGGGCCGAAGACAATTGGAACTCACGCGACCCCGAAAAGGTCTCGCTCGGTTACACCGTCGATAGCAAATGGCGCAATCGTGCAGAGTTTGTCAACGGGCGGCAGGAGATCGTTGCGTTCCTGACAAGAAAGTGGCGTCGCGAGTTGGACTACCGCCTGGTCAAAGAACTCTGGGCCTTCGACGGCGCTCGCATCGCCGTACGCTTCGCCTACGAGTGTCACGATGACTCCGGCAACTGGTACCGCTCCTACGGAAACGAAAACTGGGAGTTCGACGAAAACGGCATCATGCATCATCGCTATGCCTGCATCAACGATCTTCCAATCAAAGAGTCAGACCGTAAGTTCCACTGGCCGCTGGGTCGACGCCCAGATGATCATCCCGGCCTTTCGGACCTGGGTCTATGACGAGGCAATAGGCAGAGCAGGAATAAACTGGACGAAGTGGCCACCGCGACCTCAACCAAGCCGCCCCTCAAAGCGATCCGGCATCCAGCCCACCCACTCGCACTCTGGCATCTTCTCTCCCTCGACGCTCCGACCATCGCCGCTCTCTGGACATGGTTCATAGCCTCTGCCAACCACATCCATCTCCCACTCTCATCCACGCTGGCGATGGCCCTCGCCGTATGGATGCTCTACGCCGCCGATCGTCTGATGGATGCCCGTTTGATTGATGCTCGCCTCATGGACGCGCGCCTCGCCGACATCGACCCGACCCACCACGAAGACCTCGAAGCCCGCCACTACTTCCATCACCGCCATCGCACCGCCTTCCTCACAGGAATCCTCCTCGCCTCCATCGCCCTCGCCCTGCTCCTCCCTCACCTCGAACCCGCAGCCATCCGCCTCTACCTCGTCCTCGGAGTCCTCATCTCCGGCTACTTCGTCCTCATCCACGCCACACACAGCGCCCACCGCCTCCCCAAGGAGATTGCCGTAGGCCTCTTCTTCGCCGCAGCCACCTTCATCCCCACCGTAGCCCGCCGTCCCGACCTTCGCTTGCCCCTGCTTCCCTCCGCACTCCTCTTCGCCACACTCTGCAGCCTCAACTGCCTCTTCATCTACGCCTGGGAACACACCAGTACCAACCACCGCGCCCACCCCATCACTCGCCTGGCCATCCGCAACCTTCCGTCCCTGACAGTCCTTCTCACCCTCTCCAGCACCGCTCTCGCCCTACTCGACCACAACGCCCCATGGCCCATGCCATGCGCCACCGCCCTCGCCGCAACAATCCTGCTCCTACTGCACAATCGTCGACGCACCCTCGCCCCGATCACCCTCCGCGCCGCCGCAGATCTCGCCCTCACCACCCCAATCCTTCTAGTCCCCATCCTTTATCGATGAGCGTCACCCAACCCAACTTCAACCGCATAGCGAGACCCTATCGCTGGCTCGAGTACCTCACCCTCGGCACCGCCCTCGAGAACTGCCGCACTCACTACCTTCCACAGCTCCTCGACCGCCGCCGCGCCTTGGTCTTAGGAGACGGAGACGGCCGCTTCCTCGCCCAACTCCTCGCAAGCAATCCGGACCTCCACGCCGACGCAATCGACACCAGCGCCACCATGCTCCAAGTCCTGCGCCAACGCTGCGGAGCAGCAACACCCAACGCAGCCACGCGCCTCCGCACCCATAATGCCAACGCACTAACGATTCCCCTCGAAGACTCGTACGATCTCGTCGTCACCCACTTCTTCCTCGACTGCCTCACCCAACCCGACCTCGACGCCCTCATCACCCGCATCAATCCCACCCTCACTCCTGGCGCCCTTTGGCTCATCTCCGACTTCCGCATCCCGAACGGCCTCATGCGCCTTCCTGCAAGAGTCTTCGTCCGCAGCCTCTACCTCGCCTTCCGCCTCCTCACCGGCCTCCGCACCACCCACCTCCCCGACTACGCGACGCCCCTCACCCAGGCTGGCCTAAACCGAGTCGCCCATCAGCATCGCCTCGCCGGCCTCCTCACCACCGAACTCTGGCAGACCTAGTCACCCGGCAAACTTTTCGCATCAAAACCGGAAGCACCCTACAATCCCTCTATGCTGCGCATCCGTCTAATCGCCGCCGCAATGCTCCTCACTCCTCTCGTCTTGCAAGCCCAACCCAGCGTCGCCACCAACCCTCCCGGCGGCCAACCTCTCTCCACCCGCGTCGTCGGCTACACCATCGATGCCAATCTCAACA
>DATHQG010000156.1:0-6441 GCA_035483075.1 Edaphobacter sp. | reverse complement strand
AGTTCGACGGCGAGGTCGCGGGTGAACATGCGGATGCCGCCTTTGGCGAGGCAATAAGTGGAGAAATGCGGGAAGACCATGTCCTCGTGGACGGAGCTCATGTTGATGATGCGGCCAGGAAGTTTGGCGGCGATGAGGCGTTTGACGAAGGCCTGGGTGAGGAAGAAGGCGCCCTTAAGGTTGACGTCGAGGACGGCGTCGTAGTCTTTCTCTGTGACCTCCCAGAAGGGGGCTTCGATCTCGATGCCAGCGTTGTTAACGAGGATGTCGCAGCGGCCGAGTTGCTTGTAGGCTTCATCGACGAGGTTTTGGGTGTCAGCGAGGACAGAGACATCGGCTCGGACGAGGATGGCTTTGCCGCCTGCGGCTTCGGCTTTGGCTTTGGTTTCCTGGGCCTCCTCGATGTGGTTGCGGTAGTCGACGACAACGGTCGCGCCCTGACTGGCGAAGCGGATGGCGATGGCCTGGCCGATTCCCGAGCCTGAGCCAGTGACGATGGCGACTTTATTTTGCAGTGTGGGCAAGGAGGCCCTCCGGTGCTGGATGCTTATTTGAGATGCAGTCTAGCTCTGGCCGATTGAGTGAGATGTTATTTTTTCGTTGGAATTGAGACGACCAGGGCTGGCGTGACCTTATATTGTTCGGCGAAGTTGCGCTGGTTGAGCGAGAGAGCGACGCGTCCGCGGGAGTCGATGTAGAGGAGGGGGCTGCCTACGGGGACGTCGCTAAAGGTCTTGACGAAGGGGACGGTGTAAAGGTGTCCGTCGATGGTAACGGGGACGGGGTCGTTGAGGTGGTAGCCGAGCTTGGCGAAGGTTTCGGATGGGACGTTGAGGATGACGTTGCCGAAGGGGCCGTCGAGGCCGAGGACCTCGGCTAGCAGGCCGGAGGCGTCGAGGGTGGGGTTGTGGATGTCGAGGCGGACGAGTTTGGTGACGTCGAGTTTGGGGCCGGCCTGGGTCCAGTTGTCGCCGCGGGCGAGGTGCGCTCCGGCGGGAGAGAAGATGTCGCGGCCGTGGAAGGTGGAGGAGAGACGGGCGCCGATCATCCAGGCGGGGTTGGTGATCTCGCGGGCTTCGACGATCTGGCCTGGGCCATCTGAGGGCATGAGGGTGAGGAGGCCGTTGTCTGGAAGCACGAAGTACTGGCCGCGCATAGAACGGGCTATGATGGCTTTGCGGGTGCTGCCGACGGTGGGGTCGACGACGATGACGAAGACTGCGTCGGCGGGGAAGTAGGGCGCGGAGCCGGCGAGAAAGCGGGCGCCTTCAGTGATGTCGTAGGGCGTGACCTGGTGGGAGATGTCGATGATGCGGACCTCAGGGTCGATGCCGACCATGACGGCTTTGCAGATGCCGATGGCGTCGTCTTTGACGTCGAAGTCGGTCATGAAGCCGACGACGTGCTGGGCGGGCTTGGGCAGTTGCGCCGGGAGTACAGTGGCGACGAGAAGGATGGCTGGGAGAAGGCGAGCGAGCTTCATGCGATGAGGATAACTTATGCTCATTGCTCTGGTGCCTCGGCGTCGGATAGGTCATCGAGGGGCCTTTTACTGCGGCGTTTGAGGAAGAAATTGGTGAGCATGCTGCCGCACTCTTCGGCGAGGAGACCGGAGGTGACTTCGAGCTTGTGGTTGAGCTGGGGGTGGTTCATGACGGAGAGTACTGAGCCGCAGGCCCCGGCTTTGGGGTCGGGGGCGGCGTAGACGAGACGACTGATGCGGGCGTGGAGGATGGCTCCGGCGCACATGGCACAGGGTTCGAGGGTGGCGTAGAGGGTGCAGCCTTCGAGGCGGTAGTTGGCGAGGGCGCGGCCGGCTTCGCGGAGCGCTACGATTTCGGCGTGGGCGGTTGGGTCGCTGTCGCGGAGGACCCGGTTTTGTCCGCGGCCTATGATTTTGCCGTCGTGGAGTACGACTGCGCCTACTGGGACTTCGCCGTTGGCTTCGGCGTCCTGGGCTTCGGTGACGGCGGCGTGGAGGTAGATGAGGTCGCTAAGCATATGAACTTAACGAATAAGTAATTGATTGCTACGAAGGTGATTGAAGTTGATTGAATGGTATTTTGCTGATGCGATCCGTCCTGCCAGATGAAAATCTGTCGTTATAACTGTGTAGGTTCTGGCAATTTGACTCAAACCTGCATCTGTCAACCCGAGCTGAAAAAATGCCTCAAGTTTCACCAACTCGGCGCTCGGTATATTTATTTCCGCTATTTGGATAGCGTATTCCGCGAGCTTATTCATAAGCATCGAGCGGCGATGCATTGGAGCATGCTGGAGAAGATTGCTAACTTCGGTCAGAATTGAGCTCGTTGTGCAAGATACGTGGAATTTATTTAGTAGCTCGGATAAAAGGTGAAGGTCATCGAGTGTAAACATCGCCACCCGTTTGTAACTCAATATCAGGGTTGGGCCTACCTGACCAACAAGGAGTAAAAGGACCAAATTTGTATCTAATACGGCTGCCTTCGGCAGAGACTCTATACCAATCACATTAGCCCTTGGGAGGAAAGTCCATTGCGGGCGCCAAAAAGTTCACCGTCTTGAGCCCGAACTTTTATGGTTTTGTACGTTTGTAAGGAGCTAAAAACAGAATTTGGTCTGGATGGATAGTAAGAAAAAGTGATGTACCAAAATCTTGCGTCGTCAGAAAGCTCGGCGCTTTCTAACTGTAGCTCTGCCGTGGACGCCTCTGGAAATAAATCGACGAGATACTGCTGCGATTTTTGCACTGCGTCTCTAATTTGCAGCATTTCCATTTCCCCTGGTAATTATGTCATAGTCGCGTTGCAAATTTTGCTCATGCGGGTTCCTGTTGGGAGAGGCAGTGGAGGGTGCCGAGGCCCCAGACGAGGTCTACGGCGTGGATGCCGATGACTTCGCGGGTGGGGAAGCAGCTGGCGATGATGTTGAGGGCGTGGCGGTCGTTGGGGTCGTTGAAGGTGGGGACCAGGACGAGTCCGTTCGCGATGTAGAAATTGGCGTAGCTGGCGGGGAGGCGCTGGCCTTCGAAGATGACGGGTGAGGGCATGGGGAGTTCGACTATTTCGAAGGGCTTGTTTTCGAGGTTGCGGAAGGTGCGGAGGCGGTCTAGGTTTTCGGCTAGCGGGAGGTGGTTTTCGTCGTGGGTGTTGGGCTCGATGCAGGTGAGAATTTTGTTTTCGGCGACGAAGCGGGTGATGTCGTCGACGTGGCCGTGAGTGTCGTCGCCGGCGCAGCCCTTGTGGAGCCAGAGGACCTTTTCGATGCCGAGGTAGTCGTGGAAGGCCCGTTCGAGGTGCTGGCGGGTTTCGGCTTCGGTGCCGAGGCCGGGATTGCGCTCCTGAATTTTTGAGAGGAGGCACTCTTCGGTGGTGAGGAGAAGGCCGGCGCCGTTGGTGTCGATGCTGCCGCCTTCCAGGACGAGGCGGTGGGGTTTTCCGCTGGGGAGTTCGACCTCGGGTTTGAACTGGGGGATGTCGTAGTGTCTGGCGACGTGCTGGGGGACCTGGTCGTCGCGGCGGTAGTTGTCGTACTTGGCCCAGGCGTTGAACTTCCAGTTGGTGACGGCGAGGTCGCCGGCGGGGTTTTTGACGAAGATCGGGCCGGAGTCGCGGAGCCAGACGCGATCGGTCTGCCAGGAGTGGAAGTGGAGGCGGGCGAGATTGGCCCCGGCGCGGCGTAGGTGGCCGGTTGCGCGGCGTTCGGCGTCTTCGTTGTTGACGAGGATGTGGACGCCTTCGACCTGGGAGAGATGGCGGACGATTTCGGCGTAGACCCAGGGGACGGGTTGGAATTTTCCTGGCCAGTCGTCGGCGTTGTGGGGCCACGCGATCCAGGTGGCGGCGTGGGGGGCCCACTCGGCTGGCATGCGGTAGTTGAGGTCGCGGGGTGTGGTCATTCGGATTCTGTGATCTCTCGGGTTATTCGAGTGGCCCTTACCGCCCACCCGGGGTAAAAGTGTGCAAAGTCTTCCAATCAAGCGATTTAAGTCTGGACTTGTTTGCGTGGCAGGTGCCGAGGGACCCAATAAGGGGACGGCGCATGTCAAGTGTGTCGGGTTTCTTTGATGTCAAGTATAGCTTCGGAACGGGACGTGGCTGAATTCGCCGGACGGCTTTGCCGGAATGCATATAGGATGAAGTCGATTGAGATTAACCGCTCGTAAATTTCAGGAAAAAGGTTTTGTAACGATATGGCAATCGGCGTCAGCGCACCTCCGAGCACACAGCACTTTTCCAATCAGAAGACCGACCTCCGGGCCATGAGCATCGCGACGATGCTGTTTTTCATGTGGGGGTTTCTGACGTGTCTGAACGACATTCTGATCCCACATCTGAAGGGGATCTTCGACCTGAAGTACGCCCAGGTGATGATGGTGCAGTTCTGCTTCTTCTCGTCGTACTTCATCTTTGCGTTCCCGGCGGGAAAGCTGGTGGAGTGGCGTGGCTATAAGGGCACGATGGTGATCGGGCTGCTGGTGATGGCGGCGGGGGCGTTTCTATTTTTGCCGGCTTCGACTGCGGCCTCGTTTGGGCTGTTTCTTTCGGCGCTGGTGATACTGGCGGCGGGAATTACGACGCTGCAGGTGGCGGCAAATCCTTATGTAGCGAACCTGGGGCCTCCGGAGACGTCTGCTGCGCGACTGAATCTTTCGCAGGCGTTCAACTCGTTTGGGACGTTTGTGGCTCCGTTCTTTGGGAGCATGTTCATTTTGGCTTCGGCGCCGGTGGCTCCGGAGAAGCTGCGATCGTTTTCTGCGGCGGCGTTGCAGACGTACCGGACGGAGCAGGCCTCGAGCGTGCGACTACCTTACCTGGGGATCGGATTGACGCTGGTCCTGCTGGCGATCTCGTTCGCGGTGTTGAAGCTGCCGACGATGGACTTCACGCGCGATATCAGGCCCGGGGAGCTGGACACGACGGCGACGAACGACAGCATATGGAGGCATCCGGTGCTGCTGGCAGGGGCGCTGGCGATCTTTGTGTATGTGGGGGCCGAAGTTTCGATTGGAAGCTTCCTGGTGAACTACTTTGGGCTGCCGGACATTGCGGCGTTCTCGGAGAAGACAGCGGCGAAGTATGTTTCGCTGTACTGGGGCGGAGCGATGGTGGGGCGGTTTATCGGGTCATGGCTACTGACGAAGGTCAGAACCAGCATGGTGCTGGGAACGGCGGCGCTGGTGGCATGCGGGCTGGTGGCGACCTCGATCCTCACGCATGGGCACACGGCGATGTGGGCGATCATTGCGGTAGGGCTGTTCAACTCGGTGATGTTTCCGAGCATCTTTACCGTGGGGCTGACGGGACTGGGGCCTCTGACGTCGAAGGGATCGAGCCTTATGGTGGCGGCGATTGTCGGCGGAGCGCTGATTCCGCTGGGTGAAGGGCATCAGGCGGACGCGGTGGGGGTGCAGCACGCGTTTGTTATTCCGGCGGTCTGCTATATCTACATCGCGCTGTTTGGTTATTTAGGCGGGCGCCGGGCGGAGCGGGAGGTTGGGATAGCGGCTTAGGTTGTCACTGCCTGCTTCGTTTTTGGGGGGATTCCTCGCGTTGAGGCATCCGCACTGCATCACTTTTTTTTGAAACGAGATGGGTGATAGTGGGATGGGCACCCAAGCGGCATCAATTGAGTTAGCGAAAGCGGTTCGCGCTCCGCGCGAATGCCCACATCTCAAAATCGAGATATGGGGCACCCGATTTTGCGTCTTCTGCCAGATGTGGGCGGCCCTGCCGGGTGAGGTAGTGCGCACCGATGCTTATTTTTCTTTGACGATGAGGTAGGCGGTGGTGGTGTTGGGGGCCAGTTTGACCCAGTGGGGGACGTTGGCGGCGATGTGGGCGATGTCGCCGGTGTGGAGGACGACTTCTTTTCCACCTTGAATGCCGGGACCGCGGGTCTCTCCGGGGGCGGTGGTGTGTCCTGACTGCATGGTGCCGCCGGTGACGAGGGTGATGGTGCCTTTGGTGATGATCATTTGATCGGCCCAGTCGTGGTGGAGTTCGGCGTCGCCCGTGTGGACGCGGACGACGAGGAGGGTTTTGTAGGAGCCGAAGTCGTCGAAGGTGTCGAAGGCCACGCCTCCGGGGCTGGCTTGGGCGGCGGCGAGGAGCTTGGCTTCGCGTTGGTTGAGGTCGGCTGTGTTGTGGACTACCGGGTCGGTGGATTGGGCGAGGAGTGGGGCTGTGGTGAGTGCGAGGGAGAGGATGATGCGACGCGACATTCGGCCTCCTTTGGGATGGCCAATTGTAATGGGTGGTTTGGGATGGTCAAGGAAGACGGCTGGTTGGCGGCTTACATCCCACCCTTTGCGGTGAGACTGCAAAGGATGGGGCACCCGAGCTATTTCGGCTGGATTAGGGAAAGCGGTTCGCGCCTTCGCGCGAATGCCCACATCTCAAAATCGAGATATGGGGCACCCAATTTTGTGGCTTCAATCCAGAAGTGGGCCACCCGCCC
>DATHQG010000155.1:0-4448 GCA_035483075.1 Edaphobacter sp. | reverse complement strand
GCCGCCTCTAAAATATTCATAACAAACAAGTTACTTCCAAAATATTCCATCTAAATGAGTTAGCCCCGGAAAGCGTCCGGGGCCAGCTCTTTTTTTTGATCCATATATTTAGTATAGCGGTTTGAGTGTAACTAACATGCCACGCGGATGTCGTTGATAAGTAAATGGTTAAGTGGTTTTGGGACTTGACATGCGATTTTTGGGCAGAAAATGAAAGTTTTTTGTTTTTACTCTGCCCTGAGGGCTTGCATGGGTTCGACAGAGGCGGCCCGACGGGCGGGGACGAGGCAGGCGATGATCGCGGCGAAGAGGAGCAGAAGTGCGACGGAAGCGAAGACGGAGAGGTCGAGCTTTCCGATTCCGTAGAGTGTGCTCTGCATGCCGCGGCCGACGAAGTAGGCCCCGATTAGGCCAAGGGTGAGGCCGATGGCTGCCAGGACTAGACCTTCCCGGACGACGAGGGCAACGACACGGCCGCGGTTTGCGCCGAGGGCCATGCGAAGGGCGATCTCGTGCGAGCGCTGGGCTACCGAGAAGGACATGACACCGTAGACGCCGAGTGCTGCGAGCAGCAGCGCGACAACGGCGAAGCTGACGAAGAGGACAAGAGTGAATCGGTCGTTGGAGAGGACCAGATCGCGGACCTCTTCCATGGAGCGGGGTTCGGCGAGGGCTATCTCAGGGTCGACGGAGTGGACGGCAGCGGCGATGCTCTTGACCATGGTGGCGGGATCGTTGACGGTGCGGACGCCGATGCCTGCCCCGGACCAGGGAATCTGCCAGAAGGGTATCTGCATCTCCGGGCGGTCCTCGCGAAGGCCGCTGCTGCGGACGTTGTGGTAGACGCCGACGATCTGCCACTCGACGGGCGGGCCGAGCTTGGTAACGCCGGGGATGAGTTGCTCGACGGAGACGCGCTGCTGGAGTGGATCGACGTCTTTGAAGTACTTCTTCACGAAGTCCTCGTTGACGACGGCCACTTTGACACTCGAGGCGGTGTCCTGATCGGTGAAGGAGCGGCCATTCACGATGCGAACACCAAAGGTCTTGAAGAAGTCGGGAGTGACCATGCCGAAGCCGGTGTTGGGGCGCATGGAGGGATCGTTGAAGGCGGGCTTTCCGACGATGGTGAAGGGCATGCCAAAGCCTGCACCGAAGAGCGGCAGACCAGTCATCGCAGAGGTGGAGGTGACGCCGGGTACCGCGCTGACGCTGGAAAGAATCTGCTTGTAGTACGCAATGATCTTTTCGGGGTCTTTGGGACGCGAGTCGGGGACGGGAAGGTAGAAGGTAAGGACGTGGTCAGTGCGCAGACCAAGGTCCACGTGGAGAAGATTGAGGAAGCTGTGTATGGCGAGACCGGCACCGGCCAGCAGTGCAAGCGCAAGGGCGAACTCGCCGATGACAAGGGTCTGGCGAAGGCGATGGCGGCCCACTCCGACGCCGGTCCGATTGCCTTCCTTGAGCGCTTCGCCGGGATCGACGCGGGAGGCGTACCAGGCGGGCGCGCTGCCGAAGAGAAGACCGGCGAGAGTGGTGGCTGCAAGGGTGAAGAGCAGGATAGGAAGGTTGAGATGGAGATCAGCCTCATCCGGCAACGTGCCGCGAGGCATGATGGCCATGAGGGCCCGGAGCATGGCGTAGCCGACGCCAATGCCGAGAAGTCCGCCGGCGATCGCAAGCAACAAACTTTCGGTGATGAGTTGTTCGAAGATGGTCCTGCGACTGGCTCCGAGTGCACTGCGGACGGCGAGTTCCTTCTGGCGGGCGAGACCGCGGGCAAGGAGAAGATTAGCGACGTTCACGCAGGCAATAAGCAGGATGAAGGCTACAGCGCCGAGAAGAAGCCAGAGTGTCTGTTTGCGTTCACTGGGCAGGAAGTCGTTTTTGAGCGGCTCGACGAAGACCCCCCAGCCCTTGTTGCTTTTGGGGTTGTCCTGAGCGATGTGGGTGGCGACTGAATCCATGTCGGCCTGTGCCTGCTGGACGGTGACGCCGGGCTTGAGACGAGCGATGGAGAGAAGCCAGTGAAAATCGTGGTTGACTTGCTCGGGTTTGAAGACGAGTGGCACGGCGAGCTGGGAGTCACTACGATCTTCGAGGCCCGGGGACAAGACTCCGACCACGGTGTAGGGCTCGCCGTTGATGCGCATAGATTGGCCGACGAGTTTGGGATCGGAGCCGAGGTGTGTCCAGAGTTTGTGGGTGAGAATGACGACGTGATCTCTGCCCTCGACACCCTCCTCGGGGAGAAAATCGCGGCCGAGGAAGAAAGGACGGCCAAACATTTTGTAGAAGCCGGCGGTGACCTGTCTGCCGTCGATGTTTTCGGGCTGGTCCTTGCTGGCGATGTTGAAGGAGCCGCCGGTGAAGGCGTTTATGTCCTGAAAGCTTGAGTTTTCGCGCTTCCAGTCGGTGAAGTCTCCGGCAGAGATTCCGTTGTGAAAGGTCTGGATCTTCGACCAGACGACAACGAGCTGGTCAGGCTCCGGGTATGGCATGGGGGCGAGCAAGGTGGCGTAGTCCACGGTGAAGATGGCGGTGTTTGCACCAATGCCGAGGGCCAGGGTGAGTAGAACGGTGAGGGTGAGGCCGGGATTCTTCCACAATGTACGCGCGGTGTAGCGGAGATTACGAAGGAGACTCGACATCAGATGACCTCACGGTTCCAATTCGGGTTCCAAGGTAGACCCTTGAAATTTGCTTATGGTGAGCAGAATATTTGATCGTGAGGATCGTTGGGTGATTTTTTTGAGCAGTACATGAGCTGGCCGAAGTGAGAAGCAGATTTCTCCACTGCGCCGCTCACGATGAAACCGTGAGCAGCTTCGGTCGAAATGACGATTTTTTCTTTTAGGGAAAGAGAACAGGCTACGGCGCGGCAGGCCGATCCTTCGACTACGCAGTTCGCAAGAGACGCGAACGCCCATTCGACTGCGCTCAGGGTCAGGATGAGATGGTTTTGAGTGGTTTGTGTGTTTAGTTTGAGCCGCCGGCGATGGAGGGGATGAGCATGACTTCGTCGCCGTCCTGGAAGGCGTAGGTTTCGCCGCCGAGGAAACGGATGTCTTCGTCGTTGACGTAGATGTTGATGAAGCGGCGGAGCTTGCCGTCGTCACCTTTGATCTGTGTAGAGAGCGCGGGGAACGTCTGGTCGATATCGGCGAGCAGGCCAGGAAGATTGCCTGCGGAGGAGTCGAAGTGTTTGCGGCCATCGGTGTGGCGGGTGAAGGCGGCGGGTAGCGTAACTTTGATCGACATCATTTGGCTCCTGCTGTGGCGAGTTCGGGTTCTGCGATGCCGTCGAGTTCGCGGAGGTAGGCGTCGAAGTCGGCAAGGCGCGGACGGACGGCGCGCTCCTGCTGGTAGTGTCCGACGAGGGCGTCGGTGGTCTTGAGACCGTTGCCGGTGATGCAGGTGACGGTGACTTGATCTTTGCCGATGCGGCCGTCGGCGTAGAGGCGGGCGGTGACAGCAGTAGTGACGCCGCCGGCGGTTTCAGTGAAGATGCCTTCGGTTTCGGCGAGTTCCTGGATGCCAGACACGATTTCGACATCGGAGACGTCTTCGGCCCAGCCGCCGGAGTCGAGGATCATGCGAGAGGCTGCGGGCCCGTCGTTTGGATTGCCAATGGCGAGCGAGCGGGCGATGGTGTTGGGCTTCTGCGGGACGACTTCGTCAGTTCCCTGCTTGACTGCGACGGAGATCGGCGAGCAGCCGGTGGCCTGTGCGCCGAAGAAGCGGACAGGTTTTTCTTCGACGAGGCCGAGGTAGATGAGTTCCTGGAACGCCTTGCGAATTTTGCGGATGAGCGAGCCACCAGCCATGGGAACGACGACGTTGTCGGGCAGACGCCAGCCGAGTTGTTCGGCGATCTCGTAGCCCACGGTCTTGGAGCCTTCGGCGTAGTAGGGACGGAGATTGACGTTGACGAAGCCCCAGGCGTACTCGTCGGCGATCTGGGTGCAGAGGCGGTTGACGTGGTCGTAGTTGCCGTCGATGCGAATGAGGCGTGCGCCGTAGACCTGGGTGTTGAGGATCTTTGCGGGCTCGAGGTCGGCGGGGACGAGGATGCAGGCCTTGAGGCCCAGGCGTGCGGCCTGGGCGGCGACGGAGTTGGCGAGGTTGCCGGTGGAGGAGCAGCCGACGGTCTCGAAGCCAAACTTGCGCGCGTTGGCGAGGGCGACGGAGACGACTCGGTCTTTGAAGCTGAGGGTTGGGAAGCACACGGCGTCGTTTTTGACGTAGAGATTGGTGGCTCCGATGCGCTTGCCGAGATTGTTGGCGCGGACGAGCGGGGTGAAGCCTACGGGGAGGTCGGGCTGGAAGCCTTCAGGAATAGGGAGGAGCGCGGCGTAGCGCCAGATATTGGCCGGGCCTGTGGCGATATTTTCCCGGGTGAAGATGCCTCGGACGGATTCTAGGTCATAGGCGAGTTCCAGCGGGTA
>DATHQG010000154.1:0-22102 GCA_035483075.1 Edaphobacter sp. | reverse complement strand
GACGCGGGCGAGGTGTTGCGGGAGTATGCGGCTAAGTTGCTGAATCTTCGCAATGAGGCTTCGGGGGCGTTGACGGAGCTGCGGGAGTTGCACCGAGGCAGGCTGAACCTGGCGGCGAACGAGTACACCTGCCTCTATCTGTTGCCGCTGCTGGACGAGTTCCGGCGGCAGAATCCGCGGATCAAACTGGCGGTGCAGCGGACGCTGGCGAGCCGGATCTCGGACGAGGTGCTGATGCATTCGGTTGAGTTGGGAGTGCTGTCGTTCCGGCCCGACGACGCGCAGGTTAAGTCGATGGTGGTGTACCGGGACGAGCTGGCGTTTGTGGTGAATCCGCGGCACCCACTGGCCGGTGCAGGGAAGTTGTCGATCCGGCAGCTGGGCGCGCAGAATTTTATCGCGCACAATATCCCTTCGCCGCAGCGGCAGAAGGTGATCCAGGCGTTCAAACGGCATAAGACCCCGCTGCAGATGGGCGTGGAGCTGCCTTCGCTGGAGGCGATCAAGCGGTTTGTGCAGATGGGCAACGGCGTAGCGCTGGTGCCGGGACTGACGGTGCGGCCGGAGCTCGAGA
Organism: Edaphobacter sp.; assembly: GCA_035483075.1. Lineage (GTDB taxonomy): Bacteria > Acidobacteriota > Terriglobia > Terriglobales > Acidobacteriaceae > Edaphobacter. The sequence continues at coordinate 21,528 of DATHQG010000154.1, read as the reverse complement.
GCGGCGCGCTGGTACGGGTGCAGGTGCCGGAACTGCAGATCGAACGCAAGTTGCGACTGGTGTACAGGAGACAGGCGAGCCTGTCGCATGCGGCGCTGGCGTTTCTGAAGGTGGTGGAGGCCTATGCAGCCGCGCATGGCGACCCGTACTGTTTTCAGCCGGAACGGGGAGCGTAACAGCGGCGACAAATTTTTTTGAGGCGCGAAGTCCTTTGCAAAAAGGGTGCGTCTGTAGCATTAGACTTTGAAAACCGGAGAGGCTCTCTCCGGCTAGACGATGTAGGAGGGTGAGAAATCCGATGAAGATGACGATGTTTCGTAGTTTGGTGCTGCGAGTAGCTGTTTTGGCGTTAGGCGCGACCGCGCTGATTGCACTGCCTGCGATGGCACAGGACACTTCTGCACCGGCGACGCAGGGACAGTCCGGTCAACGATATGGCGGACGAGGGATGGGAGGGCATCAACTTGAGTTTCTGACCAAGAAGCTGAACCTCACGCCGGACCAGGTGACCCAGGTGAAGGCTATTGACGAGGACACGTGGAAGCAGACAAAGGCCCTCCACGATGACACGTCGCTTTCCCCGGACGAGAAAAAGCCGAAGATGATGGCGATTCATCAGGCATCGCAGGGCAAGATCCGCGCCCTCTTAACGGCCGATCAGCAGACGAAGTTCGACGCGCTGCAGGCGGAGATGCGCGAACATCGGGAGAACCATGGTGGTGGACAAGGTGGACCTCCACCTCCTCCACCGCAAGAGTAATGCGTTTCTCGCGGTAACAATGTGCCGAAAGGGCCGGAGGGAGACCTATCCTCCGGCCTTCTTGCGTGGCTGGCACTCCTTCAGGCACCAGTGCGGTTACAATGAAGAACAGTGACTACGGCGCTCCGTAACTCTTGCCATTGCTTTGCCTGCGGGACAGCGAGAGAGTTGCGGACGAATTTGAAGGGATCCAGCGAAGAATGAAGAAGACGATGTTGTTGTTGGGCGCGCTGATGGTATCTGCGGCGGCCGGTTATGCGCAGGAGAGCCGGCAGGACGTGAGCGTAAGCGGTACAGCCGCCTTTGCTCCCCAGATAACCGGGAACAGCGTGCAAAAGAATACAAGCATGACCCTGGGTCTTCTGGCGAGCTACCGATACATGCTGACACCGCGGAGCGCGCTCGAACTGAACTACGGATATCAGCAAAATACGCAGTATTATCAGGTTTTCGGGAAGAAAAACGGCGGCATCCACACTTTGCAGCAGGAGTTCAGCGGGGCGTACGTCTTCAATCTTAACTTCAAGAATTTCAACCCTTTCCTTGAAGCCGGCCCGGGCGCAATGATCTTCACGCCCTTGAAGGACGCGGGAACGTCTGACCTCGACGCGAAGCAGAATACCAACGTTGGCGCGCTCTTCGGCGGCGGTGTGGCGTATGAGTTGAGCCCGAGCTTCGATATACGGGTGGAATACCGCGGCTTTCTGGTCAAGACCCCGAACTTCAGCCTTCCGGGCAACACCTTCAACACCAACCGTTACGAGGTCATCTCGACGCCGGCGCTCGGCATTGCGTATCACTTCTAACCGAGAACAACTTAATCTCAAAGGCCCCAGCGCTGACCGGGGCCTTGCTTTTGCGGCGAAGCGATATCTATCGGAAGCGGTAGGCAGCTCCCACAGTGAGAATGCTTGGCGAGAGACTGGAGTTCTCGAAGCCGAACCAACTCTGATATTCCCAGTCCGCGCGGACGTAGAGCCAGGGCTTCATCCTGTAGTCGGTGCCAATGCCGCCAGCGATCAGGTTGTAGCCGAGGTTCGCCCGAAAGCCGTCGCCCAGGGCAGGGAAGTTGAAGACGCCGCGCCCGTACATGACCTTGGCGTAGGGCACGAATTTACGGTAGACGCGAAAGTACCGGCCACCGGCCTCATAGGTCTTCTCGTAAAGGTCATTGGAGTTCTTCACGAAGTGAAACTCCCCCTCTACACCGATGTGAGGGAGGAAGTCGAAGTTAGCATAGGCAGCACCACCGTTATAAGTCCCGCCGTAATCGGAATTCGCGGTTGAGAAACCGCCTCCGATCTTGAGGTCTCCCGCGCGTTCGGCGGTGGCAGCGGACTGCGCATGCAACATATGCGCTGCGCCCAGAAGACCGATGAAGATAATGACCCGTTTTAGCACGTGCACTCCCTAAAAAGTTGAGTCAGCTGCAGCAAGACAACTTGGGTCAGTAGGACAATGGAACATTTACACCGTGGTACGAGGTTAATTAGTGGAAGACCCAGGCCGCGCCGAACGTATAGGTGATCGGGGAAAGGCCGTTGGGAGCAAAGGTGGGCCATTTCTGGAATTCGACGTCGAAGGGCCTGATATTGATATTCCGGGTCACCATATACTCTATCCCGCCGCCCGCCGCGTATTCGAAGTAGCTTGTTGTCGCTATAACGGTGAAGCTGCCTGCCTGAGTGCCGAACCGTCCGACCCCGAAGAGTACCTTGGCATAGGTATTGAGTTTCTTGTGGCGCCAGTTGTAGCGAGGGCCAAACAGATAAGAATCTTCGCTGATGTCGCTCGGCGTGACAATCGCGTAATGGATGTCTCCTTCTATCCCTAAGTTATGCGTGAAGTCGAAGTCTCCGTAGAAGGTCAGACCCTTAAGGTAGAACTGGGCGTAGTCGGGACTGGTGAGCATTCCTCCTATGCCTAGCTGTATCGAGCCGCCACGTGATGCTGTGGGAACAGCCTGCGCGTGCGACAAGGTCGACAGGCCGAGGACGCAGGCGAAACAGCTAATAAGAGAATGCCGCTTCAACAGGGTACCTCCTTGGGGAGAGAAACGTGCGGCGTTTCATTGATGTGAGGCAATCTGGCCTCAGGCAGTTGTAGAGCGTGGCAGCCTCATAAAACTGTCGGCCGACCACGCTCTTTACGTCAATTCTGCGGCGGTGTGGCTGGTGGAGTTGTGGGGGCCGCGGTCGTAGCAGCAGCCGGAGCGTTGTCGGCCGGCGGTGTAGTTGCCGCCGGAGCAGCCGCTGCGGGCGCGGGTGTCGCGTCAGCAGGCAGCTTGTAGTAGCTGAGTTTGAGATAGACCGGTTCGACTTCAAACGGCATCTTGTCGGCAGCCGTCAGCAGCGGTTCGAAGGGCGAGTGCATGACAAAGACCTGATCGGTCCAGGGATCGAAACGCAGGAAGCTGGCAAGCGGCATAGCTGCCTGCTGCTTGAGGTCCTTCATATCGAGCTTAGGCCCCTTGGATTCAATGGCGGCCATCCAGAAGGTCGGATCTTCGTCGCTCTTGACGAGTCCGTCACCGATCATCGGCTCGTTGAGCGCCTTCAGGTTCTTGACGCGCTGCTGCAACTGCTGGAGGTAAAGGCTGAAATACTGCTGGCCGCCTTCGAGTTCCTTCGCGTTCAACAGTTCCAGGGCCTTCTTGGCAGCGGCCGTGTTGTCGGCATCGGTGTGGTGCATGGGGATGCGATTGAAGACCGAGGTCGACGGGAAGAGCAGGCGATCGTTGAAGGCATACTTGGTGTCAAGCCGGTGAGCGAGGATGATGTGAGCAATCTGGAAGGCCAGGATCGCGTTTAGGTTGCCCATCTGCTGCGCACCGTCCTGCGTCACGACGCCGGTGGTATCGAGCAAGCTCTTCGAGACAACAATCGTGTTTCCGATGGCGAGCGACTCCAGAGGTTCGGTCAGTAGCGTACGGCAGCGAATCGGCCTGGAGAGTGTGATGTTGTTATAGGCCAGAATGTTGTTCGCCAACGCCTCCAGCGTCTTGTCAAACTCGCTTGGCGCATCGAGAAGGCCTGCCTGGAAGAGACGCTCGACGATGTTGTCCTCTGCCTGTTGGACCCATGCGCGCTGAGCACCGAGGGGGCTCACGTCCTGTGCGTCGTTGCTGACGTCGGTCGCGCCGACGACATCAAGGGAGGTGTTCTCGGACTCGGGTGGCGGGACCTTCAGCACATAGCCCCAGATATGGTTAATGGCCTTGAACTTGAGGGTACGGGAGACGCTCTTCGGGTCGCTCTCCTCGACATAGAACGAGGTCGGAAGCCAGAGGTCGGGCTGGACATTGGTACGCCAGCTGTCGAAGTGATAGAACTCCTTCTGGTCCTCCTGAGTGCCGGCGAAGTCGCCGTTAAAGCGGACGACGTTACCGTTGCGCGCCTCAATCCAGATGCGGCCGAAGAAGCGTCCAAATGCCTTCTTGCCTTCAAGGGGCGTTACATCGAAGACGGCGGTGGGGGTGTTACCGAGGAAGTCGTTCCGAACGTAGCCGAAGGTGTAGTGCTGACGGTCGAAGCCCGTGGAATCCATCAGGAGCATTTGCACGAAGCCAGCCTCATGGAAGCTGAGGTGCAGGCTGCCGCCGAGCGTACCGATATAGGAGGCGGAGTGCTTGAAGAACCCCATCTTGCTGCCGCCGCTACCCTGCGAGGTCTCTTTGTTGACCGCGTAGGTCTGGTCACCGATGATCTTGCTGAACTCGACGCGCCCCAGGAAGTGCTCATCGGATTCCGGGACCTGACCCAACACCGGATCGGGCTTCATGTTCTGGATGTAGGTCTCGACGAGCGGGGCCCGATCTTTGACAGTCTTGACGACTATTTTCTCGCGGACGATGGCCTTGTCGATGAGCGCGTTCTGCGCAGCGGTGGGTTTCCGCGAAGTCGAGAGATCGTCATCTTTCTTCTTCTTTCCATGCAGGAGCGCTGCTCCAGCTTGGGCGGGGAGGGTAGCTGCAACGAAGATGGCCAGCGTTAGACCGGCGATAGACTGTTTCCCGAGAATCATGATGTACGGCTCCTACGGCTACCCGAGGGTAAGCCTGAATATGGACTTGATGCTAGTACCTGCTGCGACAACCGGCTAAAAATATTGTTGCTACCCTGCAAGTTGAAATGCAACATTCACGACGCCTTCCCAATCGACCGGATTGCCCGAATCGTCGGTGGCAGGTTTAAATCGAGTGGCCTCAATGGCATGGACGGCAGAATCGCCGAGACCGTGGCCGAGATCGCTGATGACGCCCAATACCTGGACGGCCCCGGTGGAAGAGACCCGAATCCGGACAGTGACGTTGCCTTCAATACGAAGCTGCTTGGCCTCCGCGGTGTATTCTGGCTTGGGTTTAAAGAGGACCTTAGGTCCGCTCTTCGCAGTCGCCATCGTAGGTCCTGCCGGCTTCGGCATCGGTGGTGGGGTGTTCTGGCCCAGGCTCACAACTTTGCTTGTGGAGTTCAGCGGACCGGTGCCTCCAGTGACTCCGTGCGGAATGCCGGCGACGGCTACTGGGCCGCTGGCTTTCATGTTTTGTCCGGTAGGTGAGCCGGAACCAAGACTGACAACAGTCGACTGAGCTCCAGCACCGTTATTGGATGCCGGCATACCCGACATTCCCTTGTTGCCAAGGTTGATGGCAGTGGCGGACGGCTTGTTGGATACTGCGATGGGGTTCGTCGTCGAACCAAGTGCGACGGCGGTTGGGTGTGGAGAATTGTTAGGTACCGAGGCCGGCATCGCCTGCGCGAGACTCACGACCTTCGGTGCCGGAGGGGGCTGGACCAGCTTCGGTGGCGCGGGAGTAATCACGGGCACCGGCTGAGTCATCTTGACCTCTGGCATCTTCGGAGGGTCCGGCAGCTTTACTTCGGGCAACTTAATTTTGGGCGGCTCAATCTTCGCCACGGGTGGAGGCGGCGGCAATTTGATCTTGATCTTGGGCGGCGGCGGCTCCTCTGCCTTCTTGATCGGAATCGGCTCGGTCAGTTCGGTGAGTTTGTGGCGGTTGTCGATCGTTTTCTTCGCAGCGGCGCCGATGACGACCGCACAGAAGGCGAGCAGGACATTCAGCGCGATCGACGTAAAGAGCGAGGACTTGCTCTGGTTGCCGTCGTTGAGTACGCCGAAGTGTGCGAACTGCATACTCTGTGGTTTTGGATCGTCACTGATGAGCGGCTTTGCCTTTGCCATAAAAAATCCTTGAGGGCCTCTATGCTAGAGGCGGGATAAAAAAGCTGCTGACAACCTGCCAAGACGGGTACGGGAAGGACCAACTCCAACTTCATCTCTGGATGGCCGAAATCTGTTCGGACCTTGCCTGCTTAATTCAGTACAACTAGTACGACCGCAAAGACATGGCCGAAGTTGCTCTGGCTTGTATAAACAGACGCAAGCCGTGAAGGAAAAGGTTGTAGCAGGCTCCGTGCATCGGGGAGTTGGTTCTGTTCATGTTGCCGGTGCTCTGCTCTTCACTTACTGCAAGTATATTGCCGTATGCGTAAGTGATTGACACTGGTACTTTTGTGGTATCCAAGTAGCAACGGAAAAGAGGAAACAGATGAAGATTCTGGTAACAGGCGGAGCGGGCTATATCGGTGGTACGCTCACGCGACTTTTGCTGGCCAAAGGGCATGGCGTGACGGTTTACGACAACCTTTGCCACAGCAAGCGGTTAGCAATTGCCCCGAACGCAGATTTTGTCGACGGAGATGTTGGAGATCGTGCTCTGCTGGAGAGGACACTCAGCCGGGAGCGCTTCGATGGAGTGATGCATTTTGCGGCCCTGATCGAGGCCGGCGAGAGCATGAAGCATCCGGAGGTTTATTTCAGGAATAACACGGCAGCGTCACTGACTCTGCTCGAAGCAATGCTGGCGACCGGACATGACCGGCTGGTCTTCAGCTCGACCGCCGCCTGCTATGGCGAGCCCGAGTCCACGCCGATCCTTGAAGACGCAAAGCTGCGGCCCACCAATCCCTACGGCGAAAGCAAGCTGCTGGTCGAACAGATGCTCCGGTGGATGAACCTTAGCCACGGGCTCAAATACGCGAGCCTGCGCTACTTCAACGTTGCAGGCGCGATCGAAGGCTACGGCGAGGCGCATGAGCCGGAGTCGCACCTGGTTCCATTGATTCTCGATGTGGCGCTGGGACGGCGGGCGAACATCAAGGTCTTCGGGCGGGACTATCCGACCAGGGACGGCACCTGTGTCCGGGACTACATCCATGTGCGCGATCTTGCCGAGGCGCACCTGTTGGCGCTGGGCGCGTTGAGCGAGGCGAGGAGCAGGCTGATCTATAACATCGGCAATGGCCAGGGATTCACCGTGCTCGAGGTGATCGAGTCGGTGCGCCGTGTGACGGGAAGGCCTATCGTTATTGAGGAATGTGAGCGAAGGCCGGGAGACCCGGCGGTGCTGGTGGCGAGTTCGGAGAAGATCAAGGCCGAGCTCGGATGGAAGCCGAAGTTCGCTGAGTTGGACCAGATCATCGCCAGCGCGTGGGAGTGGCACCAGCAGCGGTATGCACAGGATATATAGAAGGAGACCGTTTTGATCGAGAGCATGTTTCACCTACCGCTGCCGGTGCTGGAGAAGATTCTGCGTCCGGTGATCGTCTATCTGTTCCTCGTCGGCTTCCTGCGGCTGTTTGGAAAGCGTGAGCTGGCGCAGCTGAATCCATTCGACCTCGTGGTGTTGTTAAGTCTGTCGAACACCGTGCAAAACGCGATGATCGGCGACGATAACTCCGTGTCGGGCGGTGTGATCGGCGCGTTTTCGCTGCTGGCGATCAACTGGCTGCTGACCCGGCTATTGTTCCGCGCTCCGAGGCTGAACAGCATCTTTGAGTTGCCTCCGACCATACTGATCCGGCACGGGGTAGTCGACTGGAATGCGACGAAGAAGGAGGCGCTGACGGAGCTGGAGCTGCGGTCTGTCCTGCATAAGCAGGGCTTCGACAGGTACGAAGAGGTGGAGAAATGCGTGCTCGAGCCGAATGGGAACTTCTATATGGAAGGCATTAAGTCGATGAGCGACGATGCGCAGCGGGCCGAGCTGATGAATGCGATCCAGGTGCTGACTCGCGAGGTCAGGGACATGCGCGCCGAACTTGCCACCCGGTAAACTGTTGGCAACTTTGGTTCTTTCGTTGAGGGGACGGTGGGCGTGTCGTTCTTTCTAGTCCTGGCGTGATTTTGCCAGGGCCCTTGCGTAGCGTTCTGGCGGCGTGGGCAGCTGCGAGTCGCGGACGGCCGCGCGGTAGCCCCCCATATAGATGGAGTACATGACGGCCAGCGCGCAACCGACGCCAAAGCCGAAGCCGAAGAAGAAACCAATGATGCCTGGCCAGTAGGAGCTCACGATAAGTGGAGTCTACAGCGGGCCGCCATGTACAGTTAAATTACACAGTTCAAACGACAACCGGAGAAAGCAATGCGTAATTGGCAGTGGATTGCGGCGTGTGGCATGACTGCGGCAGCGGTCGCAGGGTTAACATCGACGGCAATAGCACAGGAGGTCCCCGCGCTGGTGGACAAACAGCTTCCCAGCCTGCTGGCGACCTACAAGGGCATTCATACGGCCCCTGAGCTGTCGCACCACGAGGAGCAGACGTCGGCGCTGTTTGCAGAGGAGCTGCGTAAGGCCGGATACACGGTGACCGAGCGCGTTGGCAAGTACCCAGACGGCTCGCAGGCCTATGGCGTGGTGGGAATCCTGAAGAACGGCGCTGGGCCGACGCTGCTGGTTCGGACGGATCTCGACGCCCTGCCCGTAACCGAAGACACAGGCCTGCAGTATGCCAGCAAAGTGCGGTCCAAGAACCCCGCCGGACAGGACGTTGGCGTGATGCACGCCTGCGGGCACGATATTCACATCACGACGATGATCGGTGTGGCGCGCAATATGGCCGCCTTGAAGAGTCAGTGGCATGGGACCCTGATGCTGATCGGGCAGCCGAGCGAAGAGACCATCGACGGTGCGAAGGCCATGCTGGCCGGCCACCTGTATGAGCGCTTCGGCAGGCCTGACCTTGCTATTGCGCTCCACGATGCGAACTTTGCGGCGGGCAAGGTGTCAGTCGTGTCCGGACCGGCACTGGCGAGCTCGACCTCGATCGACGTAGTCATGCGCGGTATCGGTAGCCACGGAGCGGCGCCAGAGGCGGGCAAAGATCCCGTCGTGATGGCTGGCGAGTTCATCGTGGAGCTCCAGACGGTCGTGAGCCGGTCGGTCCCTCCCGCTGACCCAGCCGTCGTCACAGTAGGCCCTATTCTCGGGGGCACGAAGCGCAACATCATTCCCGATGAGGTGAAGATGGAGTTGACAACGCGCTGCTACAGCGAGGAGGTGCGGCAGACGATCATCGAGGGCGTGAAACGGACCGCAAAAGGAGTTGCAATCGCGGCGGGTGTTCCTGCGGACAGGATGCCGATCGTGACCGTGCTGGACGATGAGTCGACCCCGGCGACATACAACGATCCGGCGCTCGCCGCGAGGCTACAGAAGATCTTCGTGGAGAAGCTGGGGGCCGAGAACGTGATCGAAAGGAAGGCCATCATGGGCAGCGAGGACTTCGGCATCTTCAGCCTCGATCATAAGATTCCGGCTGTGATCTTCTGGTTGGGCGCCTACGACCCAGCGAAGGTGGCCGAGAGCGAGCGCACAGGAGTGGCGCTGCCCTCGCCACACTCGCCGTTCTTCGCACCGCTGCCGGAGCCGACGTTGCGGACAGGTGTTACGGCCATGACAGACGCGGCCCTGGCGTTGTTGCAGTGAAAACTAGGCCGTAATGGGCTTGAACTATTTTGCTGGAGCAGCGGTCGCCGGTGCGGACGCCGTGAACAGCTTCATCGCGTTCCGCACGGTGTAGTTGAGTCCCCATGCGGTGGGGACAATGACGATGGTCCACGCAACGGCGATGAGCAGCGGCGAAGATTTTTTGACAGGGTCGAGTTGGGCCATAAGAACCACTCCTGAGTGCGGATTGGGCGGAGGTTTGATCACTCCGCCGGGTTGATTAGTGGGCGACGCCTTCGGGCACGACGATGTTCTTGTCCTTGACCCAATATCTTTCATCGACTGGGGTCACGATCAGGTTAGCCAGGAAGCCGACTACGAGCAGGCCGCACATGATGTGCAGGATCAGCGGATAGGCGTCCTGCTTGGGCATGTGGTTCTCGACATAATGGTCGAGAATGCCGTTGACGATGAGCGGGCCGATGATTCCCGCCATCGACCAGGCCGTCAGCAAGCGGCCGTGAATGGCCGAGACGTTGTAGCCGCCAAAGAGGTCCTTCAGATACGCAGGAATGGTGGCGAAGCCTCCACCGTACATGGAGATGACCACGGCGGCGATCGCAACGAAGAGCGGAACAGAGTTCAGCCTGTCCTGACGGGTGAGCGGAAGCACAAAGTACAGGATCGCACCGAGCGTGAAGAAGACGAAATAGGTGCCCTTGCGCCCGATAAAGTCCGAGGTGGAGGCCCAGAAGAAGCGGCCCGCCATATTAAAGATGCTCAGCAGGCCGACGAAGCCAACCGCGGCCACCGGGCCGACACTGCCCTTGAAGAGGTCCTGAATCATCGGCGCCGCCTGCTCCAGGATGCCGATGCCTGCCGTTACGTTGACGAAGAGCACGACCCAGAGGAACCAGAACTGCGGCGTCTTCCAAGCCTCGTGGACAGCGACGTTGTGGTCAGAGATCAGCGCGGAGTGTTTCGTCGATGGCACCCAGCCTGCAGGCTTCCAGCCATCTGGCGGGACGCGGATGGTGAAGACCCCGAACATCATGAAGATGAAGTAGAGGACGCCCATCGTGATCATGGTGTACGGGATCGAGGGCTCGCCCGCGGCCTTGAAGTGGGCCATCAGATTGTTGGCGAGCGGCCCGCCGATCATGGCGCCCCCTCCAAATCCCATGATGGCGAGGCCGGTGGCGAGGCCCGGGCGGTCCGGGAACCATTTAATAAGCGTCGAGACCGGCGAGATATAGCCAAGCCCAAGGCCGATGCCTCCGATAGCACCATAACCCAGATAGATGAGCCAAAGCTGATGGGAGCTGGCTCCGAACGAGGCGATGATGAACCCCAGGCCAAAGCAGACGGCCGCGTAGAACATTGCGCGTCGGGGACCGGCCTTCTCAAGCCAGGCCCCGAAGACCGCGGCGGAGATGCCGAGGAAGGCGATGGCAATCGAAAAGATGTAGCCGACCTCTTTCAAGTCCCACACAGAGCCATCGGCGCCGTGAAGGGCCAATAGAGGGTTTTTGAAGACTGAGAAGGCGTAGACCTGGCCAATCGAAAGATGGATGGCGAGGGCAGCGGGTGGAACCAGCCAGCGGCTGTATCCTGCAGGGGCGATGGAGCGATCACGATCAAGAAAAGCCAGGGCCATATTTCGAAAACCTCGGAAGATTTTGGGTCCTGAAGCGGCGCAAAAGTGCGAGGCAGGACCAAATAGAAACCAACTATCTAGATGCGCGACCCAAGATACATGATTCGCCTCGGAAAAGTGTCACCTAAAGTGTTGCCGGTAAGGTTGCCGGGGCGAGTTGTGTAAGGTACCTTCGTTTACTGAAGCTGAAGGACGGAGGTTTGTGCGTGTCTACGGTCGAAGGAAATACGAACCTGGATTCTAGCCTGCGGGAGAACCGGGTGTTCGCTCCGCCGCGGGAGTTTGCCGCAAAGGCCCATATAAATAGCCTTGCAGAGTATGAGGCGATGTACCGGCGCAGCGTCGAGGAGCCGGAGGAGTTCTGGGACGAGGCCGCCAAGGAGCTTGATTGGTTTGCGCCGTGGACCAAAGTGCTGCACGGAGAGGCCGCGCACTCAAAGTGGTTTATTAATGGAAAATTAAACTTGTCGCATAACTGCGTGGATCGACATGCGCTCGGTGCTCGCAAAGACAAGGTCGCCCTGCTGTGGGAGGGTGAGCCCGGCGAGGTCCGCAGGCTGACCTATAGCGAACTCCACGAACAGGTACAGCGGTTTGCCAACGTATTGAAGGGGCTCGGGACCAAGCGCGGCGACCGCGTCGCCATCTACATGGGTATGTCCCCCGAGCTCGCGATTGCGATGTTGGCCTGTGCGCGAATTGGAGCGGTGCACTCGGTGATCTTCGGCGGATTTGCCGCACAAGCAATCTCCGACCGGGTGAACGATTCAAGCTGCGTCGCGGTGATTACCCAGGACACGAGCTATCGCCGTGGTTCAGAGGTGCAACTGAAGGCGATCGTTGACGAGGCATTGGTCAAATGTCCGTCTGTAAAGAAGGTCGTGGTATTTCGTCGCTCGGGTTCTCCAGTCGCTATGCAAGCGGGTCGCGATCTGTGGTGGCACGAGGCGATGGAAGAGGCCGACGCGAAGTGCGATGCCGAGTCGATGGACGCCGAAGACCCCCTCTATCTGCTCTACACCTCAGGCACAACGGGCAAGCCGAAGGGGTTGGTACATACGACCGGCGGCTACTCGGTGCAGACGTATCTGACAACCAAGTATGTCTTCGATCTGCGCGACGACGACGTGTATTGGTGTACGGCAGACGTTGGCTGGGTGACCGGGCATAGTTACGTCGTCTACGGGCCGCTGCAGAACGGCGCGACCGTGATGATGTACGAGGGCGCTCCGAACTGGCCGGAGAATGATCGATTCTGGAAGATCATCGACACCCATAAGGTAACGATCTTTTACACCGCGCCGACTGCGATTCGCGCGTTTACGAAGTGGGGTGATTCATGGGTCGAGAAGCATTCCCTGGCCTCGCTGCGTCTGCTGGGCACGGTAGGCGAGCCGATCAATCCCGAGTCGTGGATGTGGTATCACCGCATGATCGGCAAAGAACGCTGCCCGATCGTCGATACCTATTGGCAGACGGAGACGGGCGCGATCATGATCTCGCCGATACCGGGCGCGGTTGCGACGAAGCCAGGGTCCGCGACGAAACCTTTCTTTGGAATTGTGCCTGAGGTGGTTACAAGAGAAGGGAAGCCCGTTCCCGATGGACAAGGCGGCTTGCTGGTCGTACGGAAGCCATGGCCGTCGATGGCGCGAACGATCTACGGCGACCAGGCCCGCTACGAGCAGGCCTATTGGAGCGAGGTCCCCGGCAGTTACTTCACCGGCGACGGTGCGCGGCGCGATAAAGACGGATACTTCTGGCTGATGGGGCGCGTTGACGATGTGATCAACGTCAGCGGTCACCGATTGGGAACGATGGAGGTCGAGTCTGCGCTGGTGGCCCATCCGAAGGTCGCCGAAGCGGCAGCGGTAGGCCGTCCTCACGACATGAAAGGGCAGGCAATCGCGGTCTTCGTCACCCTCGAAGGTGGACACGAGCCCAGTGAAGAGCTCCGGCAGGAGCTGCGCCAGTGGGTCGCGAAGGAGATTGGCGCGCTGGCCCGTCCCGATGACCTCACGTTTGCCCAGGCCCTGCCCAAGACTCGAAGCGGGAAGATCATGCGACGTCTCCTGCGCGAGCTGGCCACCACCGGCGAAGTGAAGGGCGACACCACGACCCTCGAGGACTTCACAGTGATCGCCAAACTGCGAGAGGGTGACGAGTAGCGCTAGCGCAGGTTCGTAATGGGCTTGGTGGGCAGAGTGAAATGGATCGTGGTGCCCTGGCCTTCAACGCTCGTGGCCCAGATGCGGCCGCCGTGCTGATTGATGATGCTGCGACAGATCGCGAGGCCCAGGCCAGTGCCACCCATGTCGCGCGAGTCCGAGGCGTCCCCCTGTTGGAAGCGGTCGAAGATGTGCTCCAGCTTATCTGTGGGGATGCCTCGTCCTTGGTCGCGGACCTCGATGATGGCTTCGCTATCGTCCAGATTGCGCGCGGTCAAGTGGATCTCGCTGCCCGCCGGTGAAAATTTGATCGCGTTTGAGAGCAGGTTGTTCAGCGTCTGCAGAATGCGGTCTGCGTCCGCCCACACACTGACCCCGTGCGCGGCGAAGAAGATGCGGATGTTCGGTCGTGGTGTGCGGTTCTGTTGCACGCCGGCGGCACGGCGCAGCAGGTCTTCGGCGCTGCACATGGTCGAGTGCAGTTCGGCCTTGCCGCTGCTGATGCGCTCGAGGTCGAGGATGTCGTTGACCAGACGTACCAGCCGGTCCGAGTTGCTGATGGCGATTTCGAGCATCTGCTGCGTCTTGTCGGGGCGGTTCGCCAGCGCGCCGCCGGCGAGCAAACCGAGCGCTCCGCGCAGCGAGGTGAGCGGCGTGCGCAGCTCATGCGACACGGTGGAGATGAACTCGTCCTTCATGCGGTCGAGCGCGCGGCGTTCGGTCGTGTCGGTGAAGGCGACGACGACACCCAACGGCTTGAGGCCTTCGGAGTCGGACGACTGCGAGTCGATCTGCGGCCGAGCGACGTATTCAACGGGGAAGCTCGTGCCGTCCTTGCGCCAGAAGATTTCATTGGAGACGCGGACGGTGTCGAAGTTGGTGAGGCTCTTGCGAATGGGCGAATCGACCGAATCATACGGCGTGCCGTCGGCGCGCGTGTGGTGGATGAGGTTGTGCATGACGTGGCCAAGCATCTCGTCCTGCTTGTAGCCGAGCATCTGGGTTGCGGCCGCGTTCACAAAGGTGACCTTGCCGTCGAGATCGATACCATAAATGCCATCGCCAACCGACGCGAGGATGGAATCCGACTGGCGCGTAAGCGTACGAAGGCGGCCTTCAGCCCGGACCTGCTCGCTGATGTCGACGCCAAAGCCAAGAACATATGGAGCGCGGCCGGGAACGACGATGAGCTTGTTCCTGTATGCGATGGCGCGGACCTCGCCGTCAGCGTGCGAGAGATGAAGCATCCCTTGCGCCTCGCCGGTCTCGCCCATCTTTTTAAGATAGCCAGGCAGCGCCGCCTGCTTCTCTGGCGCAATGAACTCGACAAGATTGTGTCCAATCATCTCCTCGATGGTGCGCCCGATCGTCTCCGCACCGTGCGTGTTGATGGTCAGTAGATTGCCACGAAGGTCGTGCGTGCAGACCATACCGAGGGACCCTTCGATGAGCTGGCGGTAGCGTGCCTCGCTCTCGCGGAGAGTGGCCTCGGCGGCGCGTTGCGTGGTGACGTCGATGCCTGTGGCGATAATGAAGGCGATCTGGCCCTGCGAGTCAGCGAGCGCAGTGGCGGTCCAGGAGATGCGACGCAGGCTGCCGTCGCGGTTAAGCCACTGGTTTTCGAAGGCCGCGGGGAACTGTCCGGAACGCAGACGCTCGAAGGTTTCGATGGCCTCGGGGATCTCAGGGCGTGGAATAAGCTTGTCCCACGCGTAGCGTCCGACGAGGGTGGCAAAGTCGTAGCCGGACGTAGTCTCGCAGGCGCGGTTGAAGCGAACGATGCGGCCGGCTGGATCGAATACGGCGACCAGCGCGCCCACAGTGTCGAGGACCGTGGAGACGAAGTTGCGTTCGACAGTGAGGGCCGACTCGACGCGTTGGCGCGAGCGGGCGGCCCGGTCCATCTGGTGGATGCGACCATTGAGTTCGAGGCGATTGATGACCTGACGGCCGAGGACGCCGAGCGCCGAAGACTGGGCCGGTGTCAGCATACGCGCGGGCCGGTCGAGCACAAACAACGCTCCGATGTTGACGCCGCCGGGAGTGGTCAACGGAGCGCCGGCGTAGAAGCGGTAAGCATGGCCCTCGAGATGGATGCCGTCTGGAGCGTAGTCGGGATCGTTGCGCGTGTCAGGGATCTCGTAGACGGTGTCGCCGAGGATGGTGGTCTCGCAGGGCAGACTGCCGAGGGAAAGCTCACGCGATTCCATGCCGAAACGCGACCGTATCCAGATGCGGTCCGAGCCGATAAAGGAAACCGCGGCGACGGCAGTTTCGCAGATCTGCGCAGCCAGTTGCGTCAAGTCGTCAAGGACGGGATCAGGCGCAGAGTTGAGTACCTCGTATTGATTGAGGGCTTCGATCCGCAGCGCTTCGTCTTTGACCATGAGAGCATTCATTCGAGTTGTTCAATCGTAGGTTATGTGCAAATCTTTGCGCACTCCTACTTTTGTTGCAGCAATGGTTTACGGCTTTGGCAGAACACAGCATTCCCCCGTTGCCGGTGGTTCATCGGCGCTCGCGTCGAGCGTCACCTTCCACTCGCCATTGGGCAATTTTTTCCATACGGTAAAGTAGCGGCCGGAGATGACAACTGGCTCGCCGTTTTTGTCCTTCGAGTGACCTTCGTAATGTCCCCAGGTGAAGCCCATATCGTTGGAAGGCCCCATTTGTGCGCCTTGTGGGACCCATGTGAGCTGGTAGGTCTTTGGGTCCCATTGGGCCTGTGCTGCGATGGCGGTACGGCCGAGGACGGCAGGCTTGCCGTTGTTCAGAGTGACTGCGTCATCGGCAAACCATGTCCCGAAGGCCTTGCCTCCGCCAGCCGCGACGGACTTCGCAAAGCGCCCATCCAACTCGATCAGAAGAAGAGCACCTTGGCTAATCGTTGGTTGAGTGAGAGGGCTCAAAATGGGACTGGACGACTGCGGGAGAGCATCATACCCAGGCACGGCTGTGACGATCTTGGGACTGGTTTGGGCGGCCACCTGGGCAACAGGAGAACAGGCAGTGATAGCGCAGAAAAACAGACGAAACGTAGCGTGACGTGCCATGTTGAGTATGCTACCAGCGCGGGGAGATTGGGCCGGTCCGATGAGTAGTTCGCTTCGAAGACTGATATCCTTCGCACCTGATGCTTAAGACGAAATTGGAACGCATATTGTTGCTTGCAGCTGCGGTTTTATTCGCCGCGGGAATAGCATTGGGTGCGGCCCTGGGGCCACTCCTCCATCACATGGGTGTCGCACTGCGCTGTGTCGCGGTCTTGCTGTTGGCCGTCTTCGCGTTCCGCCGCCGCTCACTCACGCCATGGATATTCGTTGCGATGGTGGCAGGCGCTGAGTTGGGCTTCGACGCACCCGCTTTGGCGATAAGCCTTCGTGTCTTCAGTGACATCTTTCTGCGGCTCATCAAAACCATCGTCGCTCCGCTCATTCTCGCCACACTCATCACAGGTATTGCCGGACACGGCGACCTGAAGAGCGTCGGCCGCATGGGTATCAAGAGCCTCATCTACTTCGAAGTTGTAACGACCATCGCGCTGGTGATCGGACTTGTCGCGATCAATCTCAGCCATGCCGGCGTGGGTCTGTCCATACCCACCGCGACGGCTGCATCGGAAGGACTTACAACTCCTCCGCCGACTCACTGGCAGGATTTTCTTCTGCACATGTTCCCGGAGAACCTCGCTAAATCAGTGGCGGAAGGGCAGATCCTGCAGGTCGCCGTCTTTGCCGTCATCTTTGGCATCGCGCTCGCCACCATTAACGAAGAGAAGCGCGAACCGCTCCTTCGCCTCTTCGACGGCCTCAGCGATGTAATGTTCAAGTTCACCAATGTTGTCATGTACTTTGCGCCGCTGGGCGTCGGCGCCGCTATGGCCTTCACGGTCGGTCAGATGGGCCTCGGTGTGCTCGTAAACCTGGGCAAGTTGTTACTAACGTTGTATGCCGCGTTGGTGGCATTTGGCCTGATTGGCCTCCTGCCTGCGGCCCTGCTCTTCCGCGTGCCCCTTAGGCGCTTTCTCGCGTTAGTCGCGGAACCGGCGACGATCGCCTTCGCTACGTCTACCAGCGAGGCCGCGCTTCCTCGCTCCATGGAGTCGATGGAGGCCCTTGGAGTGCCGCGACGCATCGTGGCCTTTGTCATTCCTGCCGGCTACAGCTTCAATCTCGCTGGTTCGACGGTATACCTTGCCGTAGCCAGCATCTTCGTCGCGCAGGCAGCTGGCATCCATCTCTCCCTCGGCCAGCAACTGTTGATGATGGTGACTCTGATGCTGACCAGCAAAGGCATCGCCGGAGTGCCCCGCGCGATGCTGGTGGTCCTTCTGGCCACAGCCGCGACCTTCCACCTCCCGCCGGAACCGATCTTTGTCATTCTCGGCATAGACACCCTGGCGGACATGGCGCGCACGACGATCAACGTTGTGGGCAACTGCCTCGCCAGCGTCATCATTGCAAAGTCGGAGGGGGAGTTCGGCACCGAGAGCATCTCGCACGTTGTTTTGGAGGGTATGACCGAGTGAACGCAAAGCGGACCTTCGCAAACAAGGCACCGGACAAAACAAAACGAGCAGACGCGAAGACACCTGCTCGCTCGTTGCCTGTAACGTCAACTACATAGCTGGCGGATGATGTGGATCGATATGGTCCGTGCCGGCCTTCTTTGCCGCGGCCTTCGCGCTCGCGGCCCCATTCGGGTTCACCGAGTCGCGCAGCTCCTTCGATGGCTTGAAGAACGGGACCCGCTTGGCCGGAACGTCTACCTTCGCCCCGGTCTTCGGGTTGCGGCCGGTCCGGGCGTTCCGTTGCCGGGTCCGGAAGCTGCCGAAGCCTCGAATTTCAATCTTGTCCCCCGACTTGAGGGCTCCGATGACGGCGTCGAAGAGGGTATCGACGATGACCTCTCCGTCGCGACGGGTGAGGTCGCCAATGGCGGTGACTTGGTCTACGAGGTCGGCTTTGGTCATAGTATGGGTTCCTTTCGTACTGAGGGAGGGCTATTGATGCCGTACCGAGCGATCCGTTCTTATTGATTGTAGACGGGATGACGGCCAATTGGGTAGCGAATGAAACCAAAGTAGAAAGGAATCAGCATTTAGTACATTGAGATGCAAGGACCGGCCAAAGGGTCGTGCCGATCAGTGGAAAAAGCCCCGTTTTGTCGGGGCCCTTTCGATGGTGCTGCAGTGGTTAGACAACGTAAATGCTGGAGCACCGGGCCTTACTTCCACATGAAGTAAAAGCCCGGAGCGCGGTTCAACAGCTGGCTCGGGTTGGGAAACAGGTCTTCGCTGTCGTCGGAGAGTATGGAGAACAGGCCGCGCTTAAGTTTTGGGGGACGTACCACCCTTGGTTCGCCCGAGATCCCCGCGTCCTTCGCCGTCTCCATCAGCGCTACCCGGAAGCCCCCCACCCGGTCGATCAAGCCCAGCGGCAGCGACTGCTGACCGGTCCAAACCTGACCCGTCGCGAGCGGTTTGATCTTTTCGTCCGAGCTGTGCCGTCCTGTGGCGACATCGTGCACGAACTGCGTGTACATGTTGTCCACCAGCGACTGAAAATATGCCTCTTCCTTTGGCGTTAGGTCGCGGCTAGGGTCGCCTGCGTCCTTCAACTCACCGGCGTGGATGACGACGTTCTTCAGCTTGGCCCACCTGAGCAGGTCGCCGTAGTTGGTCCACTCCATGATTACGCCAATCGAACCTACAACGGACGCGTCGTTCGCATAGATCTTGTCGCACGCGCTGGCGATGTAGTACGCGCCCGAGGCACCGACCGACTCAATCGACGCGATTACCTTCTTGTGCGTCTCCTGCCGCACGCGAAGCACCTCGTGGTAGATCTCCTGCGAGGCCGCCGCGCCGCCGCCGGGCGAGTTGATGTGCAGAATGATCGCCTTCACCGAAGAGTCGTCGCCGAACTTGCGCAGTTGGGTGTCGACCGTGTCTGCCGAGAGGATGACGCCCGAAACGTCAATCACTGCAATGCTGCTAGGGTTCAGGCCGAAACCAGTGGAGTCGGCATTGCCAGTCGAGCGTATCGTCGCCCACACCATTAGCGAGACCAGCAGGAACACAGCGGCCAGCGAGCCCGCGATAATGCCGATGTAAAACCACGGCGATCGGCGTGGCGGCGTCACGCCGTAGCCGGGTGGATACCCATAGGGCGAGGCGTACGGTGGCGCCTGCCCATACGGCATGGCAGGTGGTCTGGGCAGCGGTGGCGGCGGTGGTGTTACGTAGTCTTCCGGCATGTAGTGGAGTTTAGCAGGGGAGCAGTCACTTCGGAGCCGGGCCGGACGCGCTTTGGGTCGCGGAAAAAAGCTCAAATCCTGACGCCGACCCGCAAAAAATAGAGACTAAAAGACGGTTCCGTTCGTCAAATAGTTGCAGTATGATGGACGACGGCATTCTCCCTCGTGCATCCTCGCATTTTGAAGCCTTGAAAGAACGGGTCTGTCCTCCGCCATGTCACATCCGCAGCTGAGCATCGTGATTCCCGCATACAACGAAAGCGCTCGCATCGAGCATGCGCTGGATCGCGTGCTTTCATGTATTGCGGAACAAGGCTGGGACGCAGAGGTCCTCGTCGTCGATGACGGCTCGAAGGACGACACCGCAGCGATCGTCCAGCGCTGGATGGTCCAACATCCGCGCCTCCATCTGGTGCAGAACCCAGGCAACAAGGGCAAGGGCTACTCGGTGCGCAACGGTCTGCTTCAGGCCGCCGGTGACATCGTCATGTTCACCGATGCAGACCTCTCCGCGCCCATGGAAGAGGCCCAGCGCCTCCTCGACGCCCTTGCCGACGGCGCAGATGTGGCGATCGGGTCACGTTGGATGGACCGTACCCGCCAGACTATCCATCAGCCGCTCTACCGGCAGTTCTTCGGACGTTGCTTCAACTGGGTCACCCGCACCATCATGGGCCTCCCCTACAAAGACACCCAGTGCGGCTTCAAGGCCTTCAAACGCTCTGCCGCGCAGATCATCTTTCGTCTGCAAACCATTGAGCGCTGGGGCTTCGATCCCGAAATTCTCTTCATCGCCCGCAAGCTGAAGTACGTCGTCCGCGAGGTTCCCGTCACCTGGGGCCACGATGAGCGCAGCCGCATGAGCTACCTGAAGGACGGCATGAAGATGCTCGAGGACATGGCGCGCATCCGCTCGAACTCCGTGCGCGGCCGCTACGACGAAGCCATCGCCGCCATGAAGGACACCAGCACCATGGTGACTCCGCCAGTGGAAAAGGCCAAGGCCGTCGAAGTCCGCGCCGAGGCCCGCTAGCACACACCCCTCCCCGAACGTCGCAGATCGTCCCGCGCCAGAGATGAGGCCCTACTGTGGCTACCAAGGTCCGCCAGGCGCAGACCTCAGATCAACACGATCTCGCAAAGATGCGCGAGCTGCTGTGGCCTGACTCCTCAATCGAAGAGCATCGCAAAGAAGTAGACGCGGTCCTGCGCACGGGAAGATACGGCACTCTCCCGATGGCGATTCTCGTCTCACAGGACGAAGACGGAGCGTTGACCGGATTCCTCGAAGTAGGTCTGCGCTCCCACGCCGACGGTTGCGATACCGCACAGCCGGTCGGCTTCGTCGAGGGCTGGTTCGTCCACGAGGCATTTCGAAGGCAGGGAATCGGCAAGGCGTTGATGCAATTCGCCGAAGAGTGGGCCCGAAGTCACGGCTGTCAGGAGATGGCATCCGACACATGGATCGACGACGAGAGATCACAGCGCACGCATCAGGCACTCGGCTTCGAAGTAGTCGACCGCTGCGTGCACTTTCGCAAAACAATATAGGCGACCTGGCCCGCTCTCAATGTCACGGTTTCGTCATAATTACCTTCCGGCTATTTACCTCGCCTCTCCGCTCCACTACTCTTGTGTGGAATGGCCGGCGATTCCATGCAGATTAATCGGCGCAGGAGACAGAAGAACAACCTGCTTCTGCTCACCGTTCTGAGCTGGACCATCCTTGCCGCTTCAGCGCAGCCGCAGTCCACTGCAGGAGCTCAATACGTCGGCTCACAGCGTTGCGAACACTGCCACGCCGCACAGTACGCCGGATGGAAGCAGACGCGCATGGCGAACGTTGTGCGCGATCCGGTTGCACATCCTGACGCAGTCCTCGGCGACTTCACCCTCGCCGATCCGGCCCGCACCTTCGATCTCAAACAGGTGGCCT